>NZ_JBEFRW010000008.1:0-245792 GCF_053483195.1 Mycolicibacterium sp. XJ2546 | reverse complement strand
GCTGGGCCGATACCCCGGATCCGGCGCGGCGTCGGTGGGTACCTGCAGCGGTGTGACCGTCGCGCTCTGGGCCAGCTCACGCACCGACTCGGCCGGCAACACCCCAAAACCGGGCAGATAACCCGGGGTGTCGGCGCTGCCGTCGAGGGTGCCTTGTTCCGCCAGCACATGGATCACCGCCGCCGTTGCAGCGTGTCGTGATGCTTGTGCCGGACAATCTGGGGATCCGCATTGGCACGCCAGCACCGCTTCACCGCGGACCGCCGGTGCGCAGGCATCGGCGCGACGCTGGCGTTTGGTGCGCGGATCGTTCTCACAGACCGTGTCAGCCAAAGCATCCAGCCGCTGATCGACCGCGGCGGCATCGGCAGAATGCAGGGTGCCCCACAAGATCGCCATACCCGCGGTATCGCCAGGATGAATCTCCACGCAGCGATCCTCATCGACTTTCGGCGGCACCCGCACCGCGGCCCGATCGAATTTGGCCACCCACATATCCAGCCGATCACGCAGCTTGGGCGTGGACAGCTTCATCCACTTGTGCACCCGGCGCGCCAACGCCTCATCAAGCTCACCGATCACCTCGTCCTCGACGTTTTCGGTACGGTTGACGATCGTGTTGACCATCCGAAAGTCGATCACCCCGCTGATGAACACCTTGGCGATCCGCGGCAGCCGGTCACGCAACGTCCTGGCCAGCCCGACCTGATACACCGCGCGGGCATGGCTGATGTTCTGGATCGGCGAGATCTCCGCAGCCACCGCGGCAACTACATCGGTGAAGTAGAACTTGGCTTCCTGATACTCGCGCTCACGGCGAGCGAACAACTCACCGACCGCGGCCAGGCGCCGACCCATCGCCGCCGACTCCTCACGGGTCTCCTCACCCATGAAGTCGACCAGCTCCACATCCGACACCGACTCGAACATACATTCGACACTAGACGGCCCCACCGACACTTCAGAGCCGACAAGAAAAGATCAGCGTTTGAGGTTGGCGTACCAGTCCAGCAACGCCGGATCGTCCACGGCGCTGCGTTCGACCACCTTCGCCGAGTCGGCCCCCTGGAACAGCTTCTTGATCGGCACCTCGAGCTTCTTGCCCGTGCGGGTATGCGGCACCCCTGGCGCGACGATGATCTCGTCGGGCACATGCCGCGGTGAGACCTCGGTGCGGATGGTGCTCTTGATGCGGTCGCCCAGTTCGTCGGTGAGCTCGGCGTCGCCGGCGAGCACCACGAACAGCGGCATCCAGTAGCCACCGTCGGGCTGTTCGGCGCCGATGACCAACGCCTCGGCGATCTCCGGAATCCGTTCGACGGCCTGGTAGATGTCGGCGCTGCCCATCCTGATGCCGTGCCGGTTCAGCGTGGAGTCCGACCGACCGTGCACGACGATGCTCCCGCGCTCGGTGATCGTGATCCAGTCACCGTGCCGCCACACGCCGGGGTACGTCTCGAAATATGCACTGTGGTAACGCGATCCGTCGTCGTCGTTCCAGAACCTGATCGGCATGGACGGCATGGGTTTGGTGATCACCAGTTCGCCCACCTCATCGCGCACCGGGTTTCCCGACTCATCCCACGCGTCCAGCGCACACCCGAGGTAAGGTGCGGACAATTCCCCCGGCCAGACCGGCACGGTGGGCACACCGCCGATAAACGCCGACACCACATCGGTGCCACCGCTGATCGACGAGACCTGCACGTGCTCACCGACGTTGTCGCGCAACCACAGTGACGTCGACGGCGGCAGTGAGGAACCCGTGATGCCGACCGTGCGCAGCGCCGAAAGATCGTGGTCGTTCCGGGGCACCGCGCCGGCCTTGGCGCAGCCCAGCACGTAGCCGGGGCTGGTCCCCAGGACGGTGGCCTGCACACGTGCGGCGATATCCCACAGCGCGTCCGGGCGCGGCGAGCTGGGACTGCCCGCGTAGCAGACGATGGTGGACCCGACCAGCAATCCTGCGACCTGGAAGTTCCACATCATCCAGCTCGGGCTGGTGTACCAGAAGAACGTGTCGTCCGGTCCGATATCACATTGCAGCGCAGTGGCTTTCAGGTGTTCGAGAAGCACACCGCCGTGTCCGTGCACGATGCCCTTGGGCAGCCCGGTGGTGCCCGAGGAGAACAGGATCCACAGCGGATGGTCGAAGTCCACGGCGGTGGTGGTCAGCTTGTCCAGGTCGGTCGAGCTGTTCAGCTCCCTTGCCATCACGGTGGCCCGCAGCGCGGGCAGGCCGGCCTGCATGGCCGCGATGTCGGCACTCTTGTCGTGGAACTTCCCGCCGTAGTGGTATCCGTCGGCGGTCACCAACACGGTGGGCTCGAGTTGACCGAGGCGGTCCAACGCCGCCTTGGCCGAGTAATCCTGCCCGCATGCACTCCATACCGCACCGATGCTCGCGGTCGCCAGAAACGCGATGATCGCTTCAGGGATGTTCGGCAGATATCCGACCACCCGGTCGCCGGCTCCGACGCCCAGCTCCCGCAGCCGATGCGCGAAAGCAGCTGTCCGGCTGAGAAGTTCAGCCCACGATACTTCCTCGGTCGAACCGTCCTCGGCCACGCGCAGGATGGCCGGTCGGTCGGTGCGCGCGTTGCGTATCACCTGGTCGACGTAGTTCAGCTTGGCGCCGGGAAACCACTGCGCACCCGGCATCGTCTCGGCGGCCAACACCGTGTCCGGTCGGTCGCCGAGTTCAAAGTAGTCCCACAGCGCCGCCCAGAACGCGGAAGGTTCGTCGACCGACCACTGCCACAGCGACTGGTAGTCCTCGAAAGGTGTGCCGACTCGCTGCTGCACGAATCGGGCGAAGTCGGTGATCCGGGCCGTCGCGATGTCGTCGGCGGTCGGTGTCCACTGCGCGGCCACGGTCTCGGTCATCGGGCGCTCCAGCCGCCGTCGATCGAGTACGACGCCCCCGTCACCATCCCCGCATCCGGTGAAACGAGCCAACCCACGAGGGAGCCAACCTCTTCCGGTTCGACCAGCCGCTTGATCGCGCTCTCCTTCAGCAGAATTTGTTCCACCACCTTATCCTCGGGGACGCCGTGGCGGCGCGACTGGTCGGCGATCTGCTTGGTGACCAGCGGAGTACGCACGTATCCGGGGTCGATGCAGTTGCTGGTGACGTTGTGCGGACCGCCCTCCAGCGCAGTTACCTTCGAAAGACCTTCCAGCCCGTGCTTGGCCGTGACGTAGCCGCTCTTGTACTCGGAGGCGCGCAGCCCGTGCACCGACGAGATGTTGATGATCCGCCCGAACTTCTGGCCGTACATGTGCGGAAGCGCGGCGCGGATCAGCAGGAACGGCGCCTCGACCATGAGCGCCAGGATGAACCGGAAACGTTCGGGCGGGAAGTCTTCGATTGGGCTGACGTGCTGCACGCCGGCGTTGTTGACCAGGATGTCGGCCTGCAACTGCAGATCCTCCAGCGCGCTGACATCCGAAAGGTCGACGACCCAAGGCTTTCCACCGATTTCGCCCGCAACGGTTTCAGCACCGTCGGCGTTGAGGTCTGCGACGGTGACCTGTGCGCCGCGCGCGGCCAGCGCGCGGGCACATGCGGCGCCGATTCCGCTCGCAGCGCCGGTGACCAGTGCGGTCCGGCCGTCCAGATCGGTCATTGCTGATCCGCCTTCGCCAGCGCGTCGCGGTCGGCCTGATCGAGGGCCTCCAGGTCGATTCCGTTGGTTTCGCGGGTGAGGAGGGCGGCCACCAAGGTGATCGCCGCCGCGCCCGCGAGATACAGCGCAATCGGAACCGCCGAGTTGAACCTGTCCAGCAGCCAGGTCGCGATGGCCGGCGCCAACGAGCCGGCCACGATCGAGGTGACCTGATATCCAAGGGAGACGCCGGAATACCGCATACGGGTCGGGAACATCTCGGCCATCAGCGCCGGCTGCGGCGCATACATCAGGGCGTGGATCACCAGGCCCGTGATGATGGCGCCCATGATGAGCAGGTAGTTGGCGCTGTTCATCATGGGGAACGCGAAGAAACCCCAGCTGGCCGCGGCGATCGTGCCGACGATATACACCGGCCGGCGCCCGAAGCGGTCAGCCAACCGTCCCACCTGCGGGATGACCACGAAGTGGACCGCGTGCGCGACCAACAGCCACCACAGGATGTCGCTCGTGTCCGCCTCGACGTGGGTCTTGAGGTAGACGATCGAGAACGTGACGACGAGGTAGTACATGATGTTCTCGGCGAAGCGCAGTCCCATCGCGGTGAAAACCCCACGCGGGTAACGCTTCAACACCTCGACCACACCGTAGGACGCTGCTTTGGCCCGCTCGACCTCCTGTTGAGCGGCCACGAAGATCGGTGCGTCGGAGACCTTGGTGCGGATGTAGTAGCCGATGAGCACCACGACCGCCGACAGCCAGAAGGCGATCCGCCAGCCCCAGGACAGGAAGGACGCCTCGGAGAGCACCTGCGTCAGGATCAGCAGCACGACGGTGGCCAGCATGTTGCCGACGGGCACCGCAGCCTGCGGCCAGCTGGACCAGAACGCGCGCTTGTCGTTCGGGCTGTGCTCGGCGACCAACAGCACCGCGCCGCCCCATTCGCCGCCGACCGCGAAGCCCTGAAGGAACCGCAGGATCACCAGAAGGATTGGCGCCCATACCCCGATCTGCGCGTAGGTCGGCAGGCAACCCATGAGGAAGGTGGCGGCGCCGACGAGCAGGATCGCGAACTGGAGAAGTTTCTTGCGGCCGTATTTGTCACCGAAGTGTCCGAACACCACGCCGCCGAGCGGCCGCGCGACGAACCCGACGGCGTAGGTCAGCAGCGCGGCGATCAGCCCGGCGGCCTCGCTGGTGCCCTCGGCGAAGAACACCTTGTTGAAGACCAGCGTGGCCGCGGTGGCGTATAGAAAGAACTCGTACCACTCGACGACCGTGCCGGCCATCGAGGCGACCACCACCCGCTTCAGGCCGGTCGGTACCGCACCGGAACCAGCGGGCTGCGGCTTCGGCTCTTCCGCGATGCTCATCCGGCGCTCCTCTGCTTGTGACCGTGGGCACAGACCCGCTGTGAGTATTCATGCAGGTTCGTTCCCCCGCAATAGCCAAACATGCAGCGCCGATCTGCAAAAATGCACACCATGACGGCGTCGAGTGGTCGTCCGAGCGCCGACGACTTGCTGGTGTTGCTGGCTGTCGGCCGCTCCGGCCGCTACACCACCGCAGCCGAGGAACTCGGGCTCAACCACACGACCATTTCTCGGCGCATCGCCGCACTCGAGCAGTCGATCGGCGGGCGGGTGCTGACCCGCGGCGCGGGTGGCTGGGAACTGACCGACCTCGGCCGCGAGGCGTTGTCGGCTGCCGAAGCGGTCGAATCCGCCGTGCGCTCGCTGAGCGTCGACAGCGGCGGCGAGCGCACCCTGGAGGGCGTCGTGCGGATCTCGGCCACCGATGGCTTCTCGGCCTACATCGCCGCGCCGGCCGCTGCCCACGTCCAGCGCGAGCACCCACGGGTCGCCGTCGAGATCGTGGCCACCACCCGGCCGGCCACCCAGCAGCGTTCGGGCCTGGACGTCGAGATAGTGGTTGGCGAGCCGAAGGTGCACCGGGCCAAGGCGATTCAACTGGGTGACTACCGCCTCGGCCTGTACGGGGCGCGCGAATACCTGCGTGCGTACGGCATACCGATGAGCATCGCGGACCTGTCCCGTTTTCCGCTGATCTACTTCATCGACGCCATGCTGCAGGTGGACGACCTCGACGTGGCGACCAGCTTCGCCCCGACGATGCGCGAATCTGTGACCTCCACCAATGTTTTCGTACACGTCGAGGCGACGCGAGCCTCCGCCGGCCTGGGTCTGCTGCCCTGCTTCATGGCCGACCGCCATGATGATCTGGTGCGAGTCCTGCCGCGCGCCGTCGCGGTCCAGTTGACCTACTGGCTCGTCGCGCGCGCCGAGACGTTACGCAGACCCGAGGTCGCCGCCGTCGTCGACGCCATCCGCGCCCAGATGACCGACCAGCGCGACGTTCTTCTCGGCCGAGGTTGACCACCGCAGGGGCTTGCGCTTCACCGCGAGACTTGCTGCAGTCAGTCCATGCCGTTCATCGACCATCCGAAGGGCCGGGCCTACTACCGCCACTGGCCCGCCGCCGAGCCTCGTGCCGTCGTGGCTTTTCTGCACGGATTCGGTGAGCACACCGGGCTCTATCACCGTTACGGTTTCGCGCTGAACGCGGCGGGCATCGACTTGTGGGCGGTGGACCAGTTCGGCCACGGCCTCAGCCCGGGCCCGCGCGGCGACTTCGGCTCGATCAAAGACAGCTCCGCGCTGGCCGACGCGCTGACCGAGCTGGCCGAGAAGCACCAGCCCGGGTTGCCGTTGATCGCGCAGGGCCACTCGTTCGGATCGGTCGTCATGTTGTTCCGCCTGCTGAACCAGCCCGACCGGTTTCGGGCCGGCGTCATCTCCGGTGCGCCGCTGGTGCCGATGCCCGACCTGCTCGACAGCGACACTTCTGTCGAGCTCGATCCAGGCTGGCTGTCCTCAGACCCCTTCTATCTCGACTCGTTGGAGAACGACCCGCTGGTGTTCGTCGACGCCGACGGTGCGACCCTGACCCGGGAGCTCGACTGGGCGTGGGACCGGTTCGGTTCCGATCTGCCGAAGCTCGCGGTGCCGACGCTGGCGGTGCACGGCGTCAACGATCCGATCGCGCCGATCGGGCCAGTGCGCGCCTACGCCGAACAGATCGAGGCGCTGCGGATCGCGGAGTTCGCGGGAGCCCGCCACGACGTCCTCAACGACACCATGCACGCCGAGGTGGCCGCGACGGTCATCGACTTCATCGGCGAACAGGCGTTACAGTGAGCCGGTGTTCACCAAAGCGCTGATCACCGCGGCGGCGGTGGCCGTCACGGCAGCGCTCTCGTCGGCTCCGGCCGGCGCACAGCCGGGCCCGCCACCGTGCGAGTTCGCCCTGAGTTTCATCTGTAACGTGATCCCGATCGCGCCGAACCTCGACCACGACGTCGACCTCACCGAACAGCTGCCGCCGGCGGACCCGCACGCGCCACCGCCCGAGTCGCTGCCGGTCGCGGACCCCTGTGCCGCGGGGTGTATTTAGAGCCAGGTGTCGTCGGTGGTGGCGGTGAGAAACGCCTCCAGGTCGTCGCGCCACTGCGCCGGCGTCGTCTTGTCGGGCTCGATACCGGTGTACTGGCCTCGGTAGAACAGCAGCGGCCGCGGTTTTCGCTGCGGGGCATCAGACAGCGAGTGCACCGCGCCGATCACCACATAATGGTCACCGCCGTCGTGCACCGTGTGCACCGTGCAGTCGATGTGTGCCAGTGTTTCCTTGATCACAGGTGACCCGAGTTCGGAGCGGTACCAATCGATCTTGGCGAACTTGTCGGGCTCCTTGGAGCCGAACGTCGCCGAGACGTCCTTTTGATTCTCATGCAGCACGTTCACGCAGAAGTTGCCGCTGGCCTCGATCGCCTGCCACGACCGCGACATCTTGGTCGGGCAGAACAACACCAGTGGCGGGTCCAGCGACAACGCCGCAAAAGACTGGCAGGCAAAGCCGACCGGCACCTCTTCGTGCATGGTGGTGATCACGGTGATACCGGTACAGAATTGGCCGAGCACACTGCGAAAGGTGCGCGGGTCCAACGTTTCTGCGGACACTAGCTCTTGAAACCGACGCTGAAGTCGTGACCCCACAGGCTGACCGCGGTGCTCTCCCTCGCGACCCAGCCCTCGTCGTCGACTTGCAGGCCCTCGCAACCGAATTCGACGTCGAAGCCGCCGGGGGTCTTCATGTAGAACGACAGCATCTTGTCGTTGACGTGCCGACCCAACGTCGCCGACATCGGCACCTTACGTCGCAGTGCCCGGTCCAGACACAGGCCCACGTCGTCGCTGCTCTCCACCTCGACCATCAGATGCACGATGCCGCTTGGTGTTTCGCCGGGCATGAAGGCGAGGCTGTGATGGCGCGGGTTGACGCCGAAGAAGCGCAGCCAGGCCGGTGGCCCGTCGGCGGGCCGACCGACCAGTTGCGGCGGCAACCGCATCGAGTCGCGCAGCGAGAACCCGAGCACGTCGCGGTAGAAGTGCAGTGACTCGGCGTCGTCGCGGGTGGTCAGCACCACGTGCCCGAGCCCCTGCTCCTCGGTGACGAACCTATGACCGTAGGGGCTGACCACGCGGCGGTGTTCGAGCGCTGCTCCGTGGAACACCTCGAGCGTGTTGCCCGACGGGTCGTCGAAGATGATCATCTCGTCGACGCGGCGGTCGGCCAGTTGGGCGGCGGTAGCTTCCTTGTATGGGGTGCCTTCCACGTCGAGGCGGTTGCGGATCTCCTGCAGCGCTGCGGCATTCGCGGTTTCCCAGCCCGAGACCTGCAGCCGGTCGTGTTCGCCCGGCACGATGACCAGGCGCGCCGGGAAGTCGTCCATCCGCAGGTAGAGGGCGCCGTCAGTCGTGCCCTTACCCTCGACCATGCCGAGCACCTTGAGCCCGTACTCACGCCAAGCCGCGACATCGGTGGCCTCGATCCGCAGATAGCCCAGTGACCGGATACTCACGACCCGCCTCCTAGAAAATCCACCGTCAGCTTGTTGAACTCGTCGAACTTCTCCAGCTGGGCCCAGTGTCCGCACTGCCCGAAGACGTGCAACTGCACCCGGGGAATCTGCTTGAGGGCTACCAACGCGCCGTCGAGTGGGTTGACGCGGTCCTCACGACCCCAGATCAGAAGTACCCGCTGGCGTAGCTTGTACACCTCGCGCCACATCATGCCGAGCTCGAAGTCCGCACCTGCAAACGATTTACCCATCGCTTTGGCGGCGGCCAGCGACTCGGGCTGGCTGGCGATCGCGAAGCGTTCGTCAATCAACTCCTGCGTGATGAGGCTCTGGTCGTAGACCATGATGCGCAGGAATTTCTCCAGGTTCTCACGCGTGGGCTCGGCAGTGAACTTCCCGAGCAGCTTGACGCCCTCGGTGGGGTCGGGTGAGAACAGGTTCACGCTCAGCCCACCGGGTCCCATCAACACGAGCCGGCCCGCGCGCTTGGGGTTGTCGAGCGCAAACCGCACCGCGGTACCGCCGCCGAGCGAATTACCCACCAGTGCAGCACGTTCGATGTCGAGATGGTCGAACAGATCCAGCAGCGCAGTGGCGCTGTAGCGGTTGTACTGCTCGTGTTCGGTGTGCTTGTCGGAGTGACCGTAGCCGGGCTGATCGACGGCGATCACGTGGAAGTGCTGGGCGAGCACGGCGATGTTCTTGCCGAAGTTCGACCAGCTCGACGCGCCGGGTCCGCCACCGTGCAACAGCACAACGGTCTCACCGTTGCCGACCCCGGCCTCGTGATAGTGCAGCCGCATCGCGGGACCCTTGCCGCGCACGTCGGCGAAGCGCGACGTCGACTCGAAGGTGATCTCTTGCTGTTGGGCAGCTTCGGCGGCGAAGGAGGTCATCAGACCATCGTGTCCTGCGGCGGCAGGCCGAACTCGTTGTTTCCGAAAATCAGATACGCCCGTTCCGGATCGTTGGCGGCGTGCACACGTCCGGCGTGTGCGTCACGCCAGAACCGTTGCACCGGAGCGTCGTTGTTCAGTGCGGTGGCGCCGGAGGCCTCGAAGAGGCGGTCGATCGAGGCGATGGCGCGACCGGTCGCACGCACCTGATCGCGTCGGGCCCTGGCGCGCAGTTCGAACGGGATCTCTTGGCCGGCCTGCAGCAGCGCGTACTCGTCGCCGACGTTGCCGATCAGCTGACGCCACGCGGCGTCGATATCGCTGGCCGCTTCGGCGATGCGGACCTTGGCGAACGGATCGTCCTTGGCCTTCTCACCCGCGAACGCGGCGCGCACCCGCTTGCCCTGGTGCTCGACGTGGGCGTCGTATGCGCCGTAGGCCATCCCCACGATGGGCGCCGAGATGGTCGTCGGATGCACTGTGCCCCAAGGCATCTTGTACACCGGTGCGGTGTTGTTCTGCAGACCGCCTGCGGTGTGGTCGTTCATCGCCTTGTACGAGAGGAAGCGGTGCGTCGGCACGAACACGTCCTTGACCACCAGCGTGTTGCTTCCCGTTCCACGAAGTCCCACCACGTGCCAGACGTCGTCGATGTCGTATTCGGTGCGCGGAATCAAAAAGCTGCCGAAGTCCACCGGGCGGCCGTCCTTGATCACCGGCCCGCCGACGAACGTCCACGTCGCGTGATCACAACCCGACGACCAGTTCCACGAGCCGTTGACGAGGTAGCCGCCGTCGACCACCTGGCCTGCACCCATCGGCGCGTACGACGACGAGACCCGCACGGTGGGGTCTTCACCCCAGACTTCTTCCTGGGCTTTCTGATCGAACAGCGCGAGGTGCCAGTTGTGCACACCGACGATCGATGCCACCCACCCGGTGGATCCGCACGCGCTGGCCAGCCGGCGGACCGCTTCGTAGAAGAGTGTGGGGTCGCACTGCAACCCGCCCCACTGTTCGGGCTGCAGCAGCTTGAAAAAGCCGACCTCGTCGAGTTCGGCGACGGTCTCGTCGGGCAGGCGACGCAGATCTTCGGTGGCCTGCGCGCGCTTGGCGATCAACGGCAGCAGATCGTCGATACCGGCTAGGACCGACTGCACATCACGCTGTTCAATGGACGTCACTGGTTTGCCTCCCGAGAGCTAAGGACCTGCCGATGAGCGCTTGTGCAAGAGCAGACCGTTAGACAGAGATTAGAACACGTTACGATTCATGTCGAGTACAGCGCACCAGCAGCAGCTAGACCTGCACACATGCATTTCTGTAACCTGTTCTAATTATGGGCAGTTGTTGGTCCCAGGAAAGGGTAGACGGCCGTGACCGATGAGCCGCTCGGCAGCCACGTGCTCGAGCTCGAAGTGGCCGAGGTGGTCGAGGAGACCCCCGACGCGCGGTCGCTGGTATTTCGCGTCCCCGACGGCGCCGAGATTCCCGCCGAACGGCTGCGCTATGCACCCGGTCAGTTTCTGACGCTGCGGGTGCCCAGCGAGCGCACCGGCTCGGTGGCGCGCTGCTACTCGCTGTGCAGCTCACCGTTCACCGGCGATCCGATGACGGTCACCGTCAAACGCACCGACAGCGGCTACGCGTCCAACTGGCTCTGCGACCACGCCCACCCGGGCATGAAGATCCACGTGCTCGCCCCGTCGGGCACGTTCGTTCCCAAGACGCTCGACGCCGACTTTCTGCTGCTCGCCGCGGGCAGCGGGATCACGCCGATGCTGTCTATCTGCAAGTCGGCGCTGGCCGAAGGCAGCGGCAAGGTGGTGTTGGTCTACGCCAACCAGGACGAGGACTCGGTGATCTTCGGCGCGGCGCTGCGCGAGTTGGCCGCCAAGTACCCCGACCGGCTCACGGTTGTGCACTGGTTGGTCAGCGTGCAGGGGCTGCCGAGCGCCGCGGCGCTGGCGGGCATCATCGCGCCCTACGTCGGACGCGACGCCTACATCTGCGGGCCCGCACCGTTCATGGCCGCTGCCGAGGAGGCGCTGCAGAACGCGGGCGCCGATACCAGTCGGATCCACATCGAGGTGTTCAAGTCGCTGGAATCCGACCCGTTCGCGGCGGTGGTGATCGAGGACGACGACAGCGACGAGGGCCCGGCCACCGCGATCGTCACGCTCGACGGCCAGACCCACCAGGTTGCCTGGCCGCGCAACGCCAAACTGCTCGACGTGTTGCTGGACAAGGGGCTGGACGCGCCGTTCTCCTGTCGCGAAGGTCATTGCGGGGCGTGCGCGGTGCTCAAGAAGGACGGCGCGGTCGAGATGGAGGTCAACGACGTGCTCGAGCAGTCCGACCTCGACGAGGGTCTGATCCTCGGCTGCCAGGCCAAACCACGGTCGGATTCGGTCGAAGTCACCTACGACGAGTAGCCGGCGGGCTAGCATTCGCCGCACCGAAGGGAGAATTGTGAAGTGCTTGGGCGGCTTACTCGGAGCGATCCCGGCAACAGCGTTGGCGCTCGCGCTGGTCTCCCCGACCACGACGGCGACGGCAGCGGTCGACACTGCCACCGCATCCATACCCGTCGACGCGGCCACATCGCTGGAGATTGAAGCCAGCGCCAATTGCATTGCGGCCGAAGGTACATGTTTCTTCGACACCCGCGCCCAGCTACGGGCGCCCGAAGGCATTCGCGGTTTCCCCGGCGACCTGTGGGCGCGGCAGACCACCACGTTGCGCACGATGGACCGCTCCGTCTACGTGGATGCCAAATCCGACGCGCCCAACACCCGGATGTTCAAGTCGCTGACCGACATGGAGTTCACCACCATCTACTTCGGCGGTGGACCACCGGAAAAGTTCCGTCTGCACGGACAGACCTGGCCGGTCGACGCGCGCACGGGCACACCGCGCACCGACGTGCCGTTGATCGTGTGCGCGCACATCCAGGTGGTCTACGCGGGCGTGAACCTCACCTCCCCGGACGCCTGCGCGCAGGCCGCCTTCAGCTGACCTCGCCTCCAGAAACCAGGCGGTTTCGAACGGCGGTCCGAGCCCGCTCGAAGGCGGTCGCGTCGCCATGAAGGATGAACGCCGTATTGGCTGCGACGAGCACCGCGTTGAGCTCGAAACTCAGTTGAGCCGGGTCGACATCCGCGGCAAGCTCGCCGAGGTCGACCGCCTTGCGGGCGAGCCGCACCAGTAGTTCGATCCAATCACGTTGCTGGGCAGCGACCGCATCGCGCACCGTGCCGGGCCGGGTGCCGAACTCGGCCGCCGCAGCGGCGAAGAAGCATCCGCCAGGAAACACCCGGCGTTCGATATGCGAGAGAAACGCCTCACATGCGGCGAGCAATCGCTTGACTCCTGCCGGCGCTTCGAGGGCCGGAAGCAGCACCTCGGCGATGAACGTTTCCCGCGCGGATTCGATGGTCGCCAGCTGCAGGTCCACCTTCGAGCCGAAGTGCGCGTACAGGCCGCTCTTGCTCATGCCGATCGCGTCCGCGAGCCCACCGATCGAAAGGCCCTCCAGCCCCTCGACCGTGGCCAGGCGCGCCGCCTCGGCCAGGATCGCCGCGCGCGTCCGCTGCCCCTTCGGCCCCAGAACATTGTTCTTCTGCACGCCCTTGAGCATAAAAGAACGACCGTGCTACCCTCGTCAAAATAAAGCACGCTCGTGCTTTTCCCGGTAAAGGCGCTGGTCGACGAGTGGCCACACCGGGACAGCATCGTCGAGGGAGACGAGCAGATGACAACGCAAATCCGAAACTCGATCGTCGGCGAGCGGCAGAAGCCACTGCGGCGGCGCTATGCGGATAGCCCAATCGAGGCGCTCACCCACAAAGCGGCACGAACCTCGGCCGCACGCATCCCGCCGAGCGACCCATTTCACGGCGAGGTCGAAATCGGGACGGGCTACGGCGTATCGCTGCGCTTCGGGCTCGACCGCCACGTGGGAGGGCTGCACGACGCGCCCAACCCGGGCGACCTCCTGTGCGCAGCACTCGCAGCGTGCGCGGACGGATCGATCCGGATGGTCGCCGACCTACTCGGGGTCAGGCTCACCGCCCTCGAGGTGGAGGTCGGTGGCGAACTCGACGTTCGAGGATGTCTCAATATCGACCGCAGCGTCCGGGTCGGGTTCGAGTCGCTCACGTGCACAGTACATCTGGCGGCGGATGAGAAAACCGATCAGAAGCGGCTCGACGCCCTGGTTGCCGCCGCCGAGCGTGTTTGCGTCAACCTCGACACCCTCCGCGGTGGGCTCAAGGTCAAGATCACCGCCGAAAAATCCGTGCAGTCCGCGGGCGCCGTGGTCAAAACGCACCATGGCGCGGACGCAGAGTTGGTCAGTCCGGTCGACGCGGCCTCGCGGGCGGGGGTCATACCGTGACCGCCATGGCCTACGACACCAGGACGCACTATATCGCCAGCGGCGCAACGGGAGCAGCGATCGTCGGGGTCGGCGTGCTGTTGTGCTCGGCGCCGGCAGCGGCCGAGATGGGGCCGACGTCCACCACGTCGTCGGCCCCGTTGTCACCGGCGGAAGACCTGTGGCCATGGTGGCTGACCGACCCGCTGGTCGGGCCGGCCGGAGCCGTTCCCACCGCCCTGCCCGCGGCGCCTCGGCAGGTCCGGCCGCTCATCGGGCCGGGCGGGTGGTTGATCGGCGACGGCCTCGATGCGCTGGTTCTCGACCCGGCATGCACGGCCGATTGTCGCGGCGGCAACGGCGGCCTGCTGTGGGGCGACGGCGGCGACGGCGCCCTCGGCGGTGACGGCGGCAACGCGGGTTTCCTCTTCGGCAACGGCGGGGACGGCGGCGACGGTGAGCTCGTTCTGCTGGGCGGCGGCGGGATAGCCGAAGCCGCCCTCGACGGCGGAAACGGCGGCGCTGGCGGTCTTTTCGGCGATGGCGGTGACGGCGGGAACGGCAGAGCCGCCAGCTACAACGCCGCCGGCCTACTCATCAACTCAGCCGGTGACGGCGGCAATGGCGGTGACGCCGGCCTGATCGGCACCGGCGGCAACGGCGGCGCCGGTGGCGCCGGCGACCAAGACCTGCCCGTCGCGATCGACTCTGATGCCCTCGGCGCCGACGGCGGAGACGGTGGCCGAGGCGGCTTGCTCGACGGTGCCGGCGGCTTCGGCGGTGCCGGCGGCTTGGCAGTTTCGCAGGAGGGCAACGCCATCGGCGGTGACGGCGGCGACGGCGGCGACGGGTTGGTCGCGCGTCAAGGCGGCGCCGGCGGAAACGCGGTGACATACGGCGACGGAGATGCCAGCGGCGGCACGGGCGGACGCGGTGGCAACGGCTTCCTAGACGGCGACGGCGGCACAGGAGGCGACGGCGGCAACACGGGCGCCATCGGCGGCGGAGGAGCCACCGGCGGCACAGGCGGGAGCGGTGGTAACGGAGGTGTGCTCGGCGGCACCGGCGGCACGGGCGGCGACGGCGGCGAGGCGGCCGCTCAGCGCGGAAATGTCACCGGCGGTGACGGCGGGATCGGCGGCGGCGGTGGCGCCTTCGGAGGTACGGGTGGCGGCGGCGGTCACGGCGGCGACGCGAGAACATTCTTCGGGGCCGTAGCCACCGGCGGCGACGGCGGCGACGGGGGCCCCGGCGGCACGTTCGGCGGGGACGGCGGAAACGGCGGAACCGGCGGCAGCGCGTCCGGCAACGCCACCACCAACAACGGTGCGGGTGGCGCGGGCGGCCAGGGCGGCAACGGTGGTTCTGACGGCGCCGGCGGAATCGGCGGGCCGTAGCCACGCAGCCGTCGTACTAACGACTTCAACCGAAAGATCGCAGATCATGAACAACCCATTCGCGATCGGCTCGGCCGTCGCTGCCCTGCTGGTTACCGGCTTCGTTGTGGCGCCGGCGCCGGCTCCCGCAGAACCCAAGCAGGACGACGACGTCACAGAGACGCGAGTCTTCTCGGGCTTCATACTTCGATCCCTGTGCCAAGAGGGTGTGGCGAGCGGCAGCGCCGGATTCTCATGCACGCTGCCGGACGGCTCGGTGTGGACGTGCGTCGCGCATGGTCCACATGGCCTCGACGAATACCTGTGTCAGCGGGAGGGAGCCGCAGGCCCGAGCGGACCGGTCGCTCAGTTCCCGAATGTTCCGCCGGTGCAAGCCCGTTGAACCCCGCTTAGCGCGGTAGCCCCAGCAGCCGCTCGCCGGCCAGCGTGAGCAGGATCTGCTCGGTGCCGCCGGCGATGGTCAAACACCGCGTGTTCAAGAAGTCATGCACGGTGTCGTTCTCGACGACGCCGCCACCCGGTGACAGCTCCATCCGGAACTCCGACAGCGCCTGGCGGTAGCGCACACCGATCAGCTTGCGGGCGCTGGCCTGCGGACCCTGGTCCTGGCCGCTGACCGCGAGCTCGGCGATCTTCTGATCCAGCAGCGCGCCGACCTGCGCGGCCACGATCAACGCCCCGAGCCGGTCCTGTTCGGCGGCATCGAAATCCAGCGTCGCCACCGTCTTGAGCAGTTCCTCCATCGGGTTGTCCAACGCCGTACCTGCCGCCATCGCGACCCGTTCGTTGGCCAGCGTCGTGCGGGCCAGGCGCCAACCGTCGTTGACCTGCCCGACGACCATCTCGTCGGGGACGAAGACCTCGTCGAAGAACACCTCGTTGAACAGTTCGTCGCCGGTGATCTCGCGCAGGGGCCGGATGACGATGCCCGGCGAGGTCATATCGACGAGAAAGTAGGTGATGCCCTTGTGTTTTGGCGCATCCGGATCGGTTCTTGCCAAACAGACACCCCAGTGTGCCTTCTGCGCGGCCGAGGTCCACACCTTCTGGCCGGTGAGTTTGAAGCCGCCGTCGACGCGTTCGGCTTTCGTGCGCAGCGCCGCCAGGTCCGAACCCGCGCCGGGCTCGCTGAAGAGCTGGCACCAGATGAGGTCGCCGCGCAGCGTGGGCGGCAGGAACCGTTCGATCTGCTCCGGGCTGCCGTGCTCGAGAATCGTTGGTGCGGCCCACCATCCGATCACCAGATCCGGGCGTACGACGTCGGCGGCCGCCAGTTCCTGATCGATCAGCAACTGCTCGGCGGGCCCGGCGTCGCGGCCGTACGGACGCGGCCAGTGCGGCGCCTGCAGGCCCGCTGCGGCCAACGCGGCCTGACGCTTGTCGACCGGCAGCGCCGCGATTTCGGCCACCGCGGAGGCGATTTCGGGTCGCAGGTGGGCGACGGAGTCGAGGTCGATGTGCAGTTCGCGACGCACTCCCTGCTGGGTGAGCGCCGAAATGCGCCGTAGCCAACGCTGCGCGCCGCCGAGGAAATGCGTGATGCCGTAGGCGCGGCGCAGGTACAGGTGCGCGTCGTGCTCCCAGGTGATGCCGATGCCGCCGAGCACCTGGATGCAGTCCTTGGCGTTGGCCTTTGCCGCGTCGATGCCTGCCGCCGCGGCCACCGCGGCCGCGATCGACAGTTGCTGTTCGTCGGCTTCGGATGCGGCGGCTCGCGCGGCGTCCCTGGCCGCCACCGACGCCTGCTCGGAACGCAGCAGCATCTCGGCGCACATGTGCTTGACGGCCTGGAAGCTGCCGATCGGCTTGCCGAACTGCTCACGCACCTTGGCGTACTCGGTCGCGGTCCGCAGCGCCCAGCGGGCCAACCCGGCGGCCTCGGCGGCCAGCACCGTCGCGGCCAGGTCGGCGACGCGCTGGCGCGACGCGCCCAGCGTCTCGGCCGGCGCCGAATCCAGCACCACCCGTGCCAGCGGCCGGGAGAAATCGGTGGCCTTCAGGGCCTCGATCGACACCCCCTGCGCGGTGGCGTCGACCACGACGAACGCGTCCCCGGCCGGCAGCACCAGCACCGCGGACGCGTCGGCGCCGAGCACGTACTCCGCGGTCCCCGACACCCGGCCGTCGTCGAGGTGCAGGTCAGCCGACAACGCGACCCCGGCCACCCGCTCACCGGACGCCAGCGCCTGCAGCAGATCCGAGCGCTCGATGACCAGGGTGGCCAACGCCGTGGTGGCAACCGGCCCGGGCGCCAGCGCGGCGGCCGCCTCGTCGATCATCGCGCACAAGTCCTCGGCCGTTCCGTCGGCGCCGCCGTGTTCCTCCGGCAACGCCACGCCGAATATGCCTAGCTGGGCCAACTTGTCGTACACCGGCCGCCAGGCGTCGGCGTTACCGTGCTCGACGTCGCGTGCGGCCTCGATCGCTCCCGAGCTCGCGGCCCAGCTCTGAACCAGTTCACGCGCGGCAAGCTGCTCGTCAGCAACGGTCTGATTGGACGACACCGACACCGAGACTCCTAGCGTTTGGGCGAGAAGGCGGTGCTCCTCACTAGAACGTGTTCTAATAGTGCCAGCGTTCGACCGTCAAGTCGACCGCCATTACAGCAGCACACGTCGGTGCCGTCGGTGCGCTGAGGTGAGAAAATGGGGATCTGCATGCGTATCGTTTTCCGCGAGCACGCAAGATGAAGGAGTCAACTGCCGCATGTCCGGCCCGCCGTCGCCCGCACGTCCCAACCCTGAGCCAGGGTCGGGTTCGCGGCCGCGGCAGGTGCTGAACGTGGCAGTGCTCGCCGAGTCCGAACTCGGCTCAGAAGCCCAGCGGGAGCGCCGCAAGCGCATCCTCGACGCCACGCTGGCGATCGCCTCCAAAGGCGGCTACGAGGCGGTTCAGATGCGCGCGGTCGCCGAACGCGCCGACGTCGCGGTCGGCACGCTCTACCGCTACTTCCCGTCGAAGGTGCATCTGCTGGTCTCGGCGCTGGGCCGCGAGTTCGAACGCATCGACGCCAAAACCGACCGTTCGACGCTGACCGGCGGAACGCCGTATCAGCGGCTGAACATCATGGTGGGCAAGCTCAACCGCGCGATGCAGCGCAACCCGCTGCTTACCGAGGCGATGACGCGCGCGTTCGTGTTCGCAGACGCATCGGCGGCCGGTGAGGTTGATCACGTCGGGAAGCTGATGGATTCGATGTTCGCCCGCGCCATGAGCGACGGTGAACCGACCGAAGACCAGTACCACATCGCGCGGGTCATCTCGGATGTGTGGCTGTCGAACCTGCTGGCGTGGCTGACGCGGCGCGCCTCGGCGACCGACGTGGCCAAGCGCCTGGACCTTGCGGTGCGACTGCTCATCGGCGACGGCGAGCACCCTAAGATCTAGGCGTGCTTTTAGCCGACCTGCAGCGTGCGCTGACCGCGGCCGCCGCCGTGCCGCGACTGCTGGTCGCGTCCGATTTCGACGGCACCATGGCCCCCATCGTCGCCAACCCGCCCGATGCCCGCCCGCTGGCCGACGCCGCCGATGCCCTTGACCGCCTCGCGGCACTGCCCGACACCGCGGCGGCGTTGATCTCCGGGCGCGCCTTGGAGGTGCTGCGCGGCCTGTCGGGGTATGCGCAGGCGTCGTCGGTGCACCTGGTCGGCAGCCACGGCGCCGAGTTCACGTCCGGGTTCACCCATGACATCGACCACGCGTTGCTGAATCGCATCACCGCGGAACTGAACGCGATCGCAGCCGACAAACCCGGCGTGACAGTCGAAACCAAGCCGGCCAGCGTCGCGCTGCACGTGCGCAACGCGTCGACGGCTGACGGGGAGGCGGCGCTGCATGCGGCGCGCGCGGCGTCCGGGTCGTGGGATGCGCAGGCCACCGAGGGTAAGGCGGTGCTCGAGTTCGCGGTGATCCAGACCGATAAGGGGCTGGCGCTCGACATCCTGCGTGAGCAGGAAAACGCCTCGGCCGTGGTGTATTTCGGTGACGACGTCACCGACGAGAAGGTGTTTCGCCGGTTGGGTGACTCCGACGTCGGGGTGAAGGTGGGCCCGGGCGAGTCGCTGGCGAACTACCGCGTCGACTCACCCGACGACGTCGCCGCCGCGCTGCAGTTTCTCCTTGCCGAAAGGGACAAACGGGCGGAAAAGTGCGAGTAAAACTCACCATTGCGTCGACCTCGGCGCCAAAGTCGGCGCGCTAGGCGTCGTGCTCACCCCCGATCAGATCGCCGCCCGTACCGCGCGGGCGGTGTCGGCCGCGGCGGCGGCGGGCGCCGACTTGGGACTGCAGGTCGACGATGCCCGGATCCTCTACCAGGCGTTCTCGGTCGTCGTGCACCTGGCGCCGTCGCCTGTGGTGGTGCGGGTACCGACCGTGCTGCCGCCGTCGTACGCGAAATTTCCGCAAGCCCAGACCGCCCAGCAGCGCGCCGAACTCGCGGTGGCCGGCTGGCTAGCCGAACGCGGCCATCCGGTGGTACCGCCGAGCCCGCTGGTTCCGACCAAACCCGTTCGTCGCGACGGGTTTTCGATGACGTTCTGGCAGTTCGTCGAACAGCTGCCGGACGTCGAACCCGAAATGGCTACGCGCATCAAAGAAACCGCTAGGCTGCACGCCGCGCTGCGCGACTACGACGGTGATCTCGGGTTCTGGACACCCTTCGGCAAGTACATTCCCGACGGGCTGGCCGCCCTGCAACACCGCGACGATCTGCTCCCTGAATCGGATCTTGTTCGCGCACAACGGGAGTGGGCGCTGATCGGCCCGATGCTCACCTCCCGCGCCATGTTCGCCGCGGCGTTCCCGGGCGTCAACCTGCAGGCGATTCACGGGGATGCGCCCTACCACAACATGATCACCACGGCCGACGGTGAATTGTGGTCGGACTTCGAACTGGTCACGGTGGGCGCGGTCGAATCCGATCTGGCGCTGGTCGGGCCGGACGGCGTCGCGACGTACGACGCGGCAGCCGTCGCGCTCGGGTTGCGTCCGCTCGACCAGGGGGTGCTGCGGGTCACCGAGGCGGCGGCCCGGCTGGGCATCGTCGCCGCGCTCGCGATGGCGCCCGAACTGCCGATGCTCGTCGAAGCCGTCGCACCGATGATCGACGTGTGGCGCGACACCCCCGAGTTGCGCGCGCTCTAGGCGGGCGGACCGCTGGTGCGGCCCCGCACCACCTCGGTGTCGAGCACGTCGACGACCGGCAGCCCGGATCGCGGCGGATGGTGCAGTAGCCGACCGGCGCGACGGCCCTTTTCGATGCTGGGCTGCACGATGGTGGTCAGGCCGCGCCGCAGGGCCTCGGGCACCCCGTCGAAGCCGGTCACCGTCATCTGGCCCGGCACGTAGATGCCCTTGGCCCGCAGGTAGTCCATCGCCGATAGCGCCAGCACATCGGCGGTGCACATCAGCGCGGTCACCCGCGGGTTGGTCGCCAGCGCAACCTCGGCGGCCGCGCCGCCCGACGTCGGCAGGTGCTCATAGCTTTCGACCACCGTCAGCGACGCGGGGTCCAGCCCGGCGGCCGTCATCGCGTCGTAGACACCCTGGATTCGCTCGCGCTGCACGTGAAAGTGCGGCATGCCCAACCGCTGCGGATCGGCCACCGTCGGCTGCGACGGTCGGTGCGGCCAGTCGCGGTCCAACCGCATGGTCAACAAAGCAATCTCGGTATGGCCAAGGCCCACAACATACTCGGCGAGATGGCGCATGGCGCCGCGGTCGTCGATGCCGATCCGCGACAGACCCGGCACATCCTTGGGCTGATCCACGACCACCACCGGCAGGTGCCGTTGCTGCACGACGGGCAGGTACGGATCGTCATCGGAGGCCGAATACACCACGAAGCCGTCGACGCCCGCCGCCAGCACCGCGGCCGACCCCTCGCTGACGGTGCGGTTCGGCCCGATCGCCACCAGCAGCAACCCCTGACCGGCCTCTTCACACGATTCCGCGAGCCCGGCGACGAAGTCCAGGGCCGCCGGATCGCTAAACGAGTAGTTGAGCGGTTCGGTGATCATCAGACCGACGGCGCCGGCCCTGCGGGTGCGCAGCGAGCGCGCCACCGGGTCAGGGCCCGGGTAGCCCAACCGCTTCGCGGTCGCGAGCACGCGTTCCCGCAGGTCAGCCGACAGCTGGTCGGGGCGGTTGTAGGCGTTGGAGACCGTGGTGCGCGAGACCTTGAGCTCGGCGGCCAGCGAGGCCAGGGTCGCACGCCGCCTGGGCGCGGGACTCCTTGACATGCTCTGCCACGTTAGCCGATCGACTTGCGCGTTCCCGGCTACCGTGGGTTAAGGTTTTTGGAAACGGTTTTCATTGTTATCTGGATGTCTTAGGAGTTGCGCATGCGTGCAGCGGTGGCCGCCGTCGCGGCCGTGGCGATGACGGTCTGGCTGGCCGGGTGCACCCAACCGCCTGCAGAAGACGACGGCAACGTCACCGTCGTCGCCTCCACCGACGTGTGGGGCAGCGTCGCCGACGCCGTCGCCGGCGAACACGCGACCGTCACCTCCATCGTCACCGGCACCGTCGCCGACCCGCACTCGTTCCAGACCACCCCCGCCGACGCCGCCGCGATCACCGACGCGTCGCTGGTGGTCTACAACGGCGGCCATTACGACCACTGGGTGGACGAGGTGCTGGCCGACAACCCCGACGTGGCGACCGTCGACGCGTACTCGCTACGCGCCGACCCGCGGCCGTCGGCCAACGAACACGTCTTCTACGACCCCGCCACGGCGCGGGTCGTCGCCGCCCGCATCGCCGACCGGCTCGCCGAGAGCGACCCTGACAACGCCGACGCCTACCGCGCCAACGCCGCCGCATTCGGCGCAGGTGCCGACGCGATCCTGGCAAGTGAGCGGGCCATCGGACAGGCCCATCCCGATGCGTCGGTGGTGGCGACCGAACCCGTCGCGCACTACCTGCTCGCCAATGCGGGCATCACCGACAAGACCCCCGAGGGATTTACCAACGCGATCGAAGAAGACGCCGACCCCGCGCCGGCCGACCTGGCCACCATGCTCGACCTGATCACCAACCGCGAAGTGGCTGCGCTGCTGTTCAACCCGCAGACCGAAACCCCGGTCACCAAACAGCTGCACCAGGCCGCCACCCGCGCCTCGGTACCGGTCGTCACGGTCACCGAAACCCTTCCCGAGGACACCGACTACCTGACCTGGCAGCGGGAGACCGTCGAGCAGTTGGCCAGCCAGTTGGATAAGTCGGCCCTGTCGGGCCGATAATCTGTGGCCGTGGACGTCGTCGCCGAGCTGACCGACGCGCGCCTGGCGTTCGGCGACCGCGTGCTGTGGGATCAGCTCGACCTGGTGGTGCGCGCCGGTGAATTCCTCGCGATCCTCGGCCCCAACGGCACGGGGAAGACGTCGCTGCTCAAGGTGTTGCTCGGCCAGCTGCCGCTGACCGCGGGCACCGTGACGGTCTGCGGCAGTGCGGTCGAAAAGGGCAGCCGGAGAATCGGTTACGTGCCTCAGCACCGATCCGTCGACCAGGGTTTGGCACTGCGCGGGCAAGATCTCGTCGGGCTCGGATACGACGGGCACCGGTGGGGCATCACCACGTTGCGGAGCCGGGCCAGCAAACGCGGCGCAGTCGAGCGGGCTCTCGCACAGGTCAACGGGCAGGCGCTGGCGCCGGTGCCGGTCGGGGTGATGTCGGGCGGCGAGTTGCAGCGGCTGCGAATTGCCCAGGCGCTGACCACCGGCCCGGCCCTGCTGCTGTGCGATGAGCCGTTACTCAACCTCGACCCCGCCAACGCCCGGCTGGTGTCGAGGCTGATCGACGCCAGACGACGCGAGGCCGGCACCGCGGTGCTGTTCGTCACCCACGAGGTCAACCCCGTTGTGCCGTATGTGGACAAGGTGCTCTACCTGGTCGACGGCAGGTTCCGGATCGGCACCGTCGAAGAGGTGATGACCTCGGCCACGCTGTCGGAGTTGTACCGCGCCGACATCGAAGTGGTGAAGGTCGGCAGCCGCTACGTCGTCGTCGGCGAGCACATCGACCACTCCGCCCATGCGAGCGGACACGTGCATGACTGACCGGCTGACCGATCTGCTGCACAACCTGCTGTCGTTCGAAATCACCGCGGACCTGTTGCACCGCGACTTCGTTCAGCAGGCCCTGCTGGCCGCCGCACTGCTGGCGCTGGTGTCGGGGCTGATCGGTCCGTTCATCGTGATGCGGCAGATGTCGTTCGCGGTACACGGGTCCAGCGAATTATCGCTCACCGGAGCGGCTTTCGCGTTGCTGGCGGGCTTCAACGTCGGGATCGGCGCACTGGTCGGCTGCGCGTTGGCCGCTGTGCTGTTCGGCTTTCTGGGTCAGCGTGCGCGCGAACGGGACTCGGCGATCGGCGTGGTGCTGGCCTTCGGCCTCGGACTTGCGGTGCTGTTCATCCACTTGTACCCGGGACGCACGGGCACGAGTTTCGCGTTGTTGACCGGCCAGATCGTCGGTGTGGGTTACTCGGGGCTGGCGTTGTTGGCGATGGTATCGGTGGCGGTGGTCGCGGTGCTGGTGGTGTCCTACCGGCCGCTGCTGTTCGCGACCGTCGACCCCGAGGTGGCAGCTGGGCGCGGTGTTCCGGTGCGGGCGTTGGGCATTGTGTTCGCTGCGCTGGTGGGTGTCACCGCTGCACAGGGTGTGCAGATCGTCGGCGCGCTGCTGGTGATGTCGCTGCTGATCACCCCGGCGGCCGCGGCGGCGCGGGTGTTCGTCTCCCCCGGCGCCACCATCGCGGCGTCGGTGGTCTTCGCCGAGATCTCCGCGGTCGGCGGCATCGTGCTGTCGTTGGCGCCCGGTGTGCCGGTGTCGGTTTTCGTCACGATTATCTCGTTCGCGATCTTCCTGGTGTGCTGGGCGCTGGGCCGTCGTACCCGCGCGTCCTCGCCCGGCTAGCCGCGCTCGACCGGACGCGTTGGATCACAACACCATTGCGACCACGATCCCGGGTACAACGCGATGTCTCGGCCTGCTGCGGTTAGTGCCGCGACGACGACCGCCGCGGTGACGCCTGACCCGCAGTACGCGCCGACCGCGTCGTCGCCGGTCAGCGAGATGAGCTCCGCGTCGGGCAGAAACGTGCCGTCCTCGGCCAGTAGGCTGGTGCTCGGCACGTTGCGCGCACCCGGAATGTGCCCGGCCACAGGGTCGATGGGCTCGATGTCCCCGCGGAACCGTTCGGGGGCACGCGCGTCGAGCAGCGGCACACCCGCGGCCTGCGCCGCGGTCAATGTGCGGCGCGCACCGGCATACAGATCGTCGTGCGCGACGGTGACATCACCCGGTTCCGGTGTGACGACGCCGGTTTCCAGCGCGCCGTCTGCCGCCGTCCACGCCGCCAGCCCGCCGTCGAGGATGCGCACGTCGGCGATGCCTGCCGTGGTCAGCACCCACCACGCCCGCGCGGAACCCGCTCGGTTCCAGTCGTCGTACACCACCACCGGCACCCCCGCCCGCACACCCCAGCGTCGCGCCGCGGCCTCGACGTCGCGACCCGACGGCAACGGATGGCGCCCCCGTCCGGTCACGGTGTGATCGGACAGTTCGTCCTCCAGCGATACGTACACCGCACCGGGGATGTGGCCGCGCACGTATGCGGCGCGGCCATCGGGTTCTGCCAGCTCCCAACGGACATCGAGGATCGTCGGCCGCTCACCCGCCTCGAGGCGCTGCGCGAGCGCGGTGGCGTCGATCAGGACATGCTCACGGGTCACCCGATGATCGTGCCACCTAAGCTGGCCGGGGTGAGCAGCCACGCGTTCAGTCCCGCCGAGCGACGCGCGGTCTACCGGGCGATCGCCGAGCGCCGTGACATGCGGCGCTTCGTGCCGGACAGCACGGTCGACGAGGACGCGCTGGCCCGGTTGTTGCACGCCGCGCACGCCGCGCCCAGCGTCGGGCTGATGCAGCCGTGGCGGTTCATCCGGATCACCGACCGCCGGTTGCGCAGGCAGATCCACGCCCTCGTCGACGAGGAGCGGTTGCGTACCGCACGCGCGTTGGGGCCGCGCGGTGAAGAGTTCCTGGCGCTCAAGGTCGAGGGCATCCTGGAATGCGCCGAGCTTTTCGTGGTGGCGCTGGGTGACGGCCGCGATGCGCACGTTTTCGGTAGGCGCACGCTGCCGCAGATGGATCTGGCGTCGGTGTCGTGCGCGATCCAGAACCTGTGGCTGGCGGCCCGCGCCGAAGGGCTCGGCATGGGGTGGGTGTCGATCTTCGAACCGGCGCGGCTCGCCGAACTGCTCGACATCCCCGAGGGCGCCGATCCGGTCGCGATCCTGTGCCTGGGCCCGGTCCCGGAGTTTCCCGACCGGCCCGCGCTCGAGATAGATGACTGGGCACAAGCGCGGCCGCTGGCCGATTTTGTCTCCGAGAACCGGTGGCGGTCGGCCGCATTAGGCTGGAGACATGGCTGACGCCAATGCCCTGCACATCGACCTGAACGCCGACCTCGGGGAGAGTTTCGGCGTGTGGCAGTTCGGTGACGACACCGCGATGCTCGACATGGTGACCAGCGCCAACGTGGCGTGCGGTTTTCACGCCGGCGATGCGGCGACGCTGGCGCGCACCTGCCGGGCGGCCGTCGAGCGCGGGGTGCGGATCGGCGCGCAGGTCGGCTACCAGGACCTTGCGGGTTTCGGTCGCCGCTTCATCGACGTCGCGCCGGAGGAACTGACCGCCGACGTCATCTACCAGATCGGGGCACTGCAGGCGCTCGCGCAGGCGGCCGGATCAACGGTTCGCTACGTCAAGCCTCACGGCGCGCTGTACAACGCGATCGTCACCAACCGGGAGCAGGCCCGCGCGGTCGCCGAGGCGGTGCACACCGTCGACCGCGAGCTGCCCGTGCTCGGGCTGGCCGGTTCGGCGTTCTTCGCCGAGGCGCACGAGCTGGGTCTGCGCACGGTGTCGGAGGTGTTCGCCGACCGCGCGTACCGCCCTGACGGACAACTTGTTTCGCGGCGCGAACGCAACGCGGTGCTGCACGACATAGACGAGATCGCCGAGCGGGTGGCGTCGATGGTCGCGACCGGGCGGGTAGACGCGGTCGACGGGTCGAAGATCCCGGTCAGCGTGGAATCGGTGTGTATTCATGGTGATTCGCCGGGCGCGGTGGAGATCGCCAACGCGGTTCGCGCGCGATTGCTCAAAGAGGGTGTCGAGCTCAAGCCGTTTTCTTGAGCCCGCAGTCGTGACATGGCACCGCCGGATGGGCGGGACCGCGCCGGACTTCCACCGGCTTCCCCGGCTTCGCCGTCGCTTGGACGCGTCGATTCCGCCGCACGCTCCATCGGGGTCGTCGCACCCCAGATACCGTGCGGTTCCCCGGATGTGACCGCATAACGCAGACATTCGCGACGGACCAGGCACGCCCGGCAGATGCGCTTCGCGTGCTCCTCGCACTCGGTCTTGCGCCTGCCGCGTACGCCGTCGGCGACGAAGAAGACCTCGGTGGGCATGCCGCGGCAGCGTGCATGACGCTGCCAGTCGGCCGGACGATGGTCCGACATTCGCCCTCCTTTCCCACCCGTACTGTAAACGATAATCATTTTCAGTAAGAACCCGGGGTCGGATGCCCAAGCTGCGCTTAGAGTTGCGTCATGCGTTTGAAGCCCGGACGCCCGAAGTTGGAGCACTACGCGCGGTACTTCGACGCGCCCGCGGCGAGCGCCGACTCGGCGCTGACCGTGACCTGGGCCGGGGTCGCCACGCTGCTCGTGGACGACGGCCGCTCCGCGGTGATGACCGACGGCTTCTTCTCTCGCCCCGGGCTGCTGCAACTGGGCCTGCGCAAGCTGTCACCGTCGGCGCCGCGCATCGACGGTTACCTGGCCCGCATGGGTGTCGACCGGCTCGACGCCGTGCTGCCCGTACACACCCACTACGACCACGCGATGGACTGCGCGGTCGTCGCCGAGCGCACCGGAGCCAAGCTGGTGGGCGGCACCTCGGCGGCCCATGTCGGTCGTGGTGGGCGGCTGCCGGAAGACCGTCTGTTGGTCGTCGACCCCGGCCGACAGGTCAGCCTCGGCGGCTACGACGTGACGCTGGTCGAAAGCCGGCACAGCCCGCCCGACCGCTACCCCGGCGTCATCACCGAACCGGTCGTGCCGCCGGTGAAGGTGTCGGCATACCGGTGCGGCGAAGCGTGGTCCACGCTGCTGCACCACCGCGCATCGGGGCGGCGCCTGCTGATCCAGGGCAGCGCGGGCTTCGTCCGAGGCGCGCTGGCGGGTCAGCGGGCCGAGGTGGTCTGCCTGGGCGTCGGCCAACTGGGTCTGCAGCCGGAGCGCTACCTCGTCGACTACTGGACCGAGACCGTTCGCACTGTTGGCGCCCGCCGGGTGCTGCTCATCCATTGGGACGACTTCTTCCGGCCTCTGCACAAGCCGCTGCGGACGCTTCCGTATGCGGTCGACGATCTGGATGTCTCGGTGCGGGTGTTGTCGCGACTGGCCGCCGAGGACGGCGTCAAGCTGCATCTGCCCACGCTCTGGCAGCGCACCGATCCGTGGATCTGACGCTGGCGCTGCTCGCGCTGGTGGTCGTGGTGTTCTTCGCGGCTGTTCGCCCGCATCGGTGGCCCGAGGCGATCGTCGCGGTACCCGCGGCCGCGATACTGATCGGGTTCGGGGTGATCTCCGAATCCGACGCACTCGAGGAGGTCAACCGGCTGCTGCCGGTCGTCGGCTTTCTGGCGGCGGTGCTGGTGCTGGCCCGGTTGTGCGACGACGAAGGAGTGTTCCGCGCCGTCGGGGCAGCCCTGGCACGCACCAGCGCCGGTAACCAGAGTCGGTTTTTCTCAAGGGTATTCGTTGCCGCGGCGATGACGACCGCGGTGTTGAGCCTGGACGCCACGGTGGTCCTTCTCACCCCGGTGGTGCTGGCGACAGCGCGCATGCTCTCCGTGCCGCCCAAAGCCCACGCCTACGCCACGGCGCACCTGGCCAACAGCGCCTCCCTGCTGCTTCCGGTATCGAACCTGACGAACCTGTTGGCGTTCACCGCGGCCGGGATCTCCTTTCTGCATTTTTCCGCCGTGATGGCACTGCCCTGGCTCGCGGCGATAGCCGTCGAGTTCGTGGTGCTGCGTTGGGTTTTCGCCGACGAGCTTTCGGTCGCCGCGCCACAACTGAGCACCGGCGAACCGGTGCACGTGCCCGTAGTTCCGCTAGTGATCCTGGGGTTGACGCTGCTCGGTTTCGGTGTCGTCTCGATGTTGGGGTTCTCGCCGGCATGGGCGGCGCTGGCCGGGGTGGTGGTGCTCGGCGGGCGCGGGCTTCGACGGGGCACCAGCAGCGTGCGCGGCATGGCAGCGGCCGCGGATGTGCCGTTCCTGGTGTTTGTGCTGTGTTTGGGTGTGGTGGTCGCCGCGGTGATCACCAACGGTCTCGGTGGCGCGTTGCGCGACGTGCTGCCGAGCGGTCACGGCCTGGCCGCGCTGTTGGGGCTCGCGGCGGTGGCCGCGGTGCTTTCCAACGTGGTCAACAACCTGCCTGCCGTGCTGGTGCTGCTGCCGCTGGTGTCCTCGCCTGCGGCCGTGCTGGCCGTCTTGATCGGGGTGAACATCGGACCTAACCTCACCTACATCGGGTCGCTGGCCAATCTGCTGTGGCGCGGTGTGGTCCGTCGCGAGATCCCGTTGCGCGCAGGAGAATTCAGCCGCGTCGGGCTGTGCACCGTTCCGCTGACCCTCGTGGTCTCGGTGCTGGCGCTGTGGCTGAGCATCAAGCTGTTCGGCGTGTGACTCCCCCTTTGCCGCAGTAGTTCAGCTGCGGCGCTGGCGGGCGATCTCGGCGAGCACCACACCGGCGGCCACCGACGCGTTCAGCGACTCCGTCGGTCCCGCCATCGGAATTGATACCACGGTGTCGCAGTTCTCGCGGACCAGGCGTGACAATCCCTTGCCCTCCGAACCGACCACCACGACCATCGGCCCGGAGCCGTCGAGTCCGTCGACCGTGGTGTCGCCCCCGGCGTCCAGGCCCACCACCTGCAGGCCCGCGTCGGCCCAATTCTTCAGCGTCCTATTGAGATTCGTAGCCCGTGCCACCGGGAGCCGCGCCGCCGCGCCTGCGCTGGTGCGCCACGCCACCGCCGTGACCGATGCCGACCGCCGCTGCGGGATCAGCACGCCGTGGCCGCCGAACGCGGCGACCGATCGCACGATCGCTCCGAGGTTGCGGGGGTCGGAGATGTTGTCCAATGCCACCAGCAGCGCCGGGCCGCCATCAGCGGTCGCGGCGGCCAGCAGATCGTCGGGATGGGCGTAGACGTATGGCGGCACCTGCAGCGCCAGACCCTGATGCAACCCGTTGGCTGCGATGCGGTCGAGGTCGTGACGGGGCACCTCGAGGATCGAGATGTTCGAATCGGCAGCGATGCGAACGGATTCGGTCAACCGCTCGTCGGCCTCCGCCCCGAGCGCAACGTATAGCGCGGTGGCGGGTACGCCAGCGCGCAGGCACTCCAGCACCGGGTTGCGGCCCAACACGACCTCGGTGTCGTCGGTTTTGCGGGCCGGGCGCCGCGCAGCCTTGGCGGCTCGTTTGGCCGCGGGGTGATTCGGCCGCTGGTGGGCGGGCGGGGTGGCACCGCGGCCCTCCAGCCCGCGTCGGCGTACACCACCGGACCCGACCGTCGGCCCCTTCTTGGTCCCGGGCTTGCGCACCGCTCCGCGGCGCCGTGAATTTCCAGCCATCTACTTCGTGTACCCGTCCAGCAGCGTCCACTGCGGTCCGTCGGCGGTATCGGTGACCTCGATGCCGGCTTCCTTGAGCCGGTCGCGGATCGCGTCGGCCTCCGCCCAGTCCCGTCGTTCCCGGGCGTCTTGGCGGCGCTGGATCTCACCGGCGACCAGCACCTCGACGGCCCGCAGCGCGGCCGACGTCTCGTCCTTGGACTCCCAGCGCTCGTCGAGGGGGTCGGCGCCGAGGATGCTCAACATCGCCCGGATCGACATCGCCTGGGTGAGCGCGGTTTCGTGGTCACCGGCGTCCAGCGCCCGGTTTCCATCCGCGCGCGCAGCGTGTACTTCGGCCAGCGCTGCGGGGACCGCGAGGTCGTCGTCGAGCGCGGCAGCGAACGCGGGTGTCCATTCACCGGGCGTGACGGCGCCGACGCGGTTTCGCACCCGGTGCAGGAAGTCCTCGACGCCGGTGTAGGCGCGGGCGGCGTCGGCCAACGCGGTCTCGGAGAACTCGAGCATCGAGCGGTAGTGCGCGCTGCCCAGGTAGTACCGCAGTTCGGCGGCCCGGACCCGTTGCAGCACAGCGGGAATCGCGAGCACGTTACCCAGCGACTTGCTCATTTTCTCGCCGCCCATGGTGACCCAGCCGTTGTGCAGCCAGAACCGCGCGAACCCATCGCCTGCGGCCTCGGCCTGCGCGATCTCGTTCTCGTGGTGCGGGAACACCAAATCCATCCCGCCGGCGTGGATGTCGAACTCGGCGCCGAGGTAGGCCTCGCACATCGCCACGCACTCGGTGTGCCAACCCGGTCTGCCCCGCCCCCACGGCGTGGGCCAGGACGGCTCACCGGGTTTGGCGCCCTTCCACAGCGTGAAGTCACGTTGGTCGCGTTTACCGCTAGCCACACCCTCGCCCTGGTGCACGTCGTCGATCCTGTGACCGGACAGCTTGCCGTACTCGGAAAGGCTGAGCACGTTGAAGTACACGTCGCCGCCGGCGGCGTAGGCGTGGCCGCGATCGATCAGCCGCTCGATCAACTCGACCATCTGGGTGATGTGGCCGGTGGCGCGCGGCTCAGCCGACGGCGGAAGCACACCCAGCGCGTCGTAGGCGGCGGTGAACGCGCGTTCGTAGGTGGCGGCCCATTCCCACCACGGCCGGCCCGCGTCGGCGGCTTTGGTGAGGATCTTGTCGTCGATATCGGTGACGTTGCGGATGAACGCGACGTCGTAGCCCTTGGCCATCAGCCAGCGTCGCAGCACGTCGAACGCCACGCCGCTGCGGACGTGCCCGATGTGCGGCAGGCCCTGCACGGTCGCGCCACACAGGTAGATCGACACGTGACCGGCTTTGACCGGCACGAAATCGCGGACGGCACCGCTCATGGTGTCGTGGAGCCGCATGGCAGGGGCTCCGGCGCGATTGGTCACGACGCGCCAGCTTACCGGCCTATTTGTCCAGATCCCGCATCGGTGACCACGAGGGCGGTGGCGATCGCGGCCAGGCCCTCACCGCGCCCGGTGAACCCGAGGCCGTCGGTCGTCGTCGCCGACACCGAAACCGGGGCGCCCAACAATTCCGAGAGCACCTTCTGCGCCTCGCCGCGTCGTGGACCGACCTTGGGTTGGTTGCCGATCACCTGGACGGCGGCGTTGCCGACGCGGAAGCCGGCGCTTTCGAGGAGTCCGCGCACATGGCGCAGCATGTCGGCACCGCTCACACCGCGCCATTCCGGCCGGCCGGTGCCGAAAACCTCACCGATGTCGCCCAGCCCGGCGGCAGAAAGCAGCGCGTCGCACAACGCATGCGCGGCCACATCACCATCGGAATGGCCGGCGCATCCGTCGGCGTCATCGAAGGACAGACACAGCAGCCGGCACGGCCGCCCGGCTTCGATGGGGTGAACGTCGGTGCCGAGCCCGACTCTCGGCAGGCTCTTCGCCGACATCTCAGCCGTCAGGAGGCGGCGGCCAGAACCTCGTCGAGGATGCTCGACGCCTTGGCGTCGTCGGTGTTCTCAGCCAGTGCTAGCTCACCGACGAGAATTTGGCGGGCCTTGGCCAACATCCGCTTCTCGCCTGCGGACAGACCGCGTTCCTGGTCCCGGCGCCACAGGTCACGAACCACTTCGGCGACCTTGTTGACGTCCCCAGAAGCCAGCTTCTCCAGGTTGGCCTTGTACCGGCGCGACCAGTTGGTCGGTTCTTCGGTGTGCGGAGCACGGAGAACCTGGAACACCTTGTCCAGTCCCTCCTGGCCGACCACATCGCGCACCCCGACATACTCAGCGTTCTCGGCGGGCACTCGAACCGTGAGGTCCCCTTGGGCAACCTTCAAGACGAGATATTCCTTTTGCTCGCCTTTAATGGTTCGGGTTTCAATCGCTTCAATCAACGCAGCACCGTGGTGGGGATAAACAACGGTGTCTCCGACCTTGAAAATCATCAGTTTCGAGCCCCTTTCACATCTCAATGTTAGCACGGGGGCAAGACACGCGTGCACCAACTGTGCAGGTCAGGGGCACCGCAGGTGGCGGTCAGGGGTTGACACATTGATGAATACGTGCAAGGCCGCGACCCTTTAGGGCTCCCACCTGAGGTTGGGTCCGCCCTCGGCTACCGCCTGCTTCGAGCACCTACTACTGTGCATAGTCGAATCCCGCGACCGTGTTCGGTCGCCTCGACGGTCGAGCAGGAGGCACGTGTGGACCGTTTCAAAATGGCCGCTAGCGGGCTGGCCGCCGCCGTCTTAGTCGGCGGAGCGCTGGCTGGCTGCAGCGCCGGGCAGGTTTCGCAGACCGCGACGCAGGAGCCGGCGGTCAACGGCACCAGCGCAAACGTCGGCGAGATCGCGCTGCGCAACATCCACCTGCAGATCACGCAGACGTCGGACTACGTCCAGCCCGGCACCGACGTCGAGTTGGTTTTCCTGGCGTCCAACCAGTCGCGGGAGGTCGACGACAAACTGTTGGCCGTGAGCTCCGAGGTGGGCTCGGTGACGCTGACCGGTGACACCGCCGTTCCGGCGGGCGGTGTGCTGGTCGTGGGTGCACCGGACGGGCAGATCACGCCGCTGGAGGGTGTGGAGGCCGCCGAGGCAGCTGAGGCCACGGTGTCGCTGACCAAGCCGATCACCAACGGGCTGACCTACGACTTCACCTTCAACTTCGAGAAGGCCGGCGAAGCCACCGTCGCGGTGCCGTTGTCCGCAGGTGAGGCACCGCGCCGCGATCCCGTGCAGGACAGCGGCGAGGCAGGCGGCCACTCGGGCGGTCACTGACCGCGTCAAGAGGCGACACGGCAGTTCAGCGCGCCGGTTCTGTCGGTACGCGACGCTAACGTCACAGCGTGGCCAAAGCTCAGCGTGCGCAGTATCGCTGCTCGGAATGCCACCATCTGACACCGAAGTGGGTGGGCCGCTGCCCGGAGTGCGGCACGTGGGGCACCGTCGACGAGACGACCGTGCTGGCCGCGGTCGCCGGAGCCCCTGTTCGGCGCGCCGTCGCCCCCACCTCACCGGCCGTTCCGATCAGCTCCATCGACCCGGGCCGCACCCGGCACTTCCACACCGGCGTCGCCGAACTCGACCGGGTGCTCGGCGGCGGGCTGGTGCCCGGCTCGGTGACGCTGCTGGCCGGCGATCCCGGCGTCGGCAAGTCGACGCTACTGCTGGAGGTCGCACACCAGTGGGCGACGGCGGGCAAACGCGCGCTGTATCTGTCCGGTGAGGAGTCCGCGGGCCAGATCCGGATGCGGGCCGAGCGCACCGGCTGCACACACGACGAGGTCTACCTGGCCGCCGAATCGGATCTGTCGACAGCACTCGGCCACATCGAGGTGGTGCAGCCCAGCCTGGTGGTCGTCGACTCGGTGCAGACCATGTCGACCACCGAGGCCGACGGCGTCACCGGCGGCGTCACCCAGGTGCGCGCGGTGACCACCGCGCTGACCAACGCCGCCAAGACATCCGGCGTCGCGCTGATTCTGGTCGGCCACGTCACCAAGGACGGCGCCATCGCCGGTCCGCGCTCACTGGAGCATCTCGTCGACGTCGTGTTGCACTTCGAGGGTGACCGCGCGTCGGCGCTGCGTATGGTCCGCGGCGTCAAGAACCGGTTCGGTGCCGCCGACGAGGTCGGCTGTTTTCTGTTGCACGACAACGGAATCGAAGGTGTGGCCGATCCGTCGGGGCTGTTTCGCGACCAGCGACCCAAACCGGTGGCGGGCACCGCGATCACGGTGACGCTCGACGGTAAGCGGCCGCTGGTCGGTGAGGTACAGGCGCTGATCGGACCCGCGGCCAACGGGACGGCGCGCCGCGCGGTCAGCGGCATCGACTCCGCACGCGCCGCGATGATCACCGCCGTGCTCGACAAACACGCCCAGCTGGCCGTCAGCGGTCACGACATCTACCTGTCCACGGTCGGGGGCATGCGGCTGACCGATCCGTCGGCGGACCTGGCGGTGGCGGTCGCGATCGCGTCGTCCTCGATGAACCTGCCGGTGCCCGCGGCCGTGGTCGCCATCGGTGAGGTCGGCCTGGCCGGAGACCTGCGCCGCGTCGCCGGGATGGATCGTCGGCTGGCGGAGGCCGCGCGGCTGGGATTCACCCGCGCCGTGGTGCCGCCGGGGGTGTCATCGGTGCCGGCCGGGTTGCGCGCGATCACGGCCGACAACATCGGCGCGGCATTGCGGGTTTTGCGGGATATCAGCAAAGATAACGGTTAACGGCGGCCGATCCTAGGAGGGGACGATGGCCGTGAAAGCGGGCGGCCGGTCTGGGCGCACTGTGGTGCCGTTGGCCAGACCCACCATGCGCGAGACGCTTGCCCGGCTCGCCCCAGGTACCGCCCTGCGCGACGGCCTGGAACGCATCCTGCGCGGCCGCACCGGGGCCCTGATCGTTATCGGGTACGACGACAGCGTGGAGGCCATCTGCGACGGCGGTTTTTCGCTGGATGTGCGCTACGCGCCGACTCGGCTGCGTGAACTGTCGAAGATGGACGGCGCCGTGGTGCTCTCCAGCGACGGCAGCCGCATCCTGCGGGCCAACGTGCAGTTGGTGCCCGACCCGTCGATCCCCACCGAAGAGTCCGGCACGCGGCACCGCTCCGCGGAGCGCACGGCCATCCAGACCGGCTATCCGGTGATCTCGGTGAGCCATTCGATGAGCATCGTGACGGTCTACGTCGCCGGTGAGCGTCATGTGGTGCCCGATTCGGCGACCATCCTGTCGCGCGCCAACCAGACCATCGACACGCTGGAGCGCTACAAGACCCGCCTCGACGAGGTCAGCAGGCAGTTGTCGACGGCCGAGATCGAGGACTTCGTGACGTTGCGCGATGTGATGACGGTGGTGCAGCGACTCGAGATGGTGCGCCGCATCAGCCTGGAGATCGACGCCGACGTGGTCGAGCTGGGCACCGACGGACGTCAGCTCAAGCTTCAGGTCGAAGAGCTGGTCGGCGACAACGATGCCGCGCGCGAGCTGATCGTGCGCGACTACCACGCCAACCCGGATCCGCCGACCGCCGCGCAGGTGAGCGCAACGCTGGAAGAACTCGACGGGCTATCGGACAACGAGCTGCTCGACTTCACCACGCTGGCAAGGGTTTTCGGATATCCATCGACGGCCGAGGCGCAGGATTCAGCGATGAGCTCGCGGGGCTACCGGGCGATGGCCGGTATTCCACGGCTGCAGTTCGCACACGTCGATCTGCTGGTGCGCTCGTTCGGTTCACTGCAGGGCTTGTTGGCGGCCAGCGCGGGCGATCTGCAGTCGGTGGATGGCATCGGCTCGATGTGGGCGCGCCATATCCGCGAGGGCCTGTCGCAGCTGGCCGAGTCCACGATCGCCGACCGGCTGGCGTAATTTCTGCGTCGAGATGGACGTCTTGGCGCGATTTCCTCGCACGTTCCCGCTCGTTTGTCCCTTTCGGCGCGAAGGGAGTCAGCCGGCGGTCGGGGCCGGGCCGGGCAGCGGTGCGCCCTCGGCGTGCGGCACCTGGGCCTGCTCGGCGAGGACGAACGGCACCGTCGCCGACCGTAGATTGCCCAGCTGCACAACCAGGTTGTAGGTGCCGGGCCCGATGGGCTCACGCGGCAGCGGACATGACGGCGCAGAACTCATCCCGGTCCAGGTCACCTCGGTGGTCACCTGCTCACCCGGCTGGAACGTCTTGACCAGCGTCTCGTTTGACGGCGCACAGTCCAGGTTCGACCACAGCCGGTTGTTGTCCAAGCCGTACACGTAGGCGGCCAGCACGGCGGCGCCGACGTCACGTTTGCACGACACCAAGCCGATGTTGGTGACGACCATGGTGAACTTCGGCTGATCGCCGACGATGTACTGCGGCTGGTTGGTGATCCCCTTGACCGCGAGTGTCGAGTCCGGGCAGTCGTCGCCCTCCTTGAGCACCGGCGGCGGGGTCACCGCGGCGGTCGGCGTCGGTTCCAGCTGCGGAGCCGCTTGCGGCGGCGGCATGACCGGCGACTTGACCTCGGGGTCCTCACCGGGCAGCGGCGGCGGCGCCTCGGCGCTGGGGACCGCCTGCTCGGCGTTGGCGCTTTCCGACGAGCCGGTGTTGGCCACGATCGCCACCACGATCGCCGAGATCACGCCGATCACCAAGACCGCCAGGCCAAGCGCCAGCGCCCTGCGCCGCCAGTAAATCTGCGAAGGTAGCGGGCCTTGCGGTTCCAGATCCAGCACAGGCTCACGATAAGTCCAGGTCACGCCCAGTTGTCCGAGGCGGCCCGGCGTGTCGCGCTCAGGCTTCGCCGATGTCGCCCAGGTGATCCCGCAACCCGACCCGCCCGTCGGCCAGGTGGTAGGTGGCGCCGACGATTGCCAGCGTGCCCGCCGCCACCCCGTCGGAGATGGTCGTCGAACGCGCCATCAGCTGTGCGCCGGTCTCGATGACGTGCCGGGCTTCGAACTCATCGACCCTGGTCAGGCCGTCGCGACGGCCCAGCAGGATCGACGGCATGACCCGCTCGACGATGTCGCGGACGTACCCACCGGGCACCACACCGTCGTCGAGGGCCGCCAGCGTCGCCTTGACCGCCCCGCAGCTGTCGTGGCCGAGCACCACGATCAACGGCACGTCGAGCACCGCCACCGCATACTCGATCGAGCCGAGCACCGCGGCGTCGATGACGTGTCCGGCCGTGCGCACCACGAACATATCGCCGAGGCCCTGGTCGAAGATCAGCTCGGCGGCCACCCGGCTGTCCCCGCATCCGAACACGACCGCGGTGGGCGTCTGCGTCTCGGCCAGGCTGGTGCGGTGCTCGATTCCCTGGCTCGGATGCACGGGTTTGCCCGCCACGAACCGCTCGTTACCTTCTTTGAGTGCTTTCCAAGCGGTTACCGGGCTGGTGTGGGGCATGACTGATATTGTGCCCCACCTGCTCGATTGGTATGACGGCGCGTGTCGCGATCTGCCGTGGCGGCGACCTGGCGTGACGCCGTGGCAGGTTCTGGTCAGCGAGTTCATGCTCCAGCAGACGCCGGTCGCGCGGGTACAGCCGGTGTGGGAGGCGTGGGTGGCGCGCTGGCCCACGCCGTCGGCGACCGCCGCCGCCAGCGCCGCCGACGTGCTGCGCGCGTGGGGCAAGCTCGGCTATCCGCGCCGCGCCAAGCGGCTGCACGAGTGCGCGACGGTGATCGCCGCCGAGTACGACGACGCGGTGCCCTCGGATGTCGAAACCCTGTTGACGCTGCCCGGCATCGGCGCATACACCGCCCGCGCCGTCGCCTGTTTCGCCTACCAGCAGCGGGTGCCTGTGGTCGACACCAACGTCCGCCGGGTGGTGACGCGGGTGATCCACGGCCGCGCGGACGCCGCGGCCTCGGCGCGCGACCTTGCCGACGTCGCGGCGCTGTTGCCGGAAAGCGACGCGGCGCCGAAGTTTTCGGTTGCGTTGATGGAGTTCGGTGCGACGGTGTGCACGGCGCGCGCCCCGCGGTGCGGCGGGTGTCCGCTGACCACGTGCGCCTGGCGTTCACGTGGGTATCCGGCGTTGCCGACCCCTGCGCGACGGCCGCAGCGATATGCGGGCACCGACCGTCAGGTCCGCGGTCGGCTACTGGACGTGTTGCGCGGCAACGACTCTCCGGTCACCCGCGCCCAGCTGGACGTCGCATGGGTGACCGACACCGCGCAGCGCGACCGCGCGCTGGACTCGCTTCTGGTCGACGGGCTGGTGGAGCAAACCCCCGATGGCCGCTTCGCGCTCGCCGGGGAAAGCGAGTCCTGACGCCGAGCGTCAGGCGCTGGCCGCTTCGCCTGCTGCGCCACAGGCGAACCGGCGCCGGTAGTCCGACGGTGTCACCCCGATGATCCTGCGGAAATGATGTCGCAGCAGCGTCGCGGTGCCGAAGCCCGACCGCTCGGCGATCCTGTCGACGTCGAGGTCGGTTTCCTCGAGCAACCGGCGCGCGTACAGCACCCGCTGGTCGGTCACCCACTGCATCGGGGTACGCCCGGTCTCCTCGACGAACCGGCGGGCGAACGTGCGAGCCGACATGTGCGCACGCGCCGCCAGGGCCGCGACAGTATGCGGCCGGTCGAGGTTGGCCAATATCCAATCAAGATGCGGCGCAAAGCGTTCCGAACATCGCACCGGAATCGGCTGATCGATGTACTGGCGCTGACCGCCGTCCCGCTGCGGTGCCACCACCATGCGCCGGGCGATCTTGTTGGTCACCTCGCTACCGAGTTCGCGGCGCACCAGATGAAGGCAGGCGTCGATCCCCGCGGCGGTGCCCGCGCTCGTGATGAGGTTGCCGTCGTCGACGTAGAGCACGTTGCGGTCGACCTTGGCGGTCGGATACTCGCGGGCCAGTTCGTCGGCATGCATCCAGTGCGTCGTGCACGGTCTGCCGTCGAGCAGGCCGGCCGCCCCGGCGACGAACGCACCCGAGCACACCGTGAGGATGATCGAACCGGCATCGGCGGCCGCCCTGACGGCGGCCAGCGCGCCGGGCAGGTACTCCGAGCCCCCGATCGCGGGGATGGTCACCAGGTCCGCACCGACCAGGTCGTCCAGGCCGTGCTCGGGCGTCAGCGTCGCGCCGATCGAGGTGGCGATGGGCCGTCCCGGTTGGGGCCCGCAGACCTTGAAATCGAAGTTCGGCACGCCGTCTGCGGACCGGTCGATGCCGAAGACCTCGCAGATGACGCCGAACTCAAACATCGCCAGACCGTCGAGCACCAGCGTGGATACGCTCTTCAAGGGCATGGCAGCATTTTATCTCAACGAACCTTTCCTGCCACTGATTTTTCGCGTTGATTGGGCGACAGAAACGACTCCACCGCCTGCCGGTAGACGTCCGGCGCATCGTCGTGGACGAGATGGCCGGCCTCAGGAACAGCCAGATACGTTGTCTGGCAACCGGTCACGGCCATACGCCGCATCTGCCCCGACGGTGTGACCGAGTTACCCGCCTCGATCAGCAAGGCGGGTGCGCGCACGGCCTCCCACTCGCGCCAGTAGTCGCGGTTGCCCCATTCGGCGGCGATCTCGATCCACACCTTCGGGTGCCCGTGCAGCCGCCAACCGGTTTCCGTGCGATCGAAGGCCTCGAGGAAGTACTGGCCCGCGACCGGTCCGAACTCGTCGTACACCCGTTGGGCCGATTCGAATTCCACGGGCAGGGCGTGCAGCCACGGTTCCCATGGGCCGGTGGTGCGGCCGCGGAAGTCGGGCGCCATGTCCTCGATGACAAGGGCCTCGACCAGGTCGGGGTGCGTCGCGGCCAGACACCAGGAGTGCAGCGCGCCCATCGAATGCCCGATCAGAATCGCGGGCCTGCCGATCTCTGCCACCGCGTCGCCGAGGTCGGAGACGAACCGCTCGGTGCTGATCGGGTGCGGGTCGTCGACGTCGCGGCCCCGGTGCCACGGCGCGTCGTAGGTGTACACCGCGCCGAGCCGGGTCAACCACGGCAGCTGACGAGACCAGGTGCTGCCGCGTCCCATCAGGCCATGCACCAGCACCAGCGGACGGCCCCGGCCGCCGCGCGACGTCAACAGCATGCCGACATCATCACGCCTCCGACGGCGTCGCACCCATTCGGTAGCCTGATTCGCATGCCAAGCCAAAACCCCGTGGTGAAGATCAACGCAATCGAAGTCCCTGCCGACGCAGGCCCCGAACTGGAGAAACGCTTCGCTAACCGGGCTCACGCCGTCGACAACCAACCCGGTTTTCTTGGCTTTCAGCTGCTGCGTCCCATCAAGGGTGAGGACCGCTACTTCGTGGTGACCCAATGGGAGTCCGAAGAGGCGTTCCAGGCGTGGGCGACCGGGCCAGCCATCGAGGCGCACAAGGGTCAACAGGCTAACCCGGTGGCTACCGGCGCATCCCTACTGGAGTTCGAGGTCGTCCTTGACGTTGCGGGTGGCAGTAAATAACGGCAAGGCTGACCCGCGCCGCGCCACCGGCCTAGCGGTTGCGGTCGCGCTCGTCATCGCGTTGGCCGGATGCGCCCAGAGCGCTCCTCCACCGGCCGATGCGGCATACGGCGTGCCGATCGAGATCAACACTCCACAGGGTCTGCGGGCCAAGCAGACCATGGACATGCTGAACTCGGACTGGCCGATCGGTGAGGTCAGCGTGCGTACCCTGGCCGCACCAGGCGAGGTCGACGACATCGGGGTGCAGCTCGACAAGATCTGGTGGGATCGTCCGTTCACCGTGACCGGTGTGGACATCGGTGCCGGCCAGGCCACACTCGACGTCGTGACGTCCTACGGCGTCGAGCAGCAGATCACGTTGCACACCGACGACGCAGGCATGGTCGACGAGCTGGACGTGTCGCTGCAGCCACCGGCGATCGACAGCTGGTCAGACATCGACGCCGAGTTGACGAAGTCCGGGGCGCGTTACTCCTATCAGGTGTCCAAGGTGCGGCCCGGCAGCCGCGACTGCACCGTGGTGGAAGGCACCAACACCGACCTGTCGTTGCCGCTGGCATCGATCTTCAAACTCTATGTGCTGCTGGCGGTTTCCGAAGCGGTCAACGCGGGCACCCTGGACTGGACCGACTCACTGACCATCACCGAACGGGCTAAGGCCGTCGGCTCGGCCGCCCTCGAGGACCTTCCGCCTGGTGCTCAGATATCGGTCAGAACCGCTGCCCAGCACATGATCTCGGCAAGCGACAACATGGCCACCGATCTGCTGATCGATCGGGTGGGCACGGGCGCCGTCGAACATGCGCTCATCACCGCAGGCCACCATGACCCGGCGAGCATGACCCCGTTCCCGACGATGCACGAGTTGTTCTCGGTCGGATGGGGCAAACCCGATCTGCGCGACGAGTGGAAGAGCGCCTCCCGGGAGGGCCGTGCCGCCCTGCTGCAGCAGACCAATTCGCGTCCTTATGAACCGGATCCGCAGCGCACCCACACACCCGCATCCGAGTTCGGGGCCGAGTGGTACGGCAGCGCCGAAGACATCTGCCGGGTGCACGCCGCTCTGCAAGCCGGCGCGGTCGGCAAGGCCGCACCGGTGAAGGACATCCTTTCCGCCATCCCCGGCATCGACCTGGACCGGTCGAAGTGGACGTATATCGGCGCCAAGGGCGGAAACCTGCCAGGGGACTTGACGTTCAGTTGGTACGCCGTGGACCACACCGGCCAGCCCTGGGTCGTCAGCTTCCAGCTGAACTGGCCGCAATTCCGCAGCCCGACCGCGGCGGGCTGGCTGCTGTCGATCGCACACCAGACCTTCGACCTGGTGCCGATCGGCTGACCTACCGACCGGAGCGCAGCGTCCAGGCGTGCCCGCGGTAGTGCAGAACGGTGCGGCTCATCGGTGCAATGTCGATGCGCCAGAACGATTTCGGAGGCGCGTCGAGCGCTGCCAGCACGGCCGCTCGCACCACGGCGGGGTGGGTGACCGCGACCAGCCCGCCGCGACGCTCGGGCAGCGAGCCCATCCAGTCGCGCACCCGATCGGTCAATTCGACGACACTCTCACCACCGTGCGGGGCCCGCGTCGGGTCGGTCAACCAGATCGCCAGGTCATCCGGGCGCAGCCGACCCAGCACATCGCCTCGCCAACGGCCGCAGTCGAGGTCAGACAGCCGCGGTTCGACCGAGGCCTGCAGGCCGAGCAGATCCGCGGTTTGGCGGGTCCGCTTCTCGGGCCCGCAGACCGCGGCGTCGACCGTGCCGAGGTCGGTCGACGCGGCGATCTGACGATGGCCCACGGAGTTCAGCGCCTCGTCGGTGGGAAACCGGCCAGCCGCCATCGCGTCGGTCATGGCGTGTGACACGAGGGTCAGCCGGACGACTTCGGTCATGCCGGGATGGAGTTCTCCTGCCGCTTGGGCTCCAGCAGCCGGGCCGCCATGGCGCCGAACACCAACGCGATCGTCAGGTACAGCACGATCAGGGTGCCCAGCGAGTAGAGCCGAAACTCGTACAGATCATTGGCCGGGAAGCCTTCGTAGACCATATTTCCGGCCGCATCCAGCAGCGGTCCCGGCGTCTCGTCGATGGTCGGCAGGATCAGCATCACCACCGCGACGGCCACCACGTAACCACCGGCGGCCACCAGCGCGCCGTTCCACGCGCCCAGCCGCTCGGCGAGCCGCCGCCCCGCATACACCGCGCCCACCAACAACGCGGCGGAGACCACGACCATCAGCAGGTACAACAGCGTGCGCTGGCGGAGGGTCTCGTCCAGGCTCAGCGCGGGCGGGCTGGGCGGATACTTCAGCGCCGGAACGACGAAGAGGCTCAACACCATTCCGCCTCCCACGTACAGCGAAAGCAGCCGCGCCGAGATGTTGCCGACACGGCCGTACGTCACCGCGAACACCACCGCGAACAGCGCTCCGATCGCGACGCTGAACGCCAGCACCCCGAAGCCCATACCGATGTTGGCCTGCACGCCGCGGGTGAACCCTTCGAACGCGTCACCGCCGTGGTGGTGGTGATGGCCGCCGTGGCCGCCGATCGCCTCCTGTGCGGCACCGACGCCTTCTTCATAGCCGATCGCCCGTTCGATGACGGGTTCGACGAAGATCCTTGCGAACAGGAATGCGAACACGCCAGCCACGGCGCCGGCCAGCAGCCCGCGCCCGATTATCTGCTTTTCCATTCTTTTCGACCAGGCGATCAGTGGCAGGGGAAGCCAAGCAGGTGGCGGGCGTCGTGTACGAACTCGTGAAGGACGGTGTTGTTGCCGAACACCGAAGTCGCGCCCTGATCCATCCCGACGAAGTAGATGACCAGCAGGGCGAAGAACGCGGTCAACGTCAGCCAGGCGACTGCCTTGGCCGCCGAGAAGTCGATGGCAGGGGCGATCGACCTGCGGGCCTCAGGTGAGGTCATTTCGGTGTCCTTTCGGGGATTTTCGCGTCCCGGTTCAAGGTGGACGACAGGCGTGGGGTCTGACTTGACACAGTGGCGCGACCGTTCTGGATTCTCACCAGATTCCTCTGCCTGCCGATTACATCGCACATCCTAAGCAATCGCCTGTCGAATGGAGACTCGGGAACGCAAAAACCCCCGAACCACAGCTCGGGGGTCTTCGCGTAATGGAGTTATTCGGCCACGCTGGTGGCGCCTGCCGCACCGGCTTGCGCGAGGTCGGGCTCTTCCACCTTGGCCGGCTTCTTGGTGCCGGTGAAGGTGAACACCGCGTCCTCGCCAGCGCCCTCGCCGTCCCAGTTCTCGACGTCGACGGTGACGAGCTGGCCGGGTCCGATCTCCTCGAACAGGATCTTCTCCGACAGCTGGTCCTCGATCTCGCGCTGGATGGTGCGCCGCAGCGGCCGAGCGCCGAGCACCGGGTCGAACCCCCGCTTGGCCAGCAGCTGCTTGGCCCGGTCGGTCAGCTCCATCGCCATGTCCTTGGTCTTGAGCTGCTCGCCGACCCGACTGATCATCAGGTCGACCATCCGAACAATCTCATCCTCAGTGAGCTGGTGGAAGACGATGATGTCGTCGATACGGTTGAGGAACTCCGGCCGGAAGTGCTTCTTGAGCTCGTCGTGAACCTTCTGCTTCATCCGCTCGTAGTCGTTGTCACCGCCGCCCTGGGTGAAGCCCAGCCCGACCGCCTTGGAGATGTCCTTGGTGCCCAGGTTGGACGTGAAGATCAGCACGGTGTTCTTGAAGTCGACCGTGCGACCCTGACCGTCGGTGAGCCGGCCGTCCTCCAAGACCTGCAACAGGCTGTTGTAGATCTCCTGGTGGGCCTTCTCGATCTCGTCGAAGAGCACCACGCTGAACGGTTTACGCCGCACCTTCTCGGTGAGCTGACCGCCCTCCTCGTAGCCCACGTACCCCGGCGGGGCACCGAACAGCCGCGACGCGGTGAAGCGGTCGTGGAACTCGCCCATGTCGATCTGGATGAGCGCGTCGTCCTCGCCGAACAGGAAGTTGGCCAGCGCCTTGGACAGCTCGGTCTTCCCGACGCCGGACGGGCCGGCGAAGATGAACGAGCCCGACGGCCGCTTGGGATCCTTCAGCCCGGCACGGGTACGCCGGATCGCCTTGGAGACGGCCTTGACGGCGTCCTCCTGGCCGATGATCCGCTTGTGCAGCTCATCCTCCATGCGCAGCAACCGAGTGGTTTCCTCCTCGGTCAGCTTGAACACGGGGATACCGGTCCAGTTGCCCAGCACCTCGGCGATCTGCTCGTCGTCGACCTCGGCGACCACGTCCAGATCGCCAGAGCGCCACTGCTTCTCCCGCTCGGCACGCTGAGCGACCAGCTGCTTCTCCTGATCGCGCAGCCGCGCTGCCTTCTCGAAGTCCTGCGCGTCGATCGCGGACTCCTTCTCCCGGCGGGCGTCGGCGATCTTCTCGTCGAACTCGCGCAGGTCGGGCGGCGCGGTCATCCGGCGGATCCGCATCCGGGCGCCGGCCTCGTCGATCAGGTCGATCGCCTTATCCGGCAGGAACCGGTCGTTGATGTAGCGGTCGGCCAGCGTGGCCGCCGCAACCACCGCACCGTCGGTGATCGACACCCGGTGGTGGGCTTCGTAGCGGTCGCGCAGCCCCTTGAGGATCTCGATGGTGTGCTCCACCGTCGGCTCCCCGACCTGCACCGGCTGGAAGCGGCGCTCCAGGGCGGCGTCCTTCTCGATGTACTTGCGGTACTCGTCGAGCGTGGTGGCGCCGATGGTCTGCAGCTCGCCGCGGGCCAGCTTCGGCTTGAGGATGCTGGCCGCGTCGATGGCGCCCTCGGCGGCACCGGCCCCGACCAGCGTGTGCAGCTCGTCGATGAACAGGATGATGTCGCCGCGGGTGTTGATCTCCTTGAGCACCTTCTTCAGGCGTTCCTCGAAGTCACCGCGGTAGCGGCTGCCGGCCACCAGCGAGCCGAGATCGAGCGTGTAGAGCTGCTTGTCCTTCAGCGTCTCGGGGACCTCGCCGTGCACGATTGCCTGTGCGAGGCCCTCGACGACGGCGGTCTTGCCGACGCCGGGCTCACCGATCAGCACCGGGTTGTTCTTGGTGCGCCGGCTCAGCACCTGCATCACCCGCTCGATTTCCTTCTCCCGGCCGATGACCGGGTCGAGCTTGCCCTCCATCGCGGCGGCGGTCAGGTTGCGGCCGAACTGGTCGAGCACCAGCGAGGTGGACGGGTTGCCCGCCTCGCCGCCGCGGCCGCCGGTACCGGCCTCCGCGGTTTCCTTGCCCTGGTATCCGCTCAGCAGCTGGATGACCTGCTGACGCACCCGGGTCAGCTCGGCACCCAGCTTCACCAACACCTGGGCCGCCACGCCTTCGCCCTCACGGATCAGCCCGAGCAGGATGTGCTCGGTGCCGATGTAATTGTGGCCGAGCTGCAGCGCCTCGCGCAGGCTCAGCTCCAGCACCTTTTTGGCGCGCGGCGTGAAGGGAATGTGTCCGGACGGCGCCTGCTGGCCCTGGCCGATGATCTCCTCGACTTGGCTGCGCACGCCTTCGAGCGAGATGCCCAGCGATTCCAGCGACTTGGCCGCTACGCCCTCGCCCTCGTGAATAAGTCCCAAGAGGATGTGCTCGGTGCCGATGTAGTTGTGGTTGAGCATCCGGGCCTCTTCTTGAGCCAGGACGACGACCCTGCGGGCACGGTCGGTGAATCTCTCAAACATCGGTGTATACCTGCTCTCCATCACATAGGTACTGCGCATGCACGCCGTACCTGCCACCCAAGTCTAGAGGGCGTCCGCCGCAGCTGCGTCGCCTGCCGATCGGTACGGAGGGGCGATGCAGTAACGACTTTGTGCGCCATAGGCCTTGTACCCGGCGCTGCCTATGCCAACGCCCACGTCGCCCAAAACGTTTCCGGCGATCGGCGCTGACCGGTTCGCGGTAAGCGAACGATTGGTGGAGCTCGATCTTCCCTGGGCGTTTGGGCGATGGCTGGCTACGTTGCCGCGTGAAAGGCGTCGATGATGTCGGCCGGGATGCGTCCGCGGGTCGAGACGTTGTGGCCGTTGCGACGTGCCCACTCCCTGATCGCGGCGCTCTGCTCACGATCGATGGCCGCACGACCGCGGCCCGACCCCGCCGAGCGGCCACGGCGGCGACCACCCACTCGACGACCGGCTTCCACCCATTGCTTCAAGTCGTTGCGCAACTTCGCGGCGTTCTTCGAAGAAAGGTCTATCTCGTAACTCACACCATCAAGGCCGAATTCAACGGTCTCGTCGGCGGTGCCTTCGCCGTCGAAATCATCGACCAGCGTGACAGTCACTTTCTTCGCCATTTACCTACGCCCTTCTCGTTGAGAACTAGAATGATACTTTAGTTCTCGAAACCCTGGAACCAATCTGCCATATGCGGCGGCACCATTCAACAAGACCGGAAATCGAACCGGTTCAGGACCCGTGGCGTCGAACAATCGGGAACAAAACCGTCTCCCGAATCGATAGGCCCGTCAATGCCATCAACAACCTATCAATACCCATTCCGGTACCCGTCGACGGTGGCATCGCGTACTCCAACGCGGTGAGAAAATCCTCATCGAGGGCCATTGCTTCGTCATCACCGGCGGCCGCGGCGCGGGCTTGGGCTTCAAACCTTTCGCGCTGTATTACCGGATCGATGAGTTCAGAGTATCCGGTGGCAAGTTCAAAGCGCCGGATGTAGAGATCCCATTTTTCGGTGACCCCCTCGATGTCGCGATGCGCACGGGTCAACGGTGTCGTTTCAACCGGAAAGTCGCGGACGAACGTGGGCGCCCAAAGCGTGTTGCCGACGGTGTGTTCCCACAGTTCCTCGACCAATTTCCCATGCCCATACCCGCGGTCGCGAGGAATCTCCGCATCGAGTCGGTCGGCGATCTCCCATAACTTCTCGGCCGGTGTTTGGGGGGTGATCTCTTCTCCGAGGGCTTCCGACAGAGATGGATACATTTGAATGCTCTGCCATTCACCGTCCAGATCGTAGGTACTGCCATCCGGCAATGGCACGTTTCTGGTGCCGAGAGCCTCGTCGGCGACCTCCTGAATAAGCTCACGGGTGACGGCGGCGGAATCGTCGTAGGTGCCGTACGCCTCATATGTCTCGAGCATCGCGAATTCTGGCGAATGCGTCGAATCCGCGCCCTCGTTTCGGAACACCCGATTCAACTCGAAGACCTTCTCGAAACCGCCGACCAGGGCCCGTTTGAGGAACAGTTCCGGCGCGATCCGTAGATACAAGTCCGTGTCGAGGGCATTTGAGTGGGTGACGAAAGGTCGCGCGGCCGCGCCACCGGCCAATGTCTGCAGCATCGGCGTCTCGACTTCCAAAAAGCCGCGCCGTTCCAGCGCTGAACGCACCGCCCGTACCACCGCGACTCGCTGACGAGCGATCGTGCGTGCTTCCGGGCGCACGATCAAATCGACATAACGCTGCCGCACCCGCGCTTCTTCGCTCATTTCCTTATGTGCGACGGGAAGTGGGCGCAGCGCTTTGGAAACAATTTGCCAGGAATCGGCAAGCACAGAAAGCTCACCGCGCCGGGAGCTGATCACCTCGCCGTGGACGTACACGATGTCGCCGAGGTCGACGTCGGATTTCCAGGCGTCCAGCGATTCCTGGCCGACCTTGTTCAGGCTCAGCATCGCCTGCAGCTGGGTGCCGTCACCTTCCTGCAGCGTGGCAAAGCACAGCTTGCCGGAGTTGCGCGCGAACATCACCCGGCCGGCGACGCCGACGAGCTGGCCCGTCTCGGCGTCGGCGGTCAGATCCGGGTAGGCCTGCCGGATCTCGGCCAGGGTGTGGGTGCGGGGGACTTCGACCGGGTAGGGGTCTGGACCGTCGGCCAGCAGCCGCTCGCGCTTGGCCTGACGGATCCGGTACTGCTCAGGAATGTCGGCGGCGTCGGGGGAATCAGCTGAGGTCACGTCGTGCCAGCCTAACGGGCTTGCTTGAGGCGGCCCCGCTGGCTGTCGCGGTTGCGTTCGAACACCAGGCGCAGACCGCCCAGCGTCAGATACTGGTCGTAATGCTCGACGGTGCGCATATCGGGCAACAGCAGCGGCGCGGTGTGACCCGTCGCCACCACGGCGACGTCGGAACCCGCGAAGCCGTCCACGTCGTCGCGGACCCGCTGCACCAGGCCGTCGACCAGGCCGGCGAACCCGAACACGGCACCGGCCTGCATGCACTCCACGGTGTTCTTACCCACCACCGACCGGGGCCGGGTCAGCTCGACGCGGCGCAGGGCAGCCGATCTGGTGGCCGAGGCGTCCGAGGAGACCTCCAGTCCCGGCGCGATGGCCCCGCCGAGGAACTCGCCCTTGGCCGAGACCACGTCGACGCAGATCGACGAACCGAAGTCGACGACGATGGCCGCGGTGCCGTACTTGTGGAAGGCGGCCAAGCAGTTGACGATGCGGTCGGCGCCGACTTCCTTGGGGTTGTCGACCAGCAGCGGGATGCCGGTGCGCACGCCCGGTTCGATCAGCACGTGCGGCACCGACGGCCAGTACTGGCCGAGCATCTCGCGCAGCTCGTGCATCACCGACGGCACGGTGGACAGGGCGGCCGCCCCGGTCAGCTGTTCGGAGTCGTCACCGATCAGGCCGTCGATGGTCAGCGCGAACTCATCGGCGGTTACCTCCGGTTCGGTCCGAATCCGCCAGTGCTGCACCACCTTTGCATGGTCACCGGAACCGGATATCAGGCCGACGACGGTGTGGGTGTTGCGAACGTCGATCGCGAGCAGCACACGATCACCGCGACGACATCAGCTCGGCCGCGTCGGCCGGCACATGGGCGGGATCGTGTCCGAGGTCGACCTGCTTGTTGTCGGCGTCGACGAACACGATCCTGGGCTGGTAACTGCGCGCTTCGGCGTCTTCCATCGTGCCGTAGGCGATCAGGATCACCAGGTCACCGGGGTGGACCAGATGTGCAGCCGCACCGTTGATCCCGATCACCCCGCTGCCGCGTTCACCGGTGATCGCATACGTCACCAACCGGGCACCGTTGTCGATGTCGACGATGGTGACCTGCTCACCTTCGAGCAGATCCGCGGCGTCCATCAGATCGGCGTCGATGGTGACCGACCCAACGTAGTGCAGATCCGCCTGCGTGACCGTCGCACGGTGGATTTTCGATTTCAGCATGGTCCTTAACATCAATTTCTCCATGGAAGTTCGTGTTCGTCGTATTCCACGTGCGGGCCCGGGCCCGACGGCACCCCGATGTCGATCGCGATGTTGTCGAGCAGCCGGGTGTCGCCCAGCCGCCCGGCGATGAGCATGCGGCCCGCACCCGTGGTGGGCGCTGGCCCCAGCGTCGGATCCCGCACCTGCAGGTAGTCGACCTTGATGGCGGGCACCTCGTCGAGCACCGCATGGGCGGCGTCCAGCGCCGCGGCCATTCCTTCTCCCGCCGCGTACCTGCCTGCCAGCAGCGCTGCCGAAAGCGCGCCCGCCTGCTCACGTTGCACCGGGTCGAGGTAGCGGTTGCGCGACGACAGCGCCAGCCCGTCGGCCTCCCGCACGATCGAGACACCCACCACCGCAACGTCGAGGTTGAAGTCGGCGACCATCTGGCGGATAAGGACGAGCTGCTGGTAATCCTTCTCGCCGAAGTACGCGCGGTCCGGTTTGACGATGTTGAGCAGCTTGAGGACCACCGTCAGGACACCCGCGAAATGCGTAGGCCGCGAAGCGCCTTCAAGCTCCCCGCCGAGCGGTCCCGGCTGCACGCAGGTGCGGACACCGTCGGGGTAGATATCGGCGGCGGTCGGGGTGAACGCGATCTCCACGCCTTCCTTGCGAAGCGCGGCGAGGTCGTCGTCGAGCGTGCGCGGATAGGCGTCGAGGTCCTCGTTGGCGCCGAACTGCAGCGGGTTGACGAAGATCGACACCACCACGACAGCGCCCGGGACGCGTTTGGCGGTGCGGATCAGCGTCAGATGGCCCTCGTGCAGGGCACCCATCGTCGGCACCAACATCACCCGACGCCCGGTGGCGCGCAACGCCCTGGTGACGGCGGAGACGTCGCGCGGGTCGGAGTAGACGTTCAACTCGCGGGCGGTGAACTGCGGTGTGCGCCCGGTCATGAGCGTCCGGCTTCCTGCAATACCGCGAACACCTCGTCGGGGGCGTGGGCGCGCTGCGCGGTACGCAGCGAATTGGCGCGATAAGCCTGTTCCAGTTGCGGTTCCACTTCGGCGAGGGCCTGCAGATGGCCGGCGACCGCGGGTGCGTCGCCGCGGGCGACCGGACCGGTCAACGCGGCCTGTCCGCGCTGCAGCGCGTTCTCCAGCGAGGCCCGCGCGAGCGGCCCGACGACCCGCTCCGCGATACCACCCGGGGCGTTGTCGACGAGTTCCTGGCCGAGCAGTTCCTGGCCCCACAGCGCCGAACGCAGCGCTTCGAGCGCGTCCAGAACGACGGTGACCAGGTGGTTGCTGGCGTGCGCCAACGCTGCGTGGTATAGCGTGCGGGCGTCTTCGCGGACCCGGAACGGCTCACCGCCGATCTCCAGCACCAGCGACTGGGCGATCGCGTACCCCACCTCGTCGGCGGCGGTGATGCCAAAGCAGGCCTCGGGCAGCCGGTCGATGTCCTCGTCGGCGCCGGTGAACGTCATCGCCGGATGGATTGCCAGCGGGATGCAGCCCTGCTTGGTCAACGGGGCCAGCACAGCCACCCCGTTGGCGCCGGAGGTGTGCACGACGATGGTGCCCGGACGCACCACCCCGGTGGTGGCCAGCCCCGACACCAGCCCGGCGAGTTCGGTGTCGGGCACGGTGAGCAACAACAGCTCGGCGCGGGCGGCGACCTCGTCGACCGGCAGCACCAGGGTGTCGGGCAGCCGACGGCTGGCGCGGTCGCGGGATACGTGCGAGATGGCGTTGCAGGCCACCACGACATGCTCTGCCCGCTCCAGCGCCACTCCCAGCGCAGAACCCACCCGACCAGCAGAAATGATGCCGATCGTGAGCCGCGCGGGGCGGAAGACGTCGGGCGTCGGCATGCAGCGACCTCGCTGAGTGTAAGAAATACCTACGTTCCAGTCCCGCGATGCGGGTACCAGACGGTCAGACCAAATAATAACTGACTGATCAACTCACTCTTCGCGGCGGCGCCGACGGCCGCCTCCGGTCGGGCTGGCTTGCAGCCGGGCGAGCAGTTCGGCGACCGACTGACCGCCGGTATCGTCGTCGGCGCTGCGTCGGCGCCGACGCGGCATGGGCTGCTCGGGTTCGGCGGGCGCCTGGGGCGGCGCGGCCGGGCGACCGGGGTCGGCGGCCTCGGCCGGCACCGAGTGCCTGCCCCGGCGCGGCAGGTCGTCGACCGGTGGCGGCGGGGCCTGCGGCGGTTCCGGTGCGCGACGCCTGCCGACGTACTCCTCGGTGGGGCGGTCCTGCTCGACCGGAGCCGCCCAGTTGCTACCCGGCGATCCAGGGGGCAGCCATTGTCCGTCGGCCGGTGCGGGCCGCCACCCGGTCGGGGATGGTTCGGGCTCTTCCAGTGGGGCCCAATCGAAATGGGCGCTGCTGGGTGCGGCCGGCTCAGGTTCGGGCGCAGGCGGGGGCGGCGGCGCGGCTTGCGGTGGCGGCGGCGGCGGGGGTGGTGGTGTCCACGTTCTGGGTTCTTCGGCGTACTGAGGCCGTTCCCCGGGCTCGGAGGTTCTGCGGTGCGCGCCTCCGGCGCTGGCCGGCGGCACCCATTCGAACTCGGGCGGATGGGGTTCGGCGGCGACGTCGATGATCGGGCTTTCATCGGTGCGGGTGGTGAGGTCGTCGCCGTAGTCGGCGTCGACGCGGCCGGGGCGTTCGTCGTCACGCGCCCAGTCGCTGTAGGCCCGTACGGTCGTGCGTTCGGTCTCCAGCGCGGGCCGGTCCGACAGTTCGGCGTCGAACAGGATCTCCAGATTGCTGCGCAGCGCGGCCAGTTCGGCCCGCAGGGCGGCCACCTCGTCGGCGGCCTGGGCGCGCATCTCGGCTGCGAGCTCACGACGCAGGTGGGTCTCCACCGACAGCTCGTACTCGCGGCGGGCCGAAATCTCGCGCTCCAGCTGCAAGTCGTAGACCAGCTTGAGGTCGCGCACCTTGGCCTGATCCGTGTCGCTTTGCCTGCGGTAAATGACCGATACGAACGCCGCCACCACAGCGGCCCACAACGCCAGGATCACAGCGAGTTTGAGCAATTCCACCCGGTTGGTGAACACCAACGCAGAGCTGGCCGCGATCGCAAGGACCAGCAACGCACTCAGCAGGACCCAACCCGGCCTGCGGCCGCTGCGCCGCGGGCGGGCGCTGCGGGGCAGATCGGTCATGCGCCGACTGTACCCGGCACAGGTCACTGCGCGTGTCGACCGCGGCGGCGATTCGGCGCGTCGGCGCCGATGCGGCGTTAATCGGTTGCGCCGTCGGCGTTGTCCTGGGGTTCGTTCGGCGACTTACAGCAATGCTGCAGCCACAGCGCGGCGACCACCAACGCCAATGCGCACGCGGCCGCGACGATGACGCCGGGGGTGTCCTCTGCCGCGACCCGCAAAGTCGAGCGTCGTGGTAACAGGTAGGCGAGCACCGCCAACCACCAGCCGAGCACCGGCGCGCCCACCCACGCCGAGGCTTTGGCGATCATCACCGAGCGGGCGACCGCCAGCGGGTGCAGCCAGCCGGGGCCGTCGCCGATCTGCCCGTCGCGGATCTTGGCGCGGATGTAGAACGCCCACCCCGCCTCGGCGATCGCCACCGCGAGCAGCGACAAACCTGTCCACCCGGTGATCGGCGGAAACCATTTGTAAAGCACCAGCACCAGCAGGTAGCCGACGACGGCCGCGATCGCCGTCGCCGCTGCCAGGTCACGTTTGCGGGTCGGGCCCATCAGCAGTGCAATTCACCGACGGGCCGTACCCCGTCACGTTCGGCGGCATCGAGTTCGGCGAGCCACTGCCGCACCGGGCGGCCAACGTCGCCGACGGTGAGCGTCGCATCGGGTTCGACGGCAAGCCACGGTACGAGCACGAACGCGCGCTGGTGGGCGCGCGGGTGCGGCAACGTCAGATCGTCGTCGCTGCAACGCACCTCGCGTTGACCCGCATGGCAGGTGATGAGGTCTACGTCGAGCGTTCGAGGACCCCAGCGCTGACCGCGCACTCGTTCGGCGGCGCGTTCCAGTCCCTGCGCACGGCGCAACCAGCCCGTCGCGTCGAGCCCTGGGTCCTCAGCGATGACCACGGCGTTGAGGAAGGGCTCCTGCTCGACCCCACCCCACGGCTGGGTCTGGTAGACCGGTGAGACCGCCCGCACGGCCTCGGCGAGATCGTCGACCACCGACTGCAGCCGGGCCTGACGGTCACCGAGGTTCGACCCGATCGACAACACCACTGTGGTCATGCGCGGCGGCCGTCGCGCCGGGACCGTCGCGCCACCACCGCGACGTCGGCGAACTCGAGCGGGATGGGCGCGCCGGGTTTGTGCACCACCACCTCGACGGCATGCACCCGCGCGTCAACCATGACCGCGTCGGCGATCTCGCCGGCCACCGTCTCGATCAGGTTGCGCGGTGGGCCCGCGACGATGTCGGCGGCCAGCTTTGCCAAGCCGCCGTAGTCGACGGTGTCGTCGAGGTCGTCGCTGGCCGCGGCCGGCGCCAAGTCAACCCACACCGTGATGTCGACGACGAAATCCTGACCGTCGCGGCGCTCATGTTCGAAAACACCGTGGTGCCCGCGGACAGTCAAGCCGCGCAACTCGATTCGGTCAGCCACTCGAATTGCTTCCCGTCGCTCCGTCCCCCTGCGCTTCGCGCGGGTGGTGCCCCCGCGCCCCTGACCACGCCTCCAGCACCTTGAGCGCGTCGACCGAGGCGCGCACGTCGTGCACCCGCACACCCCATGCGCCCTGCATACCGGCCAGCGTGGAGATCACCGCGGTCGCGGTCTCACGCCCGTCGGGTGGGCGTGGTCGGCCGTCGGCGTCGGCCAGCAACGATCCGAGGAAGCGCTTTCGCGAGGCGCCGACCAGGACCGGAATCCCGGTGCCGACGAGTTCCGGCAGCGCGCGCAGCAGCGCCCAATTGTGTTCGGCGGTCTTGGCGAATCCCAGACCCGGGTCGATGATCAGCTTGCCCGGGTCGACGCCCGCGGCCACCGCCGCGTCGACACCGGCGAGCAGTTCGGCGCGCACGTCGGCGACCACATCGCGGTAGGCAGGCACCTCATGGGGGCGTTCTGCGCCCACCGATCGCCAATGCATCAGCACCCATGGCACTTTCGCGTCGGCCAACAACTGCGCCATGTCCGGATCGGCGCGGCCGCCGGACACGTCGTTGACGATCTTGGCGCCGTTCTCGAGCGCCGCACGGGCAACCTCGGCGTGCATGGTGTCGATGCTGACCGTAAGACCTTGTCCGGCAAGTTCTTTGATGACAGGCAAGACGCGGGCGGTTTCGATCTCGGGACCGATGCGGGTGGCGCCGGGCCGGGTCGACTCACCGCCGACGTCGATGATCTGGGCGCCGTCGGATGCCATCTCCAGTCCGTGCTCGATCGCGCGGTCGCGGTCGAGAAAAAGCCCCCCGTCGGAGAATGAGTCGTCGGTGACGTTCACGACGCCCATCACCTGCACGCGCGTTCCCGAAGGGGGCATTGGGCTGGCCGGTCTCACTTCCGAAGGATGAGATCCAGCGCCTCGGCCCGCGACGCCGCATCATGTTTGAACTGGCCGCGGACCGCCGAGGTGGTGGTGATGGCACCGGGTTTGCGGACACCGCGCATCGCCATGCAGAGGTGTTCGGCTTCGATCACGACGATCACACCGCGCGGATCGAGCTTGCGCATCAACGCATCCGCGATCTGTGCGGTCAGCCGTTCTTGTACTTGTGGACGCTTGGCGTACAGATCGACGAGGCGGGCGATCTTGGAGAGCCCGGTCACCCGGCCGTCGGCGCCGGGGATGTAGCCGACGTGCGCGGCGCCGTGAAACGACACCAGGTGGTGCTCACACGTGGAGTACAACGGGATCTGCTTGACCAGCACCATTTCGTCATGCTGTTCATCAAAGGTGGTGTCCAGCACGGCGTCCGGGTCGGTGTACAGGCCCGCGAACAGCTCGCGGTACGCCCTCGCCACCCGGGCCGGGGTGTCCTCGAGCCCGTTGCGGTCGGGGTCCTCCCCCACGGCGAGCAGCAGCTCGCGCACCGCCGCCTCGGCCCGCGTCTGGTCGAACGTCGCGGGCGTGAAGCCATTGGGGAAGATCGTGGCCGAACTGCGCTGCGACCGCGTCATATACGCCTCCTGTGAGAGCCTGCTGGCAGTCAGCCGTGCGCCGGCGGGTTGGACCTATCGCCGGACCGTTCGTTGTCCTGCGAATCGTCGTTGGGGTTCGGCGCCGACGGCTGCGGATAGGGCTGCTGATACTGCGGATAGGGCGGGGCCCCGCCGGCACCGGGGTTATGCCACCCGGGAGGTTGCGGCGGTGGATACCAGTAGCCCTGCGGCTGTTGCTGCTGCGGGTGCGGTTGCTGATGCGACGGCTGATGGTGCTGCGGCTGCGGCGGCCACCCGGGGGCGTGCCAGCCGGCCGGCGCGCCGTAGTCCGGTTGGGTCGCACCGGGGCCGGGGGCTCCGTTGCTGCCGTGACCGTTGGCGCCGTTCTGGGCCTGCCGGGCAGCGGCTTCCTTGCTGGCCTGCGCGATGGCGGCCTTGAACGCCGGCTCGGGCATCGGTTTGGGCCATTCCTCGCCACGTTCCATCGCCAGCTCGCCGGGCGTCTTGATCGGCGGCTTATCCGACGGCACCCGGCCACCGAAGTCGTCGAACATGGTCAACCGCGGACGCTTCTTGACGTCGCCGAAGATCGCCTCGAGCTCGCGGCGGTGCAGCGTCTCCTTCTCCAGCAATTCGCCGGCCAAGGTGTCGAGCACGTCGCGGTATTCGGTGAGGATCTCCCACGCCTCGGTGTGGGCGGCCTCGATGAGCTTGCGCACCTCGTCGTCGATATCGCGGGCCACTTCGTGGCTGTAGTCGGCCTGGGTCCCCATGGTGCGGCCCAAGAACGGGTCACCGTGTTCGGTGCCGTAGCGCACCGCGCCGAGCTTGGAGCTCATGCCGTACTCGGTGACCATCGCGCGCGCGATCTTGGTGGCCTGCTCGATATCGGACACCGCCCCGGTGGTCGGCTCACGGAACACCAACTCTTCGGCGGCGCGTCCGCCCATGGCGAACACCAGCCGCGCAATCATCTCCGAGCGGGTCATCAAACCCTTGTCGTCCTCGGGCACCGACATCGCGTGCCCGCCGGTGCGGCCCCGAGCCAAAATCGTGACCTTGTAGATCGGGTCGATGTCGGGCATCGCCCACGCGGCCAGGGTGTGCCCGCCCTCGTGGTAGGCGGTGATCTTCTTCTCGTGCTCGCTGATGATGCGGCTCTTGCGGCGCGGCCCGCCCACGACGCGGTCGACGGCCTCTTCGAGCGCCGGCCCGGTGATGACGGTGCCGTTCTCGCGCGCAGTCAGCAGCGCCGCTTCGTTGATGACGTTGGCCAGGTCGGCGCCGGACATCCCGACCGTGCGCTTGGCCAGGCCCTCCAAATCAGCGTCGGGCGCCATCGGCTTGCCCGCCGAATGCACCTTGAGCACGGCCCGCCGGCCCGCCAGGTCGGGGCTGGTGACCGGGATCTGTCGGTCGAAGCGGCCAGGCCTCAGCAGCGCCGGATCGAGGATGTCGGGGCGGTTGGTGGCGGCGATCAGGATGACGCCCTGGCGGTCGCCGAAGCCGTCCATTTCGACCAGCAGCTGGTTCAGCGTCTGTTCGCGCTCGTCGTGGCCGCCGCCCAAACCGGCGCCGCGCTGGCGGCCGACTGCGTCGATCTCGTCGACGAAGATGATGCACGGGCTGTTCTGCTTGGCCTGCTCGAACAGGTCGCGCACCCGGGAGGCGCCGACGCCGACGAACATCTCGACGAAGTCCGAACCCGAGATCGTGAAGAACGGCACCCCGGCCTCGCCGGCGACGGCACGGGCCAGCAGCGTCTTACCGGTGCCGGGCGGGCCGAAGAGCAGCACACCCTTGGGGATCTTGGCGCCCAGCGCCTGGTACCTACTCGGGTTCTGCAGGAAGTCCTTTATCTCGTAGAGCTCTTCGACGGCCTCATCGACACCTGCCACGTCGGAGAACGTGGTCTTGGGCATGTCCTTGGTCAGCTGCTTGGCACGCGATTTGCCGAACCCGAAGCCCATCCGCCCACCGCTCTGCATGCGGGTGAACATCACGAACAGGGCGACCAGCAGCAGCAGCGGCAGCAGGTAGATCAACAGCGAGCCCAGCATCGAGCTCTGGTTGACGACCGTGTTGACCTTTGCGCCCTTGCTCTGCAGCGCCTCGAACACCGTCACGCCGTAGCCGGTCGGGTACTTGCTGATGATCTTGTCGCTGTCGGAGGTGTCGGGGTTGCCGCTCTTCAGGTCCAGCCGCAGCTGCTGTTCACGGTCGTCGATCTGCGCGCTCTCGACGTTGTCGTTGTTGATCTGCGCCATCGCCACCGAGGTGTCGACGGGCTTGAACTCGCGGGTGTCGTCGCTGAAGTAGAAGAAGGACCAACCCAGCAACAACAGCACCGCGATCACGGTCAGCGTGCGGATCACATTTTTGCGGTTCATCAAGCCTCGGCCTTCGTCGGCGTCATGTCTTTCGGCCGCCCGCGGCCGGTCTCCTTCCGATACGTGCAGCTGGGAACTTCCAGGCTACCGCTATACCAACGAGTCAAGGTTCCCGACGGGTGCCGCCCTATCCGGGGCGTAGTGCGCCGAACGTGGGTTACCGGCACGCGCCGAGCGCTCGGGCCGTGCGGGTAATCCACGTTCGCGCCGCGGCCGAACTGTGCTTTGGTAGTGACCGTGCGGACCTCGACCGAACGGTTAGTCGAAACCAACGGCGTGCACCTGCGGGTGATCGAGGCGGGCGAGCGCGGCGCCCCGCTCGTCTTACTCGCCCACGGCTTTCCCGAGCTGGCCTATTCGTGGCGGCATCAGATCCCGGCGCTGGCCGACGCGGGCTTTCACGTGCTCGCCCCCGACCAGCGCGGCTACGGCGGCTCGTCGAAGCCCGACGCAATCGACGCCTACACCGTCGTCGACCTGAGCGCCGACCTGGTGGGTCTGCTCGACGACGTCGGCGCCGAACGGGCGGCGATCGTGGGCCACGACTTCGGCGGGGTGGTGGCGTGGTCGGCACCGCTGCTGCACCCGGACCGGTTCGCCGGGGTGGCCGGGTTGAGCGTGCCGCCGGTGCCGCGCTCGCGGGTTGCGACCACCCAGGCGTTCCGCAAGATCTTCGGCGACAACTTTTTCTACATCCTCTACTTCCAGGAGCCCGGGCCCGCCGACGCCGACCTGAACCGCGATCCGGCCACCACGATGCGCAAGCTGTTCGGGTCGCTGACGACGCCCGCAGACGAGGCGGCCGCGTTACGCATGGTCCAACCCGGGCCGGAAGGGTTCATCGAACGCATCCCCGAACCGGGCGGGTTGCCCGACTGGCTGAGCCAGGAGGAGTTCGACCACTACGTCGCCGAGTTCACCGCCCACGGGTTCACCGCACCGCTGAATTGGTATCGCTGCTTTGACCGCAACTGGGAGCTGACGGCGTCGACACCGGCCGCCACCATCACCGTGCCCGCGTTGTTCATCGGCGGCACCGCCGACCCGACGCTTGCCTACACGCCCCGCCACCGCGTCCACCACCTGGTGACCGGGAAGTACCGCGAGGTGATGATCGAGGGTGCGGGGCACTGGATTCAGCAGGAGCGTCCCACCGAGGTGAACGCCGAACTCGTCGAATTCCTCAAGCGATTGGAGCTATAGATGACGCGGCCACTCAACTTCGGAGTGTTCATCACGCCGTTTCATCCGGTGGGCCAATCCCCCACGCTGGCATTGGAATACGACCTGGACCGTACCGTCGCCCTGGACGGTCTCGGCTACGACGAGGTCTGGTTCGGTGAACATCACTCCGGTGGTTACGAGCTGATCGCCTGCCCCGAGGTGTTCATCGCCGCGGCCGCCGAACGCACCAAACACATCCGGCTCGGCACCGGTGTGGTGTCGCTGCCCTACCACCATCCGCTGATGGTCGCCGACCGCTGGGTGCTGCTGGACCACATCACCCGCGGCCGGGTGATGTTCGGCACCGGGCCGGGCGCGCTGCCGTCGGACGCCTACATGATGGGCATCGATCCGGTCGACCAGCGCCGCATGATGCAGGAGTCGCTGGACGCGATCCTGGCACTGTTCCGCGCGGCACCCGACGAACGAATCACCAGGACGTCGGACTGGTTCACCCTGCGCGACGCCGCCCTACACATCCGGCCCTACACCTGGCCGTATCCCGAAATATCCACCGCAGCAATGATTTCGCCGTCAGGACCGCGACTGGCCGGGGCGCTGGGCACGTCGCTGCTTTCGCTGTCGATGTCGGTGCCGGGCGGATACGCCGCACTGGAGAACACCTGGCAGGTGGTCGTCGATCAGGCCGAGAAGTCGGGACGCGCGGCACCGGACCGCAACAACTGGCGGGTGCTGTCGATCATGCACCTGGCCGATACCCGCGAGCAGGCGATCGACGACTGCACCTACGGGTTACCGGATTTCGCGAACTACTTCGGTGCGGCCGGGTTCGTGCCGCTGTCCAACAACGTCGAAGGTGAACAATCTCCGCGCGAGTTCGTCGAAGAGTATGCGAGCAAGGGCAACTGCTGCATCGGCACACCGGGTGACGCGATCACCCACATTCACGATCTGCTCGAACAGTCCGGCGGTTTCGGCACGCTACTGCTGCTGGGCCACGACTGGGCCTCGCCACCGGCGACGTATCACTCCTACGAACTGTTCGCTCGGCAAGTGATCCCGCACTTCAAGGGCCAGCTGACCGCACCGCGGGCGTCGCACGACTGGGCCAAGGACATGCGCGACCAACTGCTGGGCCGGGCGGGCGAAGCGATCGTCAACGCGATCACCGAGCACACCGACGAACTCAAGGACCGGGAGGGCTGATGCGCGCCGCCGTACTGCGCGACGACCTGGCCCAAGGTACTGGGGACACCGTGCCGGTATCGTGCCAGGCATGCCGACCGCTGTACGGGCGAAGACGCCGACCAGACTGCTCGCCCTCGCCGCGGGGCTCATCCTCGTCGTAGCGGGCTGCGACGCGACATCGGGGCCGACGACCAGCGCGCAAGGCGATGCGCGACACGTGACCGTGCAGGGTTCCGGTGAGGTGCAGGGCGAGCCGGACACCCTCAACATCAACGCGTCCATCGCATCCGTCGCTCCCGATGTGACCGGTGCGATGAACCAGACCAGCGAACGTCAGCAGGCGGTGATCGACGCGCTGGTGGACGCCGGTGTGGAGCACAGGGACATCAGCACCGCGGAGGTCAGCCTGCAGCCGCAGTTCGCCGGCGGCGGCGACGATCCGCAGGCCATCGTCGGCTACCGTGCGACCAATTCGATCGACATCAAGATCCGCCAACTCGACGCCGCGTCGCAGGCGTTGGCGTTGATCGTCAGCAGCGGCGGCGACGCGACCCGGATCAACTCGGTGAACTATTCGCTCGAGGACGATTCACAGTTGGTCCGCGATGCCCGGAGCCGGGCATTCGACGACGCCAGAGACCGCGCCGAACAGTACGCCGAGTTGTCGGGTTCGGCGCTGGGCCAGGTCATATCGATCTCGGAGGCGACCGGTCAGCAGCCGCCGCCACCGACGCCGCTGCAAGCTCCGCGCGGCGCGGAAATGGCCACCGTCCCACTGGAACCCGGCGAGGAGACGGTCGGCTTTACGGTGACGGTGGTGTGGGAGCTCACCTAGCCCGCAGGGGCGATGTCCACCGGAATGCCGTTGAGCACAGCGGTACCCGACAACGGATCGAGCCGGTTGCCGTCGTTGATCTGGTTGACGTTGACGCCCGGGCGGTTCGAGGCGACCGTCTGCCCGGTGCCGTCGCGGTCATGGCCCCACCCGTGCGGCAGCGACACCACGCCGCGGCGCATGCCGGGCGCCAACTCGATGGGCGCCAGTAGCTCACCGCCGGGTCCCTTGACGACCGCGGTGCCGGTGTCGGTGAGGCCCAACTCGGCGGCGTCGGCTGGGTGGATCCGCAGCGTGCACCGGTTCGTCCCTCCGGCCAGCGCGGGCAGGTTGTGCATCCAGCTGTTGTTCGAGCGCAGATGTCGGCGGCCGATGAGCATGAACCCGTCGGGGCGGACGCCGAGGGCCTCGCGCAGCCGGGGCACGTCGGCGACCAACGGCTCGGGGGCGAGTTCGATTCGGCCCGTTGGGGTTCGCAATACCTGGGGCAGTCGCGGTTGCAGCGGGCCGAGGTCGATGCCGTGCGGGGCGGCCTTGACCCGGGCCAGCGTAAGGCCGTCGGGGTTGGCGCCGAACGCGTCGCCGTACGGTCCGAGTCGCAGCATCATGTCGAGGCGCCGCTCGTAACCCGGGGCCTCGTCGAGCATCGCGGTGAGTTCCTCGACGGGGCGCCCGGCGACGGGCGAGTGCGGATCGGCGGCCTCCTTGGCCAGCGTCGTCGCGATCACCTGCTGGTCTACGAGCGCCGGATCACCTTCTGGCCCAACACCGTACAGGATCAGCGCGATGCGGGACAGGATCTCGGGTTCGTCGGGGCGCTCGGCCAGCGGCAGTGCCGGCGGCGAGTACCGGACGTTGTTGCGTACGGCGAGGTTGTTGAGCGCGACGTCGAAGTGCGCGCTTTGCGACGGCGGCGGTGGCGGCAGGATGACGTCGGCGTGGCGGGTGGTCTCGTTGAGGTACGGGTCGACCGAAAGCATGAAGTCGAGCCCGGCGAGCGCATGGTCGAGGCGGTCGCCGTCGGGGGCGGACAGCACCGGGTTGCCTGCGATGGTGATCAGCGCCTTGATCTGCCCGTGGCCGGGGGTGTCGATCTCCTCGGCGAGGGCCGCGGCCGGGATCTCGGCGAGCACCTCGGGGTGTCCGGAGACGCGGCTGTGCCAGCGTCCGGTGCGAAATCCGCGGCCTGCCTTCGGCGGTCGGGGCGCTGGCGCGGCCGCCGACAGCGGGAACATCGCGCCGCCGGGCCGGTCGAGATTGCCGGTCAGCACGTTGACGACGTCGACGAGCCAGCTGCCGATCGTGCCGAATTCCACTGTGGACGTACCGATTCGGCCGTAGACCGCCGCCGACGGCGCCGCCGCGATCTCGCGGGCCAGCACGCGGATGTCGTCGGCGGCCACCCCGCAGTACGCGGCGACGGCGTCCGGGGCGAAGTCGGCCGCCAGCGCACGCACGTCGTCGACGCCGTTGACGGAGCCCAACGCGCCGAGGGCGACGAGATCCTCGTCGAACAGGGTGTGCACGACGGCGAACAGCAGCGCGGCGTCGGTGCCCGGCCGCGGGTCCAGGTGGCGGTCGGCGAGCTCTGCGGTGCGCGTGCGGGCCGGGTCGATGACGACGAGCCGGCCGCCGCGCCTGCGCAGCGCGCGCAGCTTGCCGGGGAAGTCGGCGGCGGTGGCCAGACTACCGTTGGAGACAAGGGGATTCGCACCGATGACGACCAGGTAGTCGGTGCGGTCGAGGTCGGGGACGGTGAACGCGACCGGGCTGCCGAACATGTGGCCCAACGCGACGTGTTTGGGCATCTGGTCCAGGGTGCTGGCGGAGTAGACCTGGCGGGTGCCCAGCGCCCGTACGAGCACCGGCGGGTACAGTGCGCCGGCGACGGTGTGGGCGTTCGGGTTACCCAGGTACACGCCGACCGACGGGCCGCCGTGCTCGGCGACGACGGCACCGAGGCGCTCGGCGACCGCCTCGAACGCCTCTTGCCAGCTGGTTTCGGTCAGCTTCCCGTCGCGCCGAACCAGCGGGCGGGCGAGCCGGTCGGGGTCGTTGTCGAGTTCGGCGAAGCTGGCACCCTTCGGGCAGATGAACCCGTGGCTGAACACGTCGTCGCGGTCACCGCGGGCGCCGGTGACCCGGCCATCGGCGATCGTCAGCGTCAGGCCGCAGGTGGCCTCACACAGCGGGCAGATCCGCAGAGCTGTCTGGGTCATCACCCCATCCTCCGCCGAAATCGACGTTTTGCACGATTCTTCTCGCACTTTCCCGCCCGTTTGTCCCGTTGGCTCCCCGGGCGCCGGTTGGGCACCAAAGCGGGTCAGCCTTGTTCGTAGATTTTGGGGTCGAGCGTGCCGATGTAGTTGAGGTCGCGGTAGCGCTCGGCATAGTCCAGCCCGTAACCGACGACGAACTCCTTGGGAATGTCGAAGCCGACGTAGGCGATCTCCACGTCGGCGCGCACCGCATCGGGTTTGCGCAGCAGCGCGCACACCCGCAGGGAGCGCGGCCGCCGCGACGCCAGGTTGCGCAGCAGCCAGGACAGGGTCAGCCCGGAGTCGACGACGTCCTCGACGATCAGCACGTCGCGGTCGTGGATGTCGCGGTCGAGGTCCTTGAGGATGCGCACCACCCCCGACGACGACGTCGACGAGCCGTAGGAGCTGACCGCCATGAACTCCAGCTGCGTGGGCAGCGGGATCGCGCGCGCCAGATCGGTCACGAAGAACACCGCGCCCTTGAGCACGGTGACCAGCAGCAGATCCTGCCCGCCGGGACCGATGGTTTCGCAGTAGTCGTCAGCGATGCGGGAGCCGAGCTCGGCGACCTTCGCCTGGATCTCGTCGGACGGAAGAAGAACCGATTTGATGTCGCCGTTGTACAGCTCGGTGGATCGCTCAGCCACGCCCACAGCGTGCCATGCGGCCGATCCGCCGACCAAGGCGCGGTGTCTAGACCGGTTCGGTGTGCAGTCCCAGCACGCCGTCACGCCGCGACGCGATCAGCCGCTGATTGCGCAGCGGCGATCCCACGGCCACCCCGCCTTGGCCCCGCCATGCCACCACCAGGGTGTCGACCCCCCGAATGTGCTTGTCGGTCAGCCCGCTCGCCCCGCCCGCCAGCAGCCAGCCGCGGATGACCCGCCGCCGGATCGCCTCCGGCAGCACCGCCAGCCGCGACGTGTCCAGCCCTACCCCATCGCGAGCGTCCGTCAACGCCTGCCGTGCCAACGCGTCGAGCGCGTCGGTGTCAGCGCGCAGCGCACCCGCGGTGCGCGCCAACGCCTCGGCCACCCCGCCGCCGAGGACCTCCTCGAGCAGCGGCAGCACCTCCGCGCGCAACCGCACCCGGGTGAAACGCCGGTCGCTGTTGTGTGGGTCGTGCCACGGTGTCACGCCCAGTTCGGTGCACGCCGCCTGCGTCACGCTGCGCCGCACGCCCAGCAGCGGACGACCCCACGGCGGGTCGCTGGATCGCATCCCGGCGATAGACCGCGGCCCCGAGCCGCGGCCGAGCCCCAGCAGCACGGTCTCGGCCTGATCGTCGAGGGTGTGACCCAGCAGCACCAGCGCGTTGCCGCGGGCCCCGTCCAAGGCCCGGTAGCGCGCCGTGCGGGCCGCGCCTTCCGGCCCGCCCCGAGCGCCGACGTCGACGCGCAGCACCTGGGCGTCAACGCATCCCAACGTCATCGCCTGGTCGCGGGCGGTGGCGGCGACCGCCGCGGAGCCCGGCTGCAGTTGGTGATCGACGACGAGCGCGGTGGTCGGCTTGACCTTCGCCGCCGCTGCCGTCAGCGCCAGCGAGTCGGCGCCGCCGGAGAGTGCCACACACCAACGCTCGTCGGCTGCGCAGAAGTCGCGGGCAAAACCGCTGACCGCTTCGTGCAGCGCGGCTAGAGCACCCGGTCGATCCATCGCTGTGGCTCATCGATTTCGCTTGGCAGCGGCAGGGTTTCGGGTCCGGACCACACCGCGTTGAACCGCTCCATGCCCACCTTGGATACGACGTGGTCGACGAACGCCTTACCGCGGGTGTACTGGCTGAGCTTCGCGTCGAACCCGAGCAGCGCCCGCAGCAGCCGCTGTAGCGGCGGTTGTTTGCGCTGGCGCCGCTCGTCGAACCGGCGTCGGATGGTGGCCACCGACGGCACCACCGTCGGACCGACCGCGTCCATCACATGGTCGGCGTGGCCCTCCAGCAGCGTGCCCAACACCAGCAGCTGGTCCAGCGCCTTGCGCTGCGGCTCAGACTGCACGGCACGCAGCAGCCCGAGCACACCCTCCGAATTCGGTTCGACCGCACCATTTCCGGTGTCACCGCGACGGCCGCGGACGAACTCGGCGAGCCTGCCGACCACCTCGGTGACGTCGTTCTCGGTCTCGTCGGTGAGCACCCCAAGAGCGCGCGACATGTGATCGGCCAACCACGGGTTGGCCCGGAACTGCACCCGGTGGGTGACCTCGTGCAGACATACCCAGAGCCGGAAATCAAAAGGCTGCACCTGCAATTGGCGTTCCACCGCAATGACGTTGGGGTACACCAGCAGCAGCTCACCGCCGTCGCGGCCAAACGGGTCGTACTGGCCGAGGATGCCCGAGGACACGAACGCCAGCACGGCACCGGTCTGCGCGCCGGTGATCCGGCCGGTGAGGATGTTCGGCCGCTGTCCGTCGCTGTCCTGCCCGCCGGTCATCACGCGCATCGAGTGGGTGGCCGCGCGCACCCACTGGGCGCGGTCGACGATGCGCGCGTCGGGAACCTCGCCGCCCTCGGTGAGCCCGGTGACCTCACGCACCGGCAGTTCGGCCGACCGCGACGCTTCGCTGAGTTGGTCGATGACCTGGCGGCGGGTGTAGTCGGTGGTGGCTGGGCCGGGCCTGGCCAGTTTGGCGCCGACGGTCGCGGCGAACTCCCAGTCGACAGCGCGTCCGACCGTCACCTCGTTGGTGGTGGCCGGGCTCATGGGCTGCATCCGCACGAGCGCAGGGTGGCGGCCAGGGTGTCCAACGCGACGAGGCCCATGGGCCCCGCGTCGTTGGAGATGAACGCGAACGTCAACACCCGTCCGCTGGCGTCGGTGAGAAAGCCGGCCAGCGTGTTGGTTCCGGTCAGCGATCCGGTCTTGGCCCGCAGGAATCCGGCGGCTTCCCGGCCCGGTTCGGTGCCGAGGAAGCGGTTGGACAGCGTGCCGCTGCCGCCCGCGATCGGCATCAGGTCCACCAGCGGCCGCAGCCGGGGGTGCTCGTCGCCAACCGCGACGCTGACCACCTCGTCGAGCGTCTTCGCGGTGAGCCGGTCGTCGACCGACAACCCGCTGGAGTCGAACAGCCTGGCCCCGGTGGTGTCGACGCCGGCGGCCTTCAGCTCGCCCAGCACCGCGCTGGCGGCGCCGTCGAAGCTCTGCGGTTTGCCGACCGCGGCGGCGACCTCACGCCCGATCGCCTCGGCCATCACGTTGTCGGAGGCGTTCATCATCTCGCGCAGCCGGTTGATCAGCGGCGGCGACTGCACCGCCGCGATCTCCTTACCGCCGCGTGCGGGGCCGGGTAACACGGTGACCTTGGCCGGGTCGACCTCCAGCGCCACCGCCAGCGCGCGCCCGGCGTCCAGTGCGGGCGTGTGCGACCGGGCCGAGTCGACGCTGACGGGTTGGGTGCGCCCGGCGTCGAGCATCACCGGCTGCATCGGCGCGATGTCGCCGCCGTCGATGTCGGCGGGGTCCCAGCCGTGCGCCATGGTCGGGCCGCTGTACGTGCTGACGTCGACCTGCACGGCGGTGGCGTCGATGCCGCTGCGACGGACCTGCTCGGCCAGGTCGCTGATGCGCGCGGCGTCGCGGTACCAGGTGTCCTTGCCTTCCGGCGCCGCCGACAGTGTCGGGTCGCCGCCGCCCTGGAGTACCACCACGCCGGGTTGGTCGCCGGTGAGCACCCGGGTAGTCAACCGCGCGTCGCGGTCGAGGGCCAGTAGCGCGGCGGCCGTCGTCAACGTCTTGTTGGTCGATGCGGGCTGCATCGGCACGTCGGCGCCCTGCTCCCACAGCTGGGTGCCGGTGATCGCGTCGGCGATGCGCCCGGTGAAGTGCCCGAGGTTGGGGTCGGCCAGCGCCGGGGCCAGCCGCGCCGCCAGCAGCTCAGGTGTGGGCTTGGGCGCGGAGTCCGACACCGGCACGACGGCCGGGTCGGCGGTGACGGCCGGCGGCGTCGGCTTGACCGCCGCGGCGTCGGTGTGTCCCGTCGTCAGCACGGCCGCCGTCGCCACCACTACGGCGACCAGCACCAGTACTGCCACCCCGACCAGCACATGTGTGGATGGCCCCCACTTCGTGGGCCGCATAACTCTCCTGATCTGTCGACCGCCCCGTAGTGCAGCGTATCGCTCTATTAGGGTGATGCCCGTCCCCAAGACCGTTTGCACAGGGCAAGGAGCCGCCGGTGGAGTTCGAGGTAGTCATCGAGATCCCGAAGGGTTCGCGCAACAAGTACGAGGTGGACCACGAGAGCGGGCGGGTGAAGTTGGACCGCTACCTCTACACCTCGATGGGCTATCCGACTGATTACGGATTCATCGAAGACACGCTCGGCGAGGACGGTGACCCGCTCGACGCTCTGGTGCTGCTGCCCGAACCGCTGTTCCCCGGCTGCCTCGTCGACGTCCGCCCGGTGGCCATGTTCCAGATGACCGACGAGGCCGGCGGCGACGACAAGGTGCTGTGTGTGCCCGCGGGCGACAAGCGCTGGGATCACATCCAGGATCTGGCCGACGTGCCCGGGCAGGTGCTCGAGGAGATCAAGCACTTTTTCGTGCACTACAAGGACCTCGAGCCGAACAAGTACGTCAAGGCCGCCGACTGGGTGGGCCGCGACAAGGCCGAGGCCGAGGTCAAGGCGTCGATCGACCGGTTCAAAACGCAGGGTCACTAAAGCGCGCCCAGGGCGCGGGAGGTCGCGGTGTCGGACAAGGTAATTGCTCGCGGCATCACCGTGTCGGGGCCGTGGGGGCCGGTGTACGGCCCCGTCGATCTGGAGATCGAAGCAGGCGGGGTGACCGTCGTGGTGTGCCCGAGCGGTTCGGGGCGCACCGCGCTGCTGATGACGTTGGCCGGCCGGATGAAACCGCAGAGCGGCTCGCTTTCGGTGTTCGGCCGCACCGCCGTCGACGACATCTTCCGGTGCGCGGCGCTGGCCGGGTTCGATGAGCTCGACGCTGTCGCCGAATCGGTCACCGTGGCCGACCTGATCACCGAACAGCTGCGCTGGGACGCCGCGTGGTACCGCCTGGTGCGCCGCGCCGGCCAGGCCGACGTCGACGCGGTTTGCGGCCCGGTGTTCGGGGAGCTGCCGTTACCGCCGCTGGACGAGTTCGTCGAGGAGCTGGGCGAGGGCGACCGGTTGTTGTTGCGGATCGCGCTGGCCAACACCAGACGGCCGCCGCTGCTGGTGGTGGGCGACCTCGACCACGTCACCAGCGATCGTCACCGCGAGACCGTGCTGAACCGGCTGATCTCGTTGGGTGAGACGCAGACGGTCGTGACGACGACCGTCAATGGAATCAGCCACGACGGTGTTCATGCGCAGATCGAGGTGGCCAACACCTCGCGCGAAGAGCTGGTAGCCGACCAGAAGGCCCGGCAGAAAGGTCGATGACGATGCTTGCGGGGATGTCTCTGGGTACCGACCTCAAACGCTATTCCCGCGGTGTGCTGCCCCGACTGGCGCTGACCACGATCATCCTGATGCCGCTGCTGTACGGCGCGATGTACCTGTGGGCGTTCTGGAATCCGTTCGGTGAGGTCAACAAGCTGCCGGTGGCCTTGGTCAACGAGGACCGCGGGGCGCAGAGCCAGGGCCAGCAGGTCAACGCCGGGAACCAGGTGGCCCGTTCGCTGCTGGACTCCGGGCAGCTCGACCTGCACGAGATGTCGGCCGCAGAGGCGGCCGACGGGGTGCGCCACGGGCACTACTACTTCGCGATCACGATCCCGGAGGACTTCAGCGCCGCGGTGGCATCGCCGGCGGGTTCTGATCCGCACCCGGCCAAGATCCGGTTCACCTTCGACAACTCCAACAACTATCTGGCGTCGATCATCGGGCAGAACGCCGCGCGTGAGGTGCTCAACGAGGTCAACGCGCGCGTCGGGCAGCAGACGGTCGGTCAGGTGCTCACCGGTGTGACCGAGGCGGGCGCCGGGCTGGTGACGGCCGCCGACGGCGCCGACCGGTTGTCGGCGGGCCTGGCGCAGGCCGACGACGGTGCACACGAGCTGGCGAGCGGGTCGCGTGCGCTGTCGGACGGGTTGGTGACCGCACGCGACGGCTCGGCCGCGCTGGCCGCCGGTGCCGCGCAGTTGTCCGAAGGCATCGGCACCGCAACGGATCCGCTGCTGTCTGTACTGGACCGGGTGAGCGGGCTTGGTCTGGACCCGGCGGAGGTCGGCGACCTGGCGGTCGGGCTGTCCCGGCTGGTGAAGTCGACCAGTGACCGGGTGGCCGCGCTCAACGTCGATCAGGCGCAGGCCGCGGCCGTCGTCGACACGGTGGTCGGCGCGCTGCGGGCGAATCCCGACCCGGCGGTGCGGGCGTTGGGTGACACGTTGGCAGGCACCCAGCGGCTACTGCGCGCCAACGACATCGATCCGACCACCGACGAAGGTCTGATCGCGTTGCGGGACAAGGCCGCTGCACTGGAAACCGAGCTTGCCGACCCGAGCAGTGAGCTGCGGACGTTTTTGACCAAGGCGCTCGACGGCGGTCTTCTCGACGACGTGGTGGCTCTGCGCGACGGCGCAAACCAGTTGAGCACCGGGGCGAACCAACTTCGCGCCGGGCTGGTGGCGCTGTCCGACGGGGGTGAGCGGCTGTCGGCGGGCGCGGCGAAGCTGGCCGCCGGAACCAGCCAACTACGAAGCGGCAGCGTGGAACTCGCGCACGGCCTACGCGAAGGGGCCGAACGCGTTCCGCACTGGACCGATCAGCAGCGCAACCAGGTCGCCGAAACCCTGTCCCAGCCGGTGGCTCTCGATGAGGTGACCCACAACGCCGCGCCGACGTTCGGCACCGGGTTCGCGCCGTTCTTCCTGTCGTTGGCTTTGTTCATCGGGGCGCTGATCATCTGGATGTTGTTGACGCCCTTGCAACCTCGCCCGATCGTCAACGGCCTCGGCGCCCTGCGCGTCGCGCTGGCGTCCTACTGGCCGGGTTTGCTGATCGTGGTGTGCCAGGTGTTGGTGATGTACGCGGTGGTGCATTTCGGCGTGGGCTTGAAGGCGGTCTACCCGGCGGCCACCGTCGCGTTCCTGATCCTGGTCGCGGGCGCGTTCCTGGCGCTCATCCAGGCGTTCAACGCGCTGTTCGGCGTTGCGGTCGGCCGGGTGGTCACGCTGGCGTTCCTGATGTTCCAGCTGGTCTCGGCCGGCGGTATCTATCCGGTGGAGACCACGCCGAAGCCGTTCCAGATCATTCACCACGTCGACCCGATGACCTACGCCGTCAACGGGTTACGCCAGCTGACTGTGGGTGGTATCGACTCGCGGCTGTGGGTGGCGATCGCGGTGCTGGCCGCCATCACCGCGGCGTCGCTGGCCGCCACCGCGTGGTCGGCGCGACGCAACCGGCAGTACACAATCGAGCGGCTGTACCCACCCATTGAAGTGTGAGCAGTGTGAGGCCGAGCTACGCCGCCTCGGCCTGGCGGCGCACGCTTGTGCGGCGCCTTCTGGCGTAGTTCATCGCCGGCTTCTCGACCAGGTAGTAGGTCACGGTCGCGGCGAGAACCGTTACGGCGAGCAGCACCACGATGTTGTAGAGCATTCCCGGTAGCGTGTCGCCGGCCATCCAGCCGAGTTGGCCGAGCAGCAGCAGCAGCGGGAAATGCCACAGGTAGGCCGACAGCGAGATTTCGCCGACATAGCGGATCGGCCGGACATCGAGCGTGCGCGCCAGTTTGGACTTCTCGCCCCGGGCCAGCGGAACCACGACGACCAGGATCATCAGCGCGGCGACCACGCCGACCACGGCGGTGACGAACGACACCGCGAAGGCGAACATCGCCGCGCCCACCACCAGCACGGGCAAGATCGCCGCGGCGCTGAGCGTCCGGACGCGTCGGCTCGCGCGCTCGGACAGCACGCCGTGCTCGATCGCGACGAACACGACCGCGGCGAGCATGCCCATCGCGAAGTTGTCGGCGTTGGTCAGGATGCTCCTGGTGAACACCGCGGCGATGTTCGGGCCCCAGTTGAGCAGGATGAAGTCGGAGGTGCCCGCGTACCGATTGACCAACGGGGTCAGCGCACGGCCCAGCAACCCGATGCCCAGCAGGATGGCGGGTGCGAGCAGCGCGACCAGGAACGGATTGCGTCTGCTGCGGGTGCCCGTCCGAAAAATCACCCAGCCCAGCAGCGGAAGCGTGAGGTAGAACGCGTACTCCAGGGTCAGCGACCACGACGGGCCGATACCGGTCTGGATGAAGGCCGGGATGTAGGTCTGCACCAACGCCAGGTTGGCCAGCAACTCCGCCGGATCGGTGATCATGCCGATTCCGGTGCGGGCGTCGTCGGGCATCATCGCCGCATTGCCGACGTAGGAAAGCTGCAACACAAAATTGACGATCAAGAAAATGACGAGGTATGCCGGCATAATTCGGGCCAGGCGGTGTATCGCGTAATTACGCACATCCGGCATGTCCGACCGGGCAACGAGGTTTCGCACATATGGCAAAAACAGCAGAAACCCGCTGAGCACGAAGAAATACACCAACGAGAAGCCGAACAGGTTGGTTTTCCACGTGTCGGCCGTGTTTTTCGTGTAGTAGCCGGTCACATGGGTGATGGCGATGCTCAGGCACAGTAGACCACGGATGCCGTCTAGGCCGATTATCCGCGCCCGCTTGTGGTTTCGGCCGACGTCGGCGCGTGCGGGTACCCCGGATTGTGCGGCGCCTTTCGTCGTCTCGGCCGTCACCGCGGTCGACGGCCGGTGCCAGAAGTGGCGTCACACACGAAAGGGTCCCCGCTTTCTTCAAGGTGATCCGAGACAGCTAAGCCGTCGCCATCGTAGGACCAACCCCGCAAATTTCGCGAGCCGGAATTTCGCCGATCAACCCCGCCGAAGAATCCGCACCGCAGCACCAGGGAAGTGCCATTTGCTGAGCAAATTCCCAGTTATATCTCCAGCCCATTAATTAGAGCTACGAACAGGGTTTTTAGTTGCCCTAGCTAGATATAGCTAACCCTTGTGCGAGTGCGGCTCCGATTCCTCAGAATTCTCCGGGACCTCGGCGCCGTTCTTCTTCACGTCGCGCACCCGCGTCTTGTACAGGCTGGCCACCGTGGTGATGACCAACGTCACCACGATCACGCCCAGGCTGACCAGGGTTGGGATCTCGGGCACCGGGACATGCTCACCGCCGTTGATGAACGGCACCTCGTTTTCGTGCAGCGCGTGCAGCACCAGCTTCACGCCGATGAAGGCGAGGATGAACGCCAGCCCCTTCGACAGGTAGACCAGCCGTCTGAGCAGATCACCGAGCAGGAAGTACAGCTGGCGCAAGCCCATCAGCGCGAACACATTCGCGGTGAACACCAGGTAGGGCTCCTGGGTCAGACCGTAGATGGCCGGGATCGAGTCCAGCGCGAAGATGAGGTCGGTGGTGCCCAGCGCGACGATGACGAGGAACATCGGCGTCATCACGCGCTTGCCGTTCTCCCGCACCCACAACCGCAGGCCATCCCACGTGTCGGTGAACTTCATGTGCTTGCGGGCGAAGCGCACCACCCGGTTCTCGGCGTCGTCGTCATGATCGGTGTCGCGCACCAGTCCCACCGCGGTGTAGAGCAGGAAGGCACCGAAAATGTAGAAGATCCAAGAGAACTGGTTGATCGCGACGGCACCGAGCGCGATGAAGATGCCACGGAAGATCAACGCCAGGATGATGCCGACGAGCAGGGCCTGCTGCTGGTAGATCCGAGGCACCTTGAAGCTGGCCATGATGATCAAGAAGATGAACAGGTTGTCCACCGACAGGCTGTATTCGGTCAGCCACCCGGCGAAGAACTCCAACCCGTACTGGCTGCCGTGGAAGAACCAGGTCCACAGCCCGAACGCGATCGCGAGGCTGATGTAGATCGACAGGTACGTTCCGGTTTCGCGCTTGGTCGGTTCGTGCGGGCGGCGGCCGATGACGATCACGTCGAAGAGCAGGATCGCGATCGTCACGCTCAGCGTGATCGCCCACTCGAGTCCGCTTACGTTCACCAAAACCTCCGGTCGTCAAAGCGCCGGAGGTCTCTTCCACCGCACGAAACCGTCGTGTCAGCCCGCGGCACCGGTCGTCCGATGACGGCCAACGTGATGACGATACCGCGGCGAAGGAATACTCCCCTCCAGCGGCGAGTCTGCCAGGTCGGTCGTCCCGACGGGTAATCCCGACCGGGGGATACCCCCAGAACCAGCGGCTACACCGCAGCCCGATGCGGCACCGCCGCCGTTGTCGCAATTGTGATCAGCCGTCGTGTGCGGCGCGGCGGCGCGGCCGGGTCGGCTTAGTACTTTGTAGGCGTGACTGGGGATTTTGTTTCCGAGGTGCCGCCTCAGTACGCGTTGTCGTCGTACGCACCCGAACCGCGCACGCTCATCGACATCCTCTACGAGACCGCGCAGCGCTATCCGGACGCGCCCGCGCTCGACGACGGCGCGGTGCAGCTGACCTATGCGGAGTTGATCGGCGATATCGAGGAAACCGTCGAATGGCTGGCCGCGCGCGGGATCGGCCGGGGTGACCGCATCGGCATCCGGATGCCGTCGGGCAGCTACGCGCTGTACGTCGCGATCCTGGCGACGCTGGCGACCGGTGCCGCCTATGTGCCGGTCGACGCCGACGATCCCGTCGAGCGCGCCGAGTTGGTGTTCACCGAGGCGCAGGTGGTGGCGGTCATCACCGAGCAGGGGTTGATCCGCGGACCCGGCTCGTCACGGGGTTGGCGCGCCGTGCGTCCGCTGGCCCGGGACGACGCGTGGATCATCTTCACCTCGGGTTCCACCGGCACCCCCAAAGGCGTGGCGGTGACGCATCGCAGCGCGGCGGCCTTCGTCGACGCCGAAGCGCGAATGTTCGTACAAGACAACCCGATCGGCCCGGGCGACCGCGTGCTGGCCGGGCTCTCGGTGGCGTTCGACGCGTCCTGCGAGGAGATGTGGCTGGCCTGGCGGCACGGCGCCTGTCTGGTCCCCGCGCCCCGCTCGCTGGTGCGCAGCGGCATGGACCTGGGGCCGTGGCTGGTGGCGCGCGACATCACCGTGGTCTCGACGGTGCCGACGCTGGCGGCGCTGTGGCCGGCCGAAGCGCTGGAATCCGTGCGGCTGCTGATCTTCGGCGGTGAGGCCTGCCCGCCGGAGCTGGCCGAGCGGCTCGCCGCGGGTCCCGACTCGGCCGGCCGCGAGGTGTGGAACACCTACGGTCCGACCGAAGCCACCGTCGTCGCGTGTGCGGCCAAACTGGACGGGCGCAGCCCGGTGAGCATCGGGCTGCCGCTGGCCGGGTGGGATCTGGCCGTGGTCGACGGGGACGGCGCGCAGGTGTCCTACGGCGAGGTGGGCGAGCTGGTGATCGGCGGGGTCGGCCTGGCGCGCTATCTGGACGCGGAGAAGGACGCCGAAAAATACGCGCCCATCACCAGGCTGGCGTGGCAGCGCGCCTACCGCAGCGGGGACCTGGTGCGGCTGGAAACCGACGGGCTGTACTTCGTGGGACGCGCCGACGACCAGGTCAAGCTCGGCGGACGCCGCATCGAGCTCGGGGAGGTCGACTCCGCGTTGGTCAACCTGCCCGGGGTCAGCGGCGGCGCGGCCGCGGTACGGCAAACGACGAACGGCACACCGGTTCTGGTCGGCTACGTCGTCAGCACCGACGCGTCGTTCGACCTCGCCGAAGCCCGCGCCACGCTGGCCCAGCGCCTGCCCGCCGCGCTGGTGCCGCGTCTGGTGCAGGTCGACGAACTGCCGACCCGCACCTCGGGCAAGGTCGACCGCGACGCGCTGCCGTGGCCCGTGCCCGGCGACACCGGCGAGGAGGCGACGGATCTGTCCGGAACAGCGGGCTGGGTCGCCGGGCTGTGGCAAGAGGTGCTGGCGGCGCCGGTCACCGGCCCCGAAGCCGACTTCTTCGCGCTCGGCGGCGGCTCGTTGGCCGCGGCGCAGCTGGTGTCGGCGCTGCGCCAACGCTATGCGCAGGTCACAGTCGGCGATTTGTACGACCATCCCCGGCTCGGGTCGCTCGCGGGTTTCCTCGACGAGCTCGGGGCGCCGCCGCCGGTCGCGCCGCGCACGGTCAACCCCGTGTCGCGGCTGACCCAGGCTGCCCAGATCGCGCTTTCGCTGCCGCTGGCGACGCTGACCGGGCTGCAGTGGGTGGTGTGGCTGGCCATCGCCAACAACATCGCGGCCACCATGGTGACGTGGGCCCGCCCGCTCAGCTGGTGGTGGGTGGCAGCGGGTTTCGTGCTGTTCGTCACCCCGCTGGGCCGGATGGGCATCGCGGCCCTGTGCGCCCGGATGCTGCTCGGCGGGCTGCAGCCGGGCACCTACCGCCGCGGCGGCCCGGTGCATCTGCGGGTGTGGTTGGCCGAACGGCTGGCGCAGGCCAGCGGTGCCGAAAACCTCGCGGGCGCACCGTGGTTGGTGTACTACGCACGCGCCCTGGGTAACAGGGTGGGCAAGGGCGTCGATCTGCACTCCACCCCGCCGGTGACCGGAATGCTCAAGCTCGGGCACCGAAGCTCGGTCGAACCCGAGGTGGATCTGTGCGGGTACTGGATCGACGGCGACGACTTCCACGTCGGCCCGATCACGGTCGGCAACGACGCCAGCATCGGGGCGCGCACCACGCTGCTGCCCGGGGCTGTCGTCGGCAAGAACGCTGATGTGGCACCGGGTTCCGGGGTGGTCGGCAAGGTCAAGAACGGCCAGTACTGGAAGGGCTCGCCGGCGGCCAAGTCGGGCAAGGCCCGCCATCCGTGGCCCGATCATCGGCCGCCGCGGGCACCGGGGTGGGTCGCGGTCTACGGGGTGACGTCGGTTCTGTTGGCCGGTCTGCCGCTGCTGGCGCTGGGCGTCGGCCTGGCGGTGATCGGTTGGGCCGTGCGCGATACCGCGTCGGTGACCGCGGCAGTCGGGCCGGCGCTGCTGTGGGCGCCGGTGGCCACACTGGCCGCGGTCCTCACCTACGCGCTGCTGACGGTGATCGGTGTGCGGATGTTGTCGCTGGGATTGCGCGACGGCTATCACCCGGTGCGCAGCCGCGTCGGCTGGCAGATCTGGGCCACCGAGCGGCTCATGGACGCCGCGCGTACCTATTTGTTCCCGATGTACGCAAGCCTGATGACGCCGTGGTGGCTGCGGGTCCTGGGTGCGAAAGTCGGTCGCGGAACGGAGATCTCGACGGTGCTGCTGACGCCGAGGTTCACGGTGGTCGAAGACGGCGCGTTTTTGGCCGACGACACGATGGTGGCGTCCTACGAGTTGGGGGGCGGCTGGCTGCACGTCGCGCAGGCGACGATCGGCAAGCGCGCGTTCCTCGGCAACTCCGGTATCACCCAGCCGGGCCGCAGGGTGCCCGACGACGGCCTGGTCGCGGTGTTGTCGGCTGCGCCGCACAAGGCCAAGGCGGGCTCGTCATGGCTGGGCAGCCCTCCGGTTCGGTTGCGCCGCAAGCCGGCCGCGACCGACACGGTGCGCACCTTCGACCCGCCGCTGCAGCTGAAGACGCTACGCGCGCTGGTGGAAGCCTGCCGAGTGGTTCCGGTAGTGGTGACGTTCGCGATCGGTGTCGCGGTGCTGTTCGGACTGCAGTGGCTGGCGGTCGAATTCGGTTGGCTGTGGGCGGCGTTGGGTAGCGGCGTGGTGCTGCTGGCAGCGGGTGCAGCGGCCGGTGCCGTCGCGATTCTCGCGAAATGGGTTGTGGTCGGACGGATCGGCCCGGGTGAGCACCCGCTGTGGTCGTCGTTCGTGTGGCGAAACGAGGTGTCGGACACCTTTGTGGAGACGGTCGCCGCACCGTGGTTCGCCCGCGCGGCCAGCGGCACACCGGTGATGAACTGGTGGCTGCGCGCGCTGGGCGCGTCGATCGGGCGCGGGGTGTGGTGCGAAACGTACTGGCTGCCGGAGGCGGACCTGGTCACGATCGAGGACGGGGCGACCGTCAACCGCGGATGCGTGGTCCAGACCCATCTGTTCCACGACCGGATCATGGCGATGGACACCGTTGCCCTCGAGGAAGGTTCGACGCTGGGACCGCACTGCGTGGCGCTGCCCGCGTCGCGCATCGGCCGAAACACCACCGTCGGACCGGCCTCGCTCGTCATGCGCGGCGACGAGGTGCCCGCCTCGACCCGCTGGCTGGGCAACCCGATCGCGCCGTGGAAATCCCCGGGCAAGAAGCGGGAAGGCGAATCGGCGGGCAAGTCCAAGAAGCCAGAAGACACCGCAGCGTGACCGACGCCGAGAGCACCGACCGCGTCGTCGATCCGTACCTGCCCGACAATGGCAATTCCGGCTACCGGGTCGCGCGCTACGAACTCGACCTGGAGTACAAGGTGGCGACAAACCGGTTGTCGGGTACCGCCACCATCACCGCGGAGACGACGGCGCAGTTGCGCACGGCGACGCTCGATCTCTCCGATGCGTTGTCGGTGACCAAGGTGGCCGTCAACGGTGCGCGCCCGACCAGGTTCCGGACCTCCGCGGGCAAGCTGCACATCACCTTGGCGGACGCCCTGCCCGCCGACACCACGATGACGATCGTCGTGCGCTACAACGGCAACCCTCGGCCGGTCCGATCCTATTGGGGTGACGTGGGATTCGAGGAACTCACCGACGGCGCGCTGGTGGCGGGCCAGCCCAACGGCGCCCCCTCGTGGTTTCCGTGCGACGACCAGCCCGGCGCCAAAGCCAGCGTCGGCGTCCGGATCCGCACTGAAAGCCCCTACTACGCGGTCGCCAACGGCGAACTGGTCTCCCGGCGGGCACACGCCGGGATGACCACGTGGACCTACGAACAGCCGGAGCCGACGTCGACGTATCTGGTGACGCTGCAGATCGGCAGGTACCAGCGGCATCCGGTGTCCGACGACGGCGTGCCGATCGCCGCAGTGCTGCCCGACCGGCTGCGCAAGAACTTCGCCTCCGACTTCGCCCGCCAGCAGCAGATGATGCAGCTGTTCGTCGAGTTGTTCGGACCTTATCCGCTCGCCGCCGGGTACACGGTGGTGGTCACCGACGATGACCTCGAAATACCCCTTGAGGCACAAGGTGTTTCAATTTTCGGGGCCAACCATTGCGCGGGCCGGGGTCGGCGCGCCGAACGGCTGATCGCACACGAACTGGCCCATCAGTGGTTCGGCAACTCGGTCACCGCCAAACAATGGCAACACATCTGGCTGCACGAGGGCTTCGCCTGCTACGCCGAGTGGTTGTGGTCCGAACATTCCGGAGACCGCAGCGCCGACGCGTGGGCGCGGCACTACCACCAGCGGCTGGCCGATGCGCCGCAGGACCTGGTGTTGGCCGACCCGGGGGTCCGGGGTCTGTTCGACGACCGCGTGTACAAGCGCGGCGCGCTCACCCTGCACGCGCTACGCGGGCGCCTTGGTGACGAGCGTTTCTTTGCGCTGCTTCGGGACTGGACCCGACGCTACCGGCACAGCACGGTGGTCACCGACGACTTCACTGCGCTGGCAACGCAGTACGCGGACGAGTCGCTGGGCTCCCTGTTCGAGGTGTGGTTGTACTCCGCCGCGTTGCCTGCGCTGGATGCGCCGCCATGACCGACGCCGCCACCCCCACCGGCCCGGTCACCAAAGGCAGCGTGGCGCGGGTGGGTGCGGCGACCGCGGTGTCGGCGCTGTGTGGCTACGCGGTGCTGTATCTGGCCGCGCGCGATCTGGAGCCGTCGGGGTTCGCGGTGTTCGGTGTGTTCTGGGGCGCGTTCGGTCTGGTCACCGGGGCGGCGTTCGGCCTGCTGCAGGAGGCCACCAGGGAGGTGCGCTCGGCCGGCTACGTGGCGGTCGTCGAGGGCCCGCGCACCCATCCGGTCAGGGTGGCGGCCATGGTGGGGGTGGCCGCGGCCGCGCTTATCGTCGTCAGCTCGCCGCTGTGGGCGGCGCAGGTGTTCGTCGAGGCCCGTTGGCTGAGCGTGGTGTTGTTGGCCGTCGGCCTGGCCGGTTTCTGCCTGCACGCCGCGCTGTTGGGCATGTTGGCGGGATTGAACCGGTGGACCCCCTACGGGTCGCTGATGGTCACCGATGCGGGGCTTCGGGTGGTTGTGGCCGCGGTGACGTTCGTGGTCGGCTGGGGGCTGGTCGGCTACCTGTGGGCGACCGTGGCCGGTGCGGTCGCATGGCTGATCATGCTGGTCGTGTCGCCGACCACCCGGGCGGCCGCCGGGCTGCGCACCCCGGGCGGCACGGCGACGTTTCTGCGCGGCGCCGCCCATTCCATCGCCGCAGCAGGGGCCAGCGCGGTCCTGGTGATGGGTTTTCCGGTGCTGCTCAAGGCGACGACGGGTGAGCTGGGCGCGGCCGGCGGGGTGGTGATCCTGGCGGTCACGCTGACCCGCGCCCCGCTTCTGGTTCCGTTGACCGCGATGCAGGGCAACCTGATCGCCCACTTCGTCGACCAGCGCACCGAACGGCTGCGGGCGCTGGTGGCGCCGGCGGCCGTGGTGACCGGGGTGGGGCTGGTCGGGGTGCTGGCGGCCGGGGTGTTCGGGCCGTCGCTGCTGCGCGTCGGGTTCGGGCCCGAGTACCTGGCCGACGGTGCGCTGCTGGCCTGGCTGACCGCCGCGGCGGTGGCCATCGCGCTGCTGACGCTGACCGGCGCGGCGGCCGTCGCGGCGGCCCTGCACCGGGCGTACTCGGTGGGCTGGATGTCGGCCACGGTCGCCTCGACGCTTCTGCTGCTGCTTCCGCTGGACCTGGAGACCCGCACGGTGATCGCGCTGCTGTGCGGCCCGCTGCTGGGCATCGCCATGCACCTGGGCGCGCTGGCCAAGAGCACCCGGTGACGAACCGCACCTATGCTGCCGAGGTGCGAATTCCATCGATCGCGAGGGTTTTCAACTGCTCGGTGAATGTGATCGTTCGTGATCGAATGTAGGTTTTGTGAGTGGTGTGAAGTTGGCTGAGTGGGCGCGCGCGAGCGGTGTTCACCCGCAGACCGCGTATCGGTGGTTCCGTGAGGATCGGATGCCGGTGCCTGTACGCCGGTTGAAGTCGAGAACGATCTGGGTCGACGCTGCGGCCAGCGGGGAGACTGGTCGCACTGTCGTCTACGCGCGGGTGTCGTCGCATGATCAGTGGGCTGATCTGGATCGCCAGGTGGCACGTTTGACCCTGTGGGCCGCCGCCAACGGCCATCTGGTCGGCGAGGTGGTGAGCGAGGTCGGCTCGGGATTGAGCGGGAAACGGCCGAAGTTGCGCAGGGTTCTGTCGGACCCGTGTGCTTCGGTGGTGGTTGTGGAGCACCGTGATCGTTGGCGTCCTTGGGAGTCGAACACTCCGAAGCGGCGTTGTCCGCGCAAGGCCGGAAGATCATCGTCGCCGATCAGGGTGAGAGCACCGATGATCTGGTGGGTGACATGATCGAGGTGCTGAGCTCGATGTGCGCGCGACTGTATGGCCGCCGAGGGGCCCGCAACCGGGCGATGCGCGCGGTGAGCGCGGCCAAGCAGGCTCACGCAGGTGGCGATGATGGCTAGGTTCGAGGTGCCCGAGGGATGGGTGGTACAGGCCTACCGCTTCGCACTGGATCCCACACCGGCACAGTTGCGGGCGTTGGCGTCTCACGCTGGTGCGGCGCGGTTCGCGCACAACCACATGCTCGCGTTGGTGAAGGCCGTGATGGATCAGCGGTGCGCCGAACGCAGCTACGACATCCCCGATGATCAGCTGACCCCGGTGGTGGGGTGGTCGTTGCCGGCGCTGCGCAAGACCTGGAATCAGCGCAAGGTCGACTGCGCGCCGTGGTGGGCGCGGAACTCCAAGGAGGCCTACAACACCGGCCTGGACGGTCTGGCCCGCGCCCTGCACGCCTGGTCGGCCTCGCGGCGCGAACAGCGCGCCGGGCGCGCCGTCGGTTTCCCTCGATTTAAGTCCGCCCGCGCGCCGCGCTCGGTGCGATTCACCACCGGCGCCATCAGGGTCGAGGCCGACCGCCGCCACGTCACCCTGCCTCGGACGGGGGCGCTGCGTACCCATGAGTCGACCCGCAAGTTGGCTCGCCGCATCGAGGCTTCGACGGCGCGGATCCTGTCGGCCACCGTGCGTCAGGACAGTGCCGGGCGCTGGCACTGCGCACTGCAGACGCTCGTCGCGGCCAAGGCGCGGCCCGTCCACGTGCGCAGGTCGGCGCATCCGGTGGTCGGAGTCGACGTCGGGGTCAAGGCCGACAGTCTGCTGGTCATCGCGACCCCCGACGGGATCGAGGTCGACCGCATCGCGGCGCCGAAGTCGTTGACCGGCGCGCAATCGCGGTTGCGGGTCCTGCAGCGCCGCGCCGCCCGCCAGCACGGCCCGTATGACGCGCAGACCAGGACCCGCCGGCAGCCGTCGAAGCGGTGGCGGGCCACTCAGGCGCGGATCGGCCGCAGGCACGCCCATGCTGCGGCGGTGCGCCGTGATGTGCTGCACAAGGCCACGACCGCGTTGGCCCAGCAGCACGACGTGGTGGTGGTCGAAACCTTGAACGCCGCCGGTATGCGCGCCAAGGGTGGGGCCCACAAACGGGGGCTCAACCGTGCGCTCGCTGATGCGGCGCTGGCCGAGGTCCGGCGCATGCTGAGCTACAAGTCTCGTTGGTACGGCAGCCATTTGGTGCAGGCTGACCGATATTTTCCGTCGTCGAAGACGTGCACGGCGTGTGGGAGGCGAAAGCCAAACCTCACCCTCGCCGATCGAGTCTTCGCCTGCGACGGCTGCGGCGTGCAGATCGACCGCGATCTGGGTGCTGCGATCAACCTCGCCCGACTCGGCGTACCCACACAGACGGGTGATCAGAGTCCCGCCGGGAGTGGCCCGGTGGCAGGACGTGGAGCCACGCGTGAGACCGAACCCGCGCCAGCGGGCGAAGCAGCAGGCGATGAAGCGTCAACCCCGCACCACCAACCGGTGGATCAGACGGGGACCGCCTCACCGCAAGGCGAGGCAGCCTAACGATGAGCAGAACTCACATTCGCTCACCAAACGGCAACGGAGAGCAGATGACCTGGCTGGTGACCGGCGGGGCCGGCTACATCGGCTCGCACGTGGTGCGTGCGCTGCGCGACGCCGACCTGCCGGTGGTGGTGATCGATGACCTGTCGACCGGTCTGGAGGCGTTCGTCCCGCCCGGCGTGCCGTTGGTGCGCGGCACCCTGCTCGACACCGACCTCGTCGCGCAGACCCTGCGCGACCATCGGGTCTCCGGCGTCATCCACATCGCGGGGTTCAAGTACGCCGGTGTTTCGGTGCGTGAACCGCTACACACCTACGAGCAGAACGTCGCCGCGATGGTCAACCTGCTCAAGGCGATGACGACCGTCGGGACCGACAAGCTGGTGTTCTCCTCCAGCGCCGCCACCTACGGCACCCCGGACGTCGACACCGTCACCGAACAGACCCCAACCACACCCGAATCACCGTACGGGGTAAGCAAATTGGTGGGCGAATGGATCATGCGCGACGTCGCACGCGCCACCGGGTTACGACACACCAGCCTGCGCTACTTCAACGTGGTGGGGTCGGGTTCACCGGAGTTGTTCGACGTCAGCCCGCACAACCTTTTTCCCGTCGTCTTCGACATGCTCTACCGCGGCGAGACACCGCGGATCAACGGCGACGACTACCCCACCCCGGACGGCACCTGCGTACGTGACTACGTGCACGTGTCGGACCTGGCGGCCGCGCACGTCGCCGCGGCCAGGCGGTTGGAGGCGGGCGCGCCGGTCGAGGTGGTGTACAACCTGGGCAGCGGCAGCGGCACGTCGGTGCGCGAGATCATGACCGCCATCCGCGAGGTCACCGGCGTCGACTTCGAACCGGCCGTCGGGCCGCGCCGACCCGGTGACCCCGCCCGCATCGTCGCGTCGCAAGACCTGGCCGCCCGCGATCTCGACTGGCAGATGCGCCATTCGTTGCAGGAGATGGTGCGCTCGGCGTGGGTCGCCCGTCAGCAGGCAGGAGAGGCCTATCCCGGCTAGGGCCCTACTTCGCAACCGGGTGGCCTGCGCTGCGGTGGTACTGATCCTGGTGCAGCTGGCCGTCCGGGCGACGCTGGCGTTCGGCGGTTACTTCTACTGGGACGATCTGATCCTGATCGGCCGGGCGGGCACGCACAACCTGCTGTCGCCGCAGTACTTGTTCGACGACCACGACGGCCACGTCATGCCGGCGGCGTTCCTGCTGGCCGGCGGCATCACCAGGTTGGCCCCGTTGAATTGGTTCGGACCGGCGATCAGCTTGGTGGTGCTGCAGCTGCTGGCTTCGCTGGCGTTGCTGCGTACCTTGCATGTCATCCTCGGCTGGCGTCCGGTCCTGTTGTTGCCGTTGACGTTCGCGTTGTTCACTCCGCTGGCGGTGCCGGGGTTCGCGTGGTGGGCGGCGGCGCTGAACTCGCTGCCGATGCTGGCGGCGCTGACTTGGGTGTGTGGGGACGCGGTCCTGTTGGTACGCACCGGCAATCGGCGTTACGCGGTGACGGGCACGCTGGTCTACTTCGGTGGCCTGTTGTTCTTCGAGAAGGCGGCCGTCATCCCGTTAGTCGCGTTCACGATCGCCGCGCTGCTGGCGCACGTCACCGCCTCCGGGTCGGTCGCGGCGGTGTGGCGCCGCGGGAGTCGGCTGTGGATGCCGTGTCTGGCGGTGACGGCGGCGTGGATCGTCGTGTACGTCATCGTGGTGGATCAGAAGCGCTGGAGCGGCGATGTGGCGATGACGTGGGAACTGCTGCACCGCTCGGTGACGCACGGCATCATCCCGGGCCTGGTCGGTGGGCCGTGGGAGTGGCAGCGCTGGGCGCCGGCGTCGCCGTGGGGGACGCCGCCGGTGACGGTGATGGTGTTGGGCTGGGTGGCGCTGGCCGCGCTGGTGGCGGTCGGCTTTATCCGCAAGCAGCGCATCGCTCCGGTGTGGCTGGCCGCGCTCGGCTACGCGGCCGCGTGTCAGATCCCGATCTATCTGATGCGGTCGTCGCGCTTCACGGCGTTGGAGTTGGCGCAGACGCTGCGGTATTTGCCGGACCTGGTGGTGGTGTTGACGTTGCTGGCCGCCGTCGGCCTATGCGCGCCGAACCGGCCGGGCACGGGCTGGCTGGACGCGTCGCGGCGTCGCACGGTGGTGGTGTGCGTGCTGGCCGCGGCGTTCGTGGCCAGCAGCATGTATTCGACCGCGACGTTCCTGACGAGTTGGCGCGACAACCCGGCGAAGCCGTATCTGCAGAACGCAGTGGCGGGGTTGGGCGAGGCCGCGCGGCGGTCCAGCGCGCCGATACTGGACCAGGAGGTCGACCCGATGGTGCTGCAGCGCGTCGTCGGGCCGGAGAACCGCGCCAGCCGAATGTTCGCGTTGGTACGGGATCGACCCGAGTTCGCCGCGGCGACAACGGATCTGCGCATGCTCGACAGCTCTGGTCGGCTGGTGGACGCGAAGGTCACCTGGGTGCGCACCATCACCGAGGGTCCGGCGCCGGGTTGCGGATATCTGGTGCAGCCCGATGCGCCGGTGCGGATGGCGCTGGACGGTCCGCTACTGCCGGCGGACTGGACGGCCGAGATCAACTACCTGGCCAACAGCGACGGGTCGATGACGATGTCGCTGTCGGAGGGCCAGGAGGTCAAGGTGCCGGTGCGACCGGGTTTGAACAGGGTTTACGTCCGGCTGCCCGGCGCGGGCGAGGCAATCGACGTGCGCGCGAACACGGCCGCGTTGTCGGTATGCGTCGCCTCGGGGCCGGTCGGTTTCGTGGCACCGAGGTAGCTGCCGGCTACGCCGGATTCCCGGCGGCCAACTCGGCGATGCGGGTCGCCCAGGAGGTACTGCACGGAGGTGATGGAGCCACCTAGGAGAATCGAACTCCTGACCTGCTCATTACGAGTGAGCCGCTCTGCCGACTGAGCTAAGGTGGCGTGCCCGCGATGAGCGCCTGCGCGAAGAGCAGACCGCACTGCGGCGGCACGAGTCTACGGCAGGCCCCGGCGCGGACCCAACTCAGTCGCGCAGCGCCTGACCGACGGTGGCCACCATGGCGTCGACGGCGAACTTCGGCTTGACGTTGACGGCCAACGCCTCGCGGCACTCCAGCACCGCCTCGATGCAGCGCAGCAGCCTCTCCGGTGACGCGTGCGCGGCCATCGCGCCGACCCGCTCGGCCATGTCGGGATGGTTGGCCTGAACATCGCCGGCCTCCGTGGCCACCAGCAGCGCATCGCGAAAGTAGGTGGCCAGGTCGATCAGCGCGCGATCCAGCGCGTCGCGCGAAGCCCGAGTTTGTCGTGACTTCTGGCGCTTCTCAAGGTCTTTGATCGCGCCCGCGGTGCCGCGCAATGCCCCCGCGGTACCCTTCCCCGACCCGCCGGCGCCCAGCGCCGTGCGCAACTCCTCGGTCTCGGACTCGTTGCGGTCCACCGTCAACGCCAGGGCCTCGGCCTCCGCGGCGGCCACCAATTCCTCGGCGGCCGCATAGGCCCGCGTCGGCGTCGCGGCGTCGCGGGCCAACCCCAGCGCCCGCTGCCTGCGCTGGCGGGCGTCGTCGTCGGTGGCCAGCCGTCGCGCCCGGCCGACGTGACCGCCGCTGACCGACGCCGCCCACCGGGCCTCGTCGTCAGCCAACCCGTCGGTCTCGATCAGCACCCTGGCGATGGCGTCCACGGGCGGCGTGACCAGCGCGACGTGCCTGCACCGGGAGCGCAGCGTGATCGCGATGTCCTCGGGGTCCACCGACGGCGCGCACAGCAGGAACACCGTCGACGGCGGGGGCTCCTCCACCACCTTGAGCAGCGCGTTCGCCGCACCTTCGGTAAGGCGGTCGGCGTCTTCGATCAACACGATCTGCCAGCGGCCGGTCGCGGGCCGCCGCGAGGCGATCTGCACGATCGCCCGCATGTCACCCACGCCGATCGACAGCCCCTCCGGGATGATCCGGCGCACGTCAGCATGGGTGCCGGCCATCGTCGTCGCGCAGGCCCGGCATTCCCCGCACCCGGGCACACCGTCGGAGGTGCACTGCAGCGCCGCCGCGAAGCACAACGCCGCCACCGAGCGGCCCGACCCCGGCGGCCCGGTGATCAGCCAGGCGTGCGTCATCGTGTGTGGCGTGGACACCCCCGAACCGTCGCTGTGAGGCGAATCACCGCGTGCCGCCTGCGCCGCAGCTACCAGCTCCGCTTCCACGGCGTCCTGGCCAACCAGACGCGAAAAAACACCCGTCATCGCAGATAACAGTAGTGCTGCGAACCGACACGTCCGTCTCACACCATCCGTCGTCGTCGCCGATGCCCGATACGGTTGACGCGTGGCCGCAGAAGCACTGCCGATCGGGCGGATCAGCGCATTCGTCCGATGGGTGGCGCGCACCCCGTGGCCGGTATTCACCCTGGGCATGCTGCAGGCCGACATCATCGGTGCGCTGCTGGTCGTGAGCTTTTTGCGGTTCGGCCTACCGCCCGAGGACCGCATCCAGCTGCAGGACCTGCCGGTGTTCAACCTGGCGGTGTTCCTCGGCTTCCTTTTCGTCTCGTTCACCGCCGCGTCGTACCTGAGTTTGCGGCTGCTGATCCCGGTCATGCGCTGGCAACGGCGCGACATGCTGCTCGGCGACCGCGATCCGGCCGAAACCGAGCTCGCCCGCACCAGGGCGCTTCGGATGCCGTACTACCGGTCGCTGATCAACGTGATGAACTGGTTCCTCGGTTCGATCGTGTTCATCGTCGCCAGCTGGCCGGTGGCGGCCAGGTCGGCGCCGGTCATCGCGGTCGCCAGCGGGCTGGGTGCCACCGCGACGGCGATCATCGGCTATCTGCAGTCCGAGCGGATCCTGCGCCCCGTGGCCGTGGCCGCGTTGCGCGGCGGGGTTCCGGAGAACTTCCGCGCCCCAGGCGTGGTGCGGCGCCAGGTGATGACGTGGGTGCTGTCGACCGCGGTCCCGATTCTGGCGATCGTGCTGGCGTTGGTGGCCAGCAAGTTCGAGATCCTGACCGCTCCGGCAAGCCGGCTCAACACGCCGATCCTGATCCTCGCGATCACCGCGCTGGTGGTCGGCTTGGCGGGCACTGTGCTGGTGGCGATGTCGATCGCCGACCCGCTGCGGCAGTTGCGTTGGGCGCTGGGTGAAGTGCAGCGCGGTAACTACAACGCTCACATGCAAATCTACGACGCCAGCGAATTGGGTTTGCTGCAGGCGGGTTTCAACGACATGGTGCGCGATCTGGCCGAGCGGCAGCGGCTGCGTGACCTCTTCGGTCGCTACGTCGGTGAGGACGTGGCCCGTCGCGCGCTGGAGCGGGGCACCGAGCTGGGCGGCCAGGAACGCGACGTCGCCGTGCTGTTCGTCGACCTGGTCGGCTCGACGCAGCTGGCCGCGACCATCCCCGCCGCCGACGTCGTCAACCTGCTCAACGACTTCTTCCGCGTCGTCGTCGACACGGTGAACCGCCACGGCGGGTTCGTCAACAAGTTCCAGGGCGACGCGGCGCTGGCGATCTTTGGCGCGCCGATCGAGCATCCCGACGCGTGCGGGGCGGCTCTGGCCGCGTCGCGTGAGCTGCACGACGAGCTGATCGAGGTGTTGGGCCAGACCGAGTTCGGCATCGGGGTGTCGGCGGGTCGCGCCATCGCCGGACACATCGGCGCCAAGGCCCGCTTCGAGTACACCGTGATCGGCGACCCCGTCAACGAGGCCGCCCGGCTGACCGAGCTGGCCAAGCTGGAGGAAGGCCACGTGTTGGCGTCGGCGGTGGCCGTCAGCGGTGCCCTCGACGCGGAGGCGTTGTGCTGGGACGTCGGCGAGGTGGTGGAGTTACGCGGCCGTGTCGCGCCGACCCAGTTGGCCCGGCCGCTGAACCGGGCGTCGACCGAGCCCGTCGACGCCGACGCGACCTCCCCGCAGCCCTAGCCGAGCCATCCCGCAGCGCCGACATCGACGTTTTGGTGAGTTTTACTCGAACTTTCCCGCCCAAACGTCGGTTTCGGCGAGAAACACGGAAGCTACTTCTTGGCGGCTTTCTTCTTCGCCGGCGCCTTCTTCTTGGCGGCCTTCTTCGTCCGCTTCACCGGGCCGCGGGCGCGGCGATCAGCCAACAGTTCGGCCGCACGCTCGTCGGTCAGCGACAGCACGTCATCGCCCTTGCGCAGGCTGGCGTTGGTCTCGCCGTCGGTCACGTACGGACCAAACCGGCCGTCCTTGATCACCATCTGCTTGCCGGTCGCCGGATCCTCACCCAGCTCGCGCAGCGGCGGAGTCGAAGCCCGCTGTCCACCACGACGTTTGGGCTCGGCGTAGATCTTCAACGCTTCCTCGAGCGTGATGTCGAACATCTGCTCTTCGGTGGCCAGCGACCGGGAGTCGGTGCCGCGCTTCAGGTACGGGCCGTAGCGGCCGTTCTGCGCGGTGATCTCCTCACCGGTGTTCGGGTCGACACCGACCACCCGCGGCAGCGACAGCAGCCGCAACGCGTCGTCCAACGTGACCGTCTCGAGGTCCATCGACCGCAGCAGCGAACCCGTCCGCGGCTTGGGTCCGGTGGGTTTCTTGCCCTTCTTGGCCGTACTGCCCGCCGAACCGTCGTCGCCCTCGGACGATGGCGGCAGCACCTCGGTGACGTACGGACCGTAGCGGCCGTCCTTGGCGACTATCTCGTGCCCGGTCGCCGGGTCGATGCCCAGCAGCCGGCCTTCTTGCGGTGTGGCGAAGGCCTTTTCGGCAAGCTCCAGGGTCAGCTCGTCGGGCGTCAGCTCGTCCTTGAGGTTAGCCCGCTGCGGGGTAGGCTCGCCGTCGTCGCCGGTGACCATCCGCTCCAGGTAGGCGCCGTTCTTGCCCACCCGCACATAGACCGGGCGGCCCTGCTCGTCGTCAAACAGCTTGATGGAGTTGATCTGTCGGGCGTCGATCTCCTCGAGGTTGACGCCGACGAGCTTCTTCAGCCCGCCCGAGCGGGCGATCGAGTCCTCCACCCCGTGATCGCCGCCGAAGTAGAAGTTGTTGAGCCAGTTGGTCCGTCGCTCGTTGCCGGCGGCGATCTCGTCGAGCTCGTCCTCCATCGCGGCGGTGAACCCGTAGTCGACCAGTCGGCTGAAGTGCTGTTCGAGCAGTCCGATGACCGCGAACGCCACCCAGGACGGCACCAAGGCGCTGCCCTTCTTGTGCACGTAGCCGCGGTCCTGGATGGTCTTGATGATCGAGCTGTAGGTCGAGGGCCTTCCGATGCCGAGCTCCTCGAGCGCCTTGATCAGCGACGCCTCGGTGTAGCGCGCCGGCGGGCTGGTGTGGTGCCCGTCGGCGGTCAGGTCCTTGGCATCCACGCGCTGGCCCTGCTCGAGCTGGGGCAGTCGGCTCTCGGCGTCGTCGGCCTCGCCGCCGGCCTGGTCGTCGATGCTCTCGACGTAGGCCTTCAAGAAGCCCGAGAACGTGATGGTGCGCCCGCTGGCGTTGAACACCACTTGCTGGCCGTCGTTGGAGGCACCGGAGATACGCAGGCTCAGCGTCGTGCCGCGCGCGTCGGCCATCTGCGAGGCCACCGTGCGCTGCCAGATCAGCTCGTAGAGCCGGAACTCGTCGGTGTCGAGCTGGCTGTGCAGCTGGCCGGGCGTGGAGAACACATCACCGGCGGGGCGGATGGCCTCGTGGGCCTCCTGGGCGTTTTTCACCTTGCGGGTGTACTGGCGCGGCGACGGGTGCAGATACTCCTCGCCGTAGAGCTGGCGGGCCTGGTTGCGGGCCGCGGTGATGGCCGACTGCGACAGCGTGGTCGAGTCGGTGCGCATGTAGGTGATATAGCCGTTCTCGTAGAGCCGCTGCGCGATGCTCATCGTGCGCTCCGAGGAGAACCGCAGTTTGCGCCCGGCCTCCTGCTGCAGCGTGGAGGTCATGAACGGCGCGTAGGGCCGCCGGGTGTAGGGCTTCTGCTCGACGGAGGACACCGTCAGCTGCGCGCCGCGCAGCCCGTTGGCCAGCGCGGTGGCCGCGGCCTCGTCGAGCACCCGCACCTCGTCGGGCTTGCGCACCGCGCCCAGCGAGTCGAAATCGCGTCCGGTGGCGACCCGGCGCCCGTCGACGGTGTTCAGCTTCGCGGTGAACGTGGGCGGGGTGGCTTGGGCGTTGGACACGCTGGCGTCCAGTTCCGCGGTGACGTCCCAGTAGGAGGCGCTGCGGAACGCCATGCGCTCCCGTTCGCGCTGCACGATGATGCGCGTGGCCACCGACTGCACCCGGCCCGCCGACAGCTTCGGCGCGACCTTTTTCCACAGCACGGGGCTGACCTCGTAGCCGTATAGCCGGTCCAGGATCCGGCGGGTCTCCTGCGCGTCGACCAGGTCGTTGTCCAGGTCGCGGGGGTCTTCGGCGGCTGCGCGGATGGCCGGCTCGGTGATCTCGTGGAACACCATGCGCTTGACCGGCACACGCGGTTTGAGGGTTTCGAGCAGGTGCCAGGCGATGGCCTCGCCCTCGCGGTCACCGTCCGTGGCCAGATAGACCTCGTCGACATCTTTGACCAGGTCTTTCAGCTCGTTGACCGTGCTCTTTTTCTCCGGGCTGATGATGTAGAGCGGCTCGAAGTTCTGCTCGACGTTGACCCCGAGGCGCGCCCACGGCTCGGATTTGTACTTCGCGGGCACGTCGGCGGCGTTTCTGGGCAGGTCACGGATGTGGCCGCGGGAGGACTCCACGATGTAGTCCGAGCCGAGGTAACCAGCAATTTTGCGTGCTTTGGTTGGCGACTCGACTATGACGAGCCGCCGGACGCTTCCATTGCGGCCGCTGCCGCGGTCCCCGTCAACCACTTGTGTCTACGCTCCACTTCTCTGTTGCCCATCCGCGGCGCAATCCATGCATCGACGGATCGTCGCCGCGAAAGGCAACTGACAATTTGGCACCCCGCGCGAGCCGACGCAAACTGCCCCCCTATCTGTCTACCGTTATACGCGTGGCCACTGGGGCAACGCGTCCACGTTGTCCGGCGGTTCCCCCACGTTCTCTACCAGGCGCGATAGCCGTCGGCGCCCGCTGATCCGCAACGCCGGATGGGCTCCGCGGGTGCCGATCAGGGTCGGAGCGATGCCGACCCGCATCATCGCCGACGCCAGCGGTGCGTACGTGTCGGGTGCGTGCGGATCCAGCCCGAGCAGATATCGGTCGGCCTCGGGGGTGCCCGCGGCCAGCGTCCAGGCCCGAAGCTCCCTGGGTCCAGGCATCCACTGCGGCGGCACCGTCTTGACGGCCCCGCGGGTCCACGCCAGGGCCATCGGCACCAGCAGCGGGTCCACCGCCGTGCGCACCAACGGCGTGTGCTCCTCGGTGCGGGTGATCTCGGGCTGCAGACCGGCCTCGATCACCATTTCGGCGATGCCCTCGGCCCGCCACATCGCCTCGACCACCACGGAAAGGCGCGCAGCCTGGTCTTTCCCGGCCCCGACGAGCACCGCCTGGCCGGGCGCAGCGAGCAGCCCCGTCAGGTCGGCCACCGCGGGCGGCACCGACTCTGCCGAGAAGAACGACAGCTGGCTCACATGCCGACAGTAAGCCAGCTTCGGGCCTCAGCCGGGTGCGCCGGGCCGCAGCGGCAGGCAAAAGAGAACACCCCGCGTCATCCGGTTCCGGATTCGTGCGGGGTGTTGCCTGGTTTGGGGTGGTCTTTCTAGACGGCCCGAACACCCGTGGCCTGCGGCCCCTTGGGGCTTTGGCCGACCTCGAACTCGACCTTCTGGTTCTCCTCCAGGGTGCGGAATCCGCTGCCCTGAATTTCCGTGTAGTGGACGAAAACGTCAGCGGAGCCGTCCTCCGGCGCAATGAAGCCGAAGCCCTTCTCCGCGTTGAACCACTTCACAGTTCCCTGTGGCATTTCCTGTTGTTTCCTTCTCTTATTCTCCGGGTGCGGTCCACCGTGGTTCGGTAGCCCGGGCCCGTTCCGACCGCCATACCTTCGTGGAGTGTTCGGAACTCGACCCGACCTACAACCCTCGCAGGAACCGCGATCGCAACGTCGATCCTGCGAGTGCAAATACACGAACACAGAAGCTGCGACCGCCGTTAGTCAACCACGTTCGGCGCTGCTGCGACAGTTCTCGGCACAAGCAAGTGGGCACAATTGCGCTAGGAGACTCTTCAGGAGGGCCAAATAATGGCGGATTTCGGCCGCGAGCTACTCGCCGGCGTGGTCGAGGACATCACCGCCAACGGGGCCAGTCCGTTGCGTCACGTCGCGGATCTACCCGCGCGCCAGGGCCGGCCGCAGACGTGGCCACCGTGGGCCGACCCAGATGTGGTGCGGGCGTTCCTTGATCGCGGTATCGCCGCGCCGTGGTCACACCAACGCCTCGCCGCCGACCTCGCCCACGACGGACGCCACGTGGTGCTGAGCACCGGGACCGCGTCGGGTAAATCGCTGGCGTACCAACTACCGATACTGACGGCTCTGCGGACCGATTCACGGGCGCGGGCGTTGTACCTGTCGCCGACCAAGGCGCTGGGCCACGACCAACTGCGGGCCGCCGTGGAGCTCACCGAGGCGGTGCCACTGCGTGACGTCGCGCCGAGCGCGTACGACGGTGACAGCCCGGCCGACGTGCGCCGCTTCGCCCGCGAGCGGTCGCGGTGGATCTTCTCCAACCCCGACATGATCCACCTGTCGCTGCTGCGCAACCACGGCCGCTGGGCGGTGTTCCTGCGCAACTTGCGCTACCTCGTGCTCGACGAATGCCATTACTACCGTGGTGTTTTCGGATCCAACGTGGCGATGGTGCTGCGCCGGCTGCTCCGGCTGTGCGCGCGCTACTCGTCGTCACCCACCGTGATCTTCGCCAGCGCGACCACCTCTGAACCCGCCGCCACCGCCTCGGAGCTGATCGGTCAGACGGTCGCCGAGGTCGTCGACGACGGCTCCCCGCAGGGGGCGCGCACCGTCGCGCTGTGGGAGCCGCCGTTGCTGGCCGAACTGGTCGGTGAAAACGGCGCGCCGGTACGGCGTTCGGCCGGAGCGGAGGCCGCGCAGCTGATGGCGCACCTGGTCGCCGAGGGCGCGCGCATGCTGACCTTCGTGCGGTCCCGACGCGGTGCCGAACTCACCGCGCTCGGCGCGCGGTCCCGGTTGGAGGAACTCGCGCCCGAACTGGTCGAGCGGGTGGCGTCGTACCGGGCCGGCTATCTGGCCGAAGACCGCCGCGCGCTGGAGCGTGCCCTGTCCGACGGTGAGCTGCGCGGGCTGGCGACCACCAACGCGTTGGAGCTGGGCGTCGATATCGCCGGCCTGGACGCCGTGGTGCTGGCCGGGTTTCCCGGCACCGTGACCTCGTTCTGGCAGCAGGCGGGCCGGTCGGGGCGGCGCGGTCAGGGCGCGCTGATCGTGCTGATCGCGCGCGACGATCCGCTCGACACCTACCTGGTGCACCACCCGGCAGCGCTGCTGGACAAACCCATCGAACGTGTCGTCATCGACCCCACCAACCCGTACGTTCTTGGCCCCCAACTGCTTTGCGCGGCCACCGAACTGCCGCTCGCCGATGCGGAGGTGCGGATGTGGAACGCGGAGGTGGTGGCCGAGTCGCTGGTCGACGACGGGCTGCTGCGCCGACGCACCAACGGCTACTTCCCCACCCCAGGCGTCGATCCCCATCCGGCGGTGGACATCCGGGGCTCATCGGGGGGCCAGATCGCCATCCTGGAGGCCGACACCGGCCGGATGCTGGGCAGCACCGCGGTGGGTCAGGCCTACGCATCGGTGCATGCCGGGGCGGTCTATCTGCATCAGGGTGAGAGCTACGTGGTCGACTCCCTGGACCTCGAAGACGGGGTGGCGTTCGTGCACGCCGAGGACCCCGGATACACGACGTTCGCGCGCGAGCTGACCGACATCGTGGTCACCGGCGACGGTGAACGAACGCACCACGGTGAGGTCACCATCGGTCTTGTGCCGGTGTCGGTGACCAACACCGTGATCGGGTATCTGCGCCGCCGGTTGAGCGGGGAGGTGATCGACTTCGTCGAACTCGACATGCCGACCCGCACCCTGGACACCACCGCGGTGATGTGCACCATCACCGCGGAAGCCCTGCAGCGCAACGGGTTAGATCTGTTGCGGGTGCCGGGGGCGTTGCACGCCGCCGAACATGCCGCGATCGGGCTGCTGCCGCTGATCGCCAGCTGCGACCGCGGCGACATCGGTGGGGTGTCCACGGCGATCGGGCCGGTGGACGGGCTGCCAACGATTTTCGTCTACGACGGCTATCCCGGCGGCGCCGGTTTCGCCGACCGCGGTTTCCGGCGCATCGACACCTGGTGGTCGGCGACGGCGGCGGCCATCGAGGCCTGCGAGTGCCCGTCGGGTTGCCCGTCGTGTGTGCAATCACCGAAGTGTGGCAACGGAAATGACCCGTTGGACAAAGACGGCGCGCTGCGGGTGCTGCGGTTGGTCCTGACCGCGATTTCGGGGACGCGCTGATGAGCCCGCGCAGCGGTCGGTCGGGCGGTTCGGGCCCACGCGGCGCCGGTAAACTTCCGGCCATGACCCACGACTGGCTGCTCGTGGAAACTCTCGGCAGCGAGCCTGCGGTGGTCGCCCAGGGTCGTCGCACCCACAACTTGATTCCCATCAGCACGTTCTTACGGCGAAATCCGCACCTGATGGCGATCCAGACGGCCATCGGTGAGACCGTGCGCGCCGGCCAGGGGCTGTCCAGCATCACCCCGAAGAACGACCGGGTGATCAGCACCGAGGTCGTGCAGATGACCGACGGGCGCATCCACGGCGTGCAGGTGTGGGCGGGCCCGCCCGATATGGAGCCGCCCGAACGTCCGGTCGTCGGGCCGTTGGTGTGGGATCTGGCCAGCGGGCTGGCCACCGGCACGACCGAATCGCTGACCAACAGCGGGTGGGACCCCGAGGTCGAACCGACGCAGGGCCGCACGTTCGCCGACGATCTGCCCAAGCGCGACTTGAACCCCAGCGAGGCCAAGGTGTTGTCGATGGTGATCGGGCGCGAGCCCGGCACGACGTTCTGCAGCACCTGGGACATCACCGACTATCGCGGCGAGCCGATCACCGTCGGGTTCGTGGTGCGCGCGGTGCTCGAAACCGACGAAGACGACGACGATGCACGCCTGCTGTGCCGGGCGATGAACTGGCGCGCCGAGCGTGACGAAGCGAGCCAACCGCCCGACTACCTGGCCCAGCGGATCCTCGCCGGGCTGGCCCAGCCGGGTGTGCACCGCGCGCTGGTCGATCTGACCGATTGGACGCTGCTCAAGTGGCTCGACGATCCGGCGCCGTTCTTCGACTGGCGCACCAGCATGGCCGGTGAACACGCCGTGCACCCCGATGACCGTCCCCGGATGGATGAGATGGCACGGCAATTCGCGTCCGGCACCGCGTCGGGTGTGCTGCGGATGACCGCGACCGACGGCGGATGGACGCCGGTGCACATCACGGTCAACCGGATCGAGCTCGAGGAAGGCACCTACGCCGGCTTGGCGATGCTGCGTCAGCCCAGCGCCGACGAACTCACCGGGGAATAGCGATGCCAGGTGGCGGCTAGGCCATTGTGCCGCGAAACTGTATTCCAGCTGGAACAGTTCGCAGTAGCGGCCTGCCGGAATACAGTTTCGCGATTGGTGTGGACTCAGCCGCGCCGCCTTCGCCGCCGCCAACCCACCTGAACGAGGCCGAAATACACGATGACCTGGTTGGACGCAGCCGCCTCAAACCGGAAGTGGCAGCTACAGTGCTACGCTGTCGCACATGGAGGTTGGTGTGCGGGACCTGCGGAATCACACGAGCCGGGTGATCGACGCAGTGAAGGCCGGGCAGCAGGTAACGCTGACGGTGCATGGCGAGCCGGTCGCCGATATCGTGCCGCATACGCGTCGCAGCCGGTGGCTGTCGGGGGAGCGTTTACAAAGCGAACTCGTCGAACGCTCGGCAGACGCGCGCTTGGCCGACGAACTCGTCCACCTTGCCGGTCAGACCATCGACGACCTGTGATCGACGTCGAGGTTTCAGTTGGCTTGCTGGACACGTCAGTCTTCATCACTCGTGAGGGCTGCCGCGCCATGGCGAAACTTCCTGAAAGAGTGGCGCTTTCGGTCATCACGATCGGCGAACTACAACTCGGCATGCTGAACGCAGGCGATGCCGCGACCCGAGCCCGTCGGGCGGATACGCTCGCGCTGGCGCGCGCGGCAGACCCCATCCCGATCACTGAAGCGGTGATGGTTTCGTGGGCCCGACTTGTGGCGGACTGCCGAGCCGCAGGCGTGCATCGAGCAGTGAAGCTGACGGACGCTCTCATCGCGGCCACGGCGATCGAGCACGGTCTTCCCGTCGTCACGCAGGATGCCGACTTCGACCAGATCGCCCGCGCCTGTCCTGCGCTATCCGTGGTGAAGGTGTGAACCGAAATGCCGATGCCATAGCCCCCTCCCCTGCTCTCCGCAGCCTCAAGGCTTCATTTCGACCGGTCCGGCGCGCGCGACGGCGCGGGCAGGGCCGACTGCGAGCCGTCCCACCGCAACGGGAACGTCGACGGTCACAACGACATCCAAGTCCTCGACGTCACAGCGGATAACGGTGGCCTCCATGGCGTGCGCGATCGCGCCCGCCCGTGTGCACGCCGCCGGAGCGCCGTCGGCCAGAGACGTCGCGGCCGCCACCGCAGCCAGGTCGGCGGCCGCCTGCGCGCGGTGTCGCCCGATCACCGCCGCACCGACATACACCGCGCCGACGGTGACCGCCAACAGCACCGCCATCGCCGCGACGGCCAGCAAGGTGGCCGATCCGTCCTCACCGCGCGCCGGGCTCCACGGCGGCCACCGCCCGCGCTGCCACCGTGATCCCCGGCAGCAGCACCGACCGAGTCCTGATCGTCGCGACGACGAACCCGCCGTCGCGCCGCATCTCCACTTCCGCGCCGTCGGGTGCGACGCGGCGCGCGACGGCCGCGCCGTCGTCACCGCGCGCCGCGAGCCGCGCGGCCTCCCGCGCGGCGTCAACACAGCGGATGTGCATCGAGACCGCGGTGAGCCCGGCCACGCACACGATGAGCACCGCCACCAGACCCGCGAGCGCGAACGCCGCCTCCACCGTCGCGGCCCCGGACTCCCCACCTAGGCGTTGGTGCTCAGTGCGCGGTTGATGATGTTGGTCAGCGCGCTGACGATCGAGTCGCCGGTGACCACCGTGTACAGGATCGCGCCGAACGCCGCCGCGGCCACCGTCCCGATCGCGTACTCGACGGTCGACATCCCCTGCTCGTCGACCAACAAAAGCGTGAACCGCGCTTGGGCCGCCCGAATCTTGTTCGCCAGCATGGTGTTTCCCTTCCTTGTTTTCAATCACAGGACTCCTGACCGCAACACGTCACCGGCCAACCCGACAACCACCGGGACGATGCCCAGGCACAGGAAGGCCGGCAGGTAGCACAGCCCCAACGGTCCGGCGATCAACACCGACGCGCGTTCGGCCGCCGCCCGGGCGCCGGCTGCGGCGTCGTCACGGGTTCGGGCGGCCAGGTCCGTGATGCCGTCAGCCAGCGCGGCACCCGATGCGGCCGAGCGGCGCGCCAACCGCAGCAGCGCGTCGGTGTGCTGGTCGCGGTGTGCGGTGGGCTCCGACCACGCCACCGCCGGATCCGAGCCCAGCGCCAGCAGGTCGGCCGCCCGCGTCAGTACCCGGCCCAGGTGTTGCGGAGCCAGCGCCGCCGACACCGCCGCCGCCGTCGACACCGCCATACCGGAACGCAGGCACGCGGCGAATACGTCGAGCGCGGAAGCGGCGGCCAACGGATCTTTACCGTGGTCGCGGTGCGGCTGAACCGGTTTCGGCGCCACGGGTGCCAGCCTGGGCGTTGCACCCGGACCGACCAGCATGGCCGCCGCCAACAACAGCGCCGCGGCCGTCATGTCGAAACCCGATCGGTGATGCGGTCCGACCACGCCAGCCCGGCACACGCCAACGCGACACCAATGGCCAACAACCATTGCCCCGCGCCGTCGGAGCACAGGAAGCGCAGCGGATCGGCGCCGATCAACTGGCCGAGGCCGATGCCGAGGACCGGCAGTCCGGCCAGCACCGCCGCGGTGGTGCGCGCGCCTGCCATAGCGGCGGTGACCTGAGCCGAGAAGCGCTCGCGCTCAACGATGTCGCTGTGGGCGGTGCGGATCAGCGTCGCGATCGCCAAGCCGTGCGCCTGCGCCAGCTGCCAACACAGCGCGAGACGTTCCCAGTGCGTCGACAGCGCCGAGCGCGCCGCGACGCTACGCAACCCCGCGGCGACATCGCCACCCATCCGGGCCCGCGCAGCGACGGTGCGCAGCGACGCCGCCACACCGCCGTCGACCTCTTTGGCGGCCGTGGCGAACGCCGCCGCCGGGTGCGCGCCGACGCGAAGCTCGCCGACGAGAACGTCCAGCGCGCCTTGCAGGGCGACGGCCTCGGCCGCGCTGTCTCGTTTCCAGACCCGGCGTCGACGGCGCACTTCCACGGTGGTGGCGACGATCGCGGCGGCCACCACGATGCCCAGCGGCGCGATGACCGCCAACACCAGCGCGGTAACCACCGGCCACGTCAGCCTCAGGAACCGTGTCCATGGCGGGCGTTGCGCGTGGCGCCGCAGGGCGACGTGGCGGGCCGGTGCGGGGGCGATCAACAGGGCGAGCGCGAGCGCCAGGGCCGCCGCGCTCATCCGCGCCGCCGGTCGTCGATCAGGCGTCGCAGCTGCTCTGCGCCGCACCCGGGCCCACGGTCGACGTGCCAGGCCGTTACGGCTTGCACCCTGGCGTCGGGACCGCGCTCGAGCACCGAGATCTCGGTCAATCGGCGGCTTCGGCTGCGGTCACGGCTAACGTGCACGACCACCTGGACCGCAGCGGCGAGTTGGCTGTGCAGCGCGGCGCGGTCGAGTCCGCCGAGACCGGCCAGCGCCTCGAGCCGGGCCGGCACCTCGGCGGGGCTGTTGGCGTGCACGGTGCCCGCGCCACCGTCGTGGCCGGTGTTGAGCGCCGCGAGCAGGTCGACCACTTCGGCGCCGCGCACCTCGCCGACCACGATGCGGTCGGGCCTCATCCGCAACGCCTGCTTCACCAGGTCGCGCACGGTCACCTCGCCGACCCCTTCGACGTTGGGGCAGCGGGCCACGAGCTTCACCAAGTGTGGATGGGCGGGGGCGAGTTCGGCGGCATCCTCCACACAGACGATGCGTTCGTCGGCGGGCACGGCACCCAGCAGGGCCGACAACAGCGTTGTCTTGCCGGCGCCCGTGCCGCCTGAGATCAGCATGGCCAGGCGCGCGCCGACGATGTCGTCGAGCAGCGCCGCGGCGGCCGGTTCGATGGCGCCGGCCCGGATCAGCGCGGCCAGATCCTGGGTCGCGGGCCGCAACACGCGCAGCGAAAGACACGTCCCGCCGACGGCGACGGGCGGCAGCACCGCGTGCAACCGCACGCTGAACTCGCCGGTGCCCAACCCGTGCAGTTGGCCGTCCACCCACGGCTGGGCCTCATCGAGGCGCCGGCCCGCCGCCAACGCCAACCGTTGGGCCAGCCGACGCACCGCGGTCTCGTCGGCGAACCGAATCGTGCTGCGACGCAGCCCTGCCCCGTCGTCCACCCACACCGCATCAGGAGCTGTCACCAGTACGTCGGTGATGCCCTCGGCGCACAGCAGCGGCTCCAGCACCCCGGCGCCGGTCAGCTCGGTCTGTACCGCCCGCAGCCCGCGCAACACCTCGCTGTCGCCGAGCAGCCCGCCCGATTCGGCGCGGATCGCCTCGGCGACCACATCGGGGCGCAGCGGCGCCGACTCGACCGCCAGGCGTTCACGGACCCGGTCGATCAGCGACCCGCTCATCCCGCGGCCACCACCGGATGCTTGCGCAGCACCGTCAGCACCCGGCCGGCGGCCAGCGCCAGCGGCGATCGTCGACGCAACCGCAGGCCGTCGCATTCGAGGATGCGCGCCACCGACGGCTGCGGACGCATCGCGGCCAACAACGGCAACTCGACGATGTCGGCGACCTGACGCGACTGCAGGCCGCCCGGCGCGGGACCACGGACCACAAGTCCCGCGTTGGGGTTGACCGTCGTGACCCAACGCGCCGTCGCGGCCGCCGCGGCACAAGACCGGACGTCGGCGGGGACCACGATGACGACGAGATCGGCGGATGCCAGCGCGGTTTCAGCGGCCGTCGTCGATCGCCTCGGAACGTCGCAGACCACCGTCACCCCGCCGCGGCTACCCGCGTCGATCACCGAGCCCAACGGGGCCGGGTCGATGTCGCCGCCGGCGCGGGTGCAGGACAGCACCGTCACGCCGTGGCGGTGTGGCAGCGCGTCGCGCAGCGCGGTGTAGGTGAGCCTGCCGCCCTGCAGCATCAGGTCCGGCCAGCGCAGCCCGGGCACGGCTTCGCTGCCCAAAACCAGGTCGATGCCGCCGCTCCACGGGTCGGCGTCGACGAGCAGTGCTCCTGAGGCGTGAGTGACCTGTGATGCTGTGCGGGCGAGTGCGGTAGCGAACACCGAAGCCCCAGCGCCGCCCCGGCCGGCGATGGCCGCGACCACGGCTCCGCGGGGTGCATCCTCGCGGACCTGTTCGGCCGCGTCGGCCAACTCCGCCATCAGTTCGGCGTCCTGGTCGGGCAGCGCGATCACCCGCTGTGCACCGACCGCGATCGCGGCTTCCCACTCGGCGGCAACGGGTTCGCACCGGCCCACCAGGACGACGCGGGCACGCCGGGGCAGGGCCCGCTCGGCACAGCGGCGGGCGGCCCCGAGATCGAGCAGCACGGCCGCCGCGGCGGTCCACACTTTGCGGCTCGACGGCTCGGATGCATACACGGCGTGCAGGCCCACCGCAGCGCAGACCCGGTCGATATCGGCCCGCAGGGTGGGGTCGTGGATCAGCGCGAGGATGCCGTTGGGTGCGCCCATGGGGCAACCATTGCGGGCAAACCCGACACCGCGCCATGGGTGCACCCGAGATCTGGGGATGGGTTCGCCGTTGGGGATAACGCCCGAATCGGCCGCCCGCGAAAACTGCGTTCCGCAACCTTGGATAACTGCCCTGCTTATCCGCCATGCGAAAGGTTCCGGAAAAAGTGACGACCCCCGCCAGGGGGGGAGGAGGCGGAGGTCGTCGTGTATCAGCCCCGGGGGGTCGGGCTGATGCACACCCGACACAAGCCGGGTAAGCCTCACTATACACACGCCAGTATGGCGGGGCGCAAGAGTTGATTGCCGAAGAAAGCAGCGGAAACGCGAAAGGTTACAGTCACCGCCACGTGTCGTGAACTGCCAGTTTGTACAGACGCCTCGCTGGTGTCACGCGCGGGCACCTATGCTGGCGCCGTGACAGAACTGCAACCGCCGACCGGACGGTCGACAGTTCCGCAACCGGCCCGCCCGGCGGGCGAGCCGCTGAAAACCGCTGCGTTCTTCGACCTCGACAAGACGGTGATCGCCAAATCGAGCACCTTGGCTTTCAGCAAACCCTTCTTCGCCCAAGGGCTAATCAATCGGCGAACCGTTCTCAAGTCCGCCTACGCCCAGTTCCTGTTCCTGATGTCGGGCGCCGACCACGACCAGATGGACCGGATGCGCGCGTACTTGACCAACATGTGCGCCGGCTGGGATGTCGAGCAGGTGAAGTCGATCGTCGGCGAGACCTTGCACGAGGTCGTCAACCCGTTGGTGTTCGCAGAAGCCGCCGAGCTGATCGCCGATCACAAGCTCTGCGGCCGCGACGTGGTCGTAGTCTCGGCGTCGGGTGAGGAAATCGTCGCGCCGATCGCTCGGGCGCTCGGCGCCACCCACGCCATGGCCACGCGGATGGTCGTCGAGGATGGCCGCTACACCGGTGAAATCGCCTTCTACTGCTACGGCGAAGGCAAAGTTGAGGCGATTCGCCAGCTCGCCTCCACCGAGGGCTACGCCCTGGAGCATTGCTACGCCTACACCGACTCGATCACCGATCTGCCGATGCTCGAAATCGTCGGCCACCCGGCCGTGGTAAACCCGGATCGCACGTTGCGCAAAGAAGCCGCCGCGCGCAACTGGCCGGTGCTCACGTTCTCCAAACCGGTGTCGCTGCGCGACCGCATCCCCGCGCCGTCGGGCGCCGCGGTGGCTACCACCGCAGCGGTCGGGGTGAGCGCGTTGGCGGCTGGCGCACTTACCTATTCGCTGCTGCGGCGCTTCGCATTCTGAGCCGTCCGGGCACCCGGTTTCGCGATCCGTAACGATCCGGACCCGGTGCCGGTTTTAGCCCTTGCTGTGACCGCGGTCACGGGGTACAAATGGAAGCACGGAAGCTTGGCAAGGCCAAGGCCGAGCCGGAAGAGAAGGCTCGGACTCCCGAACCAGGCTCCCTAGCGCGGATCCCGGCACCCACGCGGAGCACATGCCGCGAAATAGGCAGAAGTGTTGCGGGCCTGCGTATTTGCGAAAAGCGGACGGCGGGAGCTTTCCCACGGGAGTTTTCCCAAGATGACCCTTTGGGTGGGGTCGCAGCCGGAGCGCATCGACAAGACGCCGAGGCCACCCACGCAGCCCACCACAGCACGCTTGGTAACCGGGTCCCCGCGCTAGCGGGCGGCGAGCCGAATCACTCGGAACGCCGCCCGCTTCACGTTGTTGTTCTACAGACGCCTACGAACCCATCGCCTGCGCGATCGACAACGCTTCGCGCGCACCGGCGTGCAGCGCCCGGCAACTCAACAACAGCCATGCCGTCAGGCCGTCCGGCGTCCCGGACGAGAAGCCGCGTGCGGCGGCCGTGTAGTCACCGGACTGCCGCATCAGATAGACCTCCGGCACGCCCAGCCCGTGCGGATCGAGGCCACTGGCCATGGTCACCAACCGCGACACCGCCCGGGCCACCACACCGTCGGCGCTGCCGAACGGGGCGAGCGTCAGCAGTTCACCGTGCGCGACGGCGGCCAGGATCGCGGCGGGCACCCGCGTGCCACCCGTCACGATGTCGGACAGCAGCGCAAGCCGGTCCCCCACGTCGGCGTCGGCGCGGGGACGCCCGAGGCGGTCGTCGTCGACAAGGTCGGCGGCCGCCAGCGCATGCAACCGGGCCAGCGCCTGCAGCGGCGCGCGCCGCCACACCCGCACCAGCGTGGTATCGCCACCCTCGAGCGCTTCGGACACCCGGATCGCGCCGGCGAGCACGGGGTCGATGTCGTCGCCGTCGCCCAACTTCAACGAGCCGCCGTCGAGCACCGACGACGCCCGCGCACCGCGCAGTGCGGACTCCGCGGCGGTCGCGGGCCAGCCGCGCAAGTTGGTGCGGTGCCGGTGCGCGCGGCCCAGCGCCTCACCCGCTTCCTCGCACGCCTGCGCCACCCCGGGCAACTCGACGAGCGGGGACAACGGATCGGCGGAAGCGGTCACGGCAGCCCACGCTAGCCGAACCGACACCTGCGTCAGCCGCCGCGTATCGCAGGCCCGCCCATCCGTTGTGACATGCTCACCGCGCGTCGCGTTCGGTGACTACCCTCACAGATATGACCGAGACGCACACCGAAGCACCTGCCGTCTATCCGCCCTCCAATGAGTTCGCCGCCCAGTCGAACGCGACGGCCGAGATGTATGAAGAGGCCGAGCGCGACCGGTTGGCGTTCTGGGCCAAACAGGCCGAGCGACTGCACTGGGCCACGCCGTTCACTGAGGTGCTGGACTGGTCGGACGCACCGTTCGCGAAGTGGTTCGTGGGCGGCAAGCTCAACGTCGCCTACAACTGCGTGGACCGCCACGTCGAGGCCGGCCACGGTGACCGGGTGGCGCTGCACTGGGAGGGTGAACCGGTCGGCGACAGCCGCTCGATCACCTACGCCGAACTGCAGGAGCAGGTGTGCAAGGCGGCCAACGCGTTGACCGATCTCGGCCTGGCCACCGGCGATCGCGTGGCGATCTACATGCCCATGGTCCCGGAGGCACTCGTTGCGATGCTGGCATGCGCGCGGTTGGGTGTGCTGCATTCGGTGGTGTTCGCCGGCTTCTCGAGTTCCGCGCTCGCCGCGCGCATCCAGGACGCCGAAGCCAAGTTGGTGATCACCTCCGACGGCCAATACCGGCGCGGCCAGGCCATGCCGCTCAAAGAGGGCGCCGATCAGGCGGTGGCCGACCAGCCGTCGGTGCAGCATGTGCTGGTGGTGCGCCGCTGCGGCATCGATGTGCCCTGGACCGAAGGCCGCGACGTGTGGTGGCACGACGTCGTCGACAGCGCCTCACCCGAGCACGCGCCTGACGCGTTCGACTCCGAGCATCCGCTGTTCTTGCTCTACACCTCGGGCACCACCGGCAAACCCAAGGGGATCGTCCACACCACCGGCGGCTTTTTGACCCAGGCCGCCTACACCCAGCACTACGTGTTCGATTCCAAACCCGACACCGACGTGTACTGGTGCACCGCCGACATCGGGTGGGTCACCGGGCACAGCTACATCGTGTTCGGACCGTTGGCCAACGGCGCCACCCAGGTGGTCTACGAGGGCACGCCCAACTCGCCCAACGAGCATCGGCACTTCGAGATCATCGAAAAGTACGGTGTCACGGTCTATTACACGGCGCCGACGTTGATCCGAACGTTCATGAAGTGGGGTCGTGAGATTCCCGACGCGCACGATCTGTCCAGCCTGCGGCTGCTGGGCTCGGTCGGCGAGCCGATCAACCCCGAGGCGTGGCGCTGGTATCGCAAGGTGATCGGCGCGGACAAGACACCGGTGGTCGACACCTGGTGGCAGACCGAGACGGGCGCCATCATGATCTCCCCGCTGCCCGGCGTGACGGCGGCCAAGCCGGGTGCGGCCATGGCGGCGCTGCCGGGCATCTCGGCGCAGATCGTCGACGAGGACGGCCAGCGCATCCCGCCCAGCCCGCCCGACGCCGAACCGGTCACCGGTTACCTGGTGCTCGACCAGCCCTGGCCGGCGATGCTGCGCGGCATCTGGAACGACCCGGAGCGCTACAAGGACACGTACTGGAAGCGGTTCGAAAAGCAGGGGTGGTACTTCGCCGGCGACGGGGCGCGCTACGACGCCGACGGCGACATCTGGGTGCTGGGCCGTATCGACGACGTGATGAACGTGTCCGGACACCGCATCTCGACCGCGGAGGTGGAGTCGGCGCTCGTCGGGCACCAGAACGTCGCCGAGGCCGCCGTGGTGGGCGCCAGCGATGCGCAGACCGGACAGGCTATTTGCGCGTTCGTCATCCTGGAGGCGCACGCCAAGTCCAGCGGCGACGAGATGGTCGACGTGCTGCGCGAGCAGGTCGCCAAGGAGATCGGAAAGATCGCCCGGCCCCGCGAAATCCACGTCGTACCCGAGCTGCCCAAGACCCGCAGCGGCAAGATCATGCGTCGGCTGTTGCGCGACGTCGCCGAGGGCCGCGATCTCGGAGACACCTCAACCCTGGTGGACCCCAGCGTCTTCGAGAACATCCGGACCAGCAAGTAAGCGCGCTACGACGCGCCGATCGGAACGAAACCCGTACCCGGCCGGTTCTTCGCGGTGATATCGGCCAGCTGGGTGTTGAACGACATTGTCACCGCGGGCGTGTGCAGCGGGATGTACTTGATGATGCACGTCGGCAGGTTCTCGGAGAACGCACCGTGGATCATGCCGACAAGCCGGTTGTGGACGGTGACGGGTGCACCGGAGTCACCCGGCCCACCGCACACCTGGTTGACGAAGGTGCCGGGCTCGGTGCCCGGGCCCCACGTCACCCCGCAGGAGTAGCCGGTGGTACGGCCCAGCTTGCAGGCGACGTCGCCGACGACCGGGTCGGGGCCGAGCCCGTCGATCTGGAACCCGTCGATGTTGTTGACCGGTCGCACCTTGGCCGGGTCGAACTGGATGACCGCGTAATCCAGCGCGTCGTTGCCGGCGACCATCGTGCCCACCACACCGGCGTTCGGCGCGGTTTCGGCCGCCACCTGTGCTCCGGGTCCGCCGCAGTGCGCGGAGGTGAAGCCGATCAGGCTTCCGCGGTTGTCATGGCCGATCGCGGTCAGCGTGCACATCGTCTCGCCGTTGACGACCAGACCCGACCCGCCGCCCAGCACCACCGGGTCGGCGGCGTATGCGGTGGGGGCGAACGCGACGAGTCCCATCAGCCCGGCAAGGGCGACGAACGTGGTAGCAAGACGACGCAGGCAGCGGCCGCTGGTCCTCAAAGATGTCTCCTCAATCGCGAGCCCGACCTGCCGTGCTGGAACCCAGCCAGTCTATCGCCGGTCGGCCCGCGGTTGGCCGCACGCCACATGCCACCACCCGACATGGCAACATGAACCGCGACCGATAGCCGAGGCGGGAGGAACTGTCCGTGAGCGATCGCAGCAATGGCGCGCCGACCACCGTGACGTCGATACCACTGGTCGACCCGCACGCCGCCAAGGCCGACCCGTCCATCGGGGACCTGGTCAAGGACGCCACGACGCAGGTATCGACGTTGGTACGCGCGGAGGTCGAACTCGCCAAGGCCGAGATCACCCGCGACGTCAAGAAGGGCCTGACCGGCAGCGTCTACTTCATCCTGGCGCTGGTGGTGCTGTTCTACTCCACGTTCTTCTTCTTCTTTTTCGTCGCCGAACTGCTCGACACCTGGATCTGGCGCTGGGCGGCGTTTTTGATCGTGTTCGGCATCATGGTCGTGGTCACCGCGATCTTCGGCCTGCTCGGCTACCTCAAGGTGCGGCGCATCCGCGGTCCGCAGCAGACCATCGAATCGGTCAAGGAGATCCCCGAAGCGCTGACCCCGGGCCACGACAAGGCCAAGACCGCCGCCGGCGACGGTAAGCCGGCGACCGACCCATCAGGCTGGTAATGCCCTCCGGGCCACCGCCCGATCCGTCGGTAGTCCGAATCGACGGCCCATGGCGTCATCGTGATGTGCACGCCAACGGAATTCGCTTCCACGTCGTGGAGGCCGACTCCCCCGACGCGTCCACGACGCTGGCAACCGAACGGCCGCTGGTCATCCTGCTGCACGGCTTCGGATCGTTCTGGTGGTCGTGGCGCCACCAGTTGCGCGGGCTGACCGGCGCGCGGGTGGTGGCCGTTGATCTGCGCGGCTACGGCGGCAGCGACAAACCGCCGCGCGGCTACGACGGCTGGACCCTGGCCGGGGACACCGCTGGCCTGGTGCGCGCGCTCGGCCACAACGAGGCCACGTTGGTGGGCCACGCCGACGGCGGGCTGGTCTGTTGGGCCACCGCGGTGCTGCACCCGCGCGCGGTGCGGGCGATCGCCGTTGTCAGCTCACCGCATCCGGTCGCCCTTCGCGCCTCGGTGCTGCGGCGGCGCGACCAGCGCACGGCCCTGCTGCCGTGGCTGCTGCGCTACCAGGTGCCGATGTGGCCCGAGCGGGCGTTGACCCGGCACGACGCCGAGGAACTGGAACGTCTGGTGCGCAGCAGGGCCGGCGCGAAATGGGTTGCGTCAGAAGATTTTTCCGAGACCATCGGCCATCTGCGGCGCGCGTTCCAGATCCCGTCGGCGGCGCATTCGGCGCTGGAGTACCAGCGCTGGGCCGTACGCAGCCAGCTGCGCGGGGAAGGCCGACGGTTCATGCAGTCGATGCGGCGCCCGCTCAACGTTCCGGTGCTTCACCTCCGCGGGGACGCCGACCCGTACGTGCTGGCCGATCCGGTGTATCGCACCCAGCACTACGCACCGCACGGTCGCTACGTATCGATCGCCGGCGCAGGCCATTTCGCCCACGAAGAGGCGCCGGAAGCGGTCAACGAGCAACTGTCGCGCTTTGTGGCGCAGGTGTACCGCGTTAGGTGATGCAGGTGCCGGTGGGCACGCGTTCGGTGTTGCCGATCGCGGCGAGCTGACGCGACACCTCGTTGGCGGTCAGCACGAACCCGGTGTCGGCGTCGTCCACAGCGGCGCCGAACACCACACCCAGCACGTTGCCGTCCAGGTCGATCATGGGTCCGCCTGAATTGCCTTGGCGCACAGTGCCTCTGATCGTGTACACCTCACGTTCCACCGTGTTGGTGCGGTAGATGTCGGGTCCGGACAGCTCGATGATCTCGCGCACCCGGGCCGGTGTCGCGACGAAGTCACCGCCGCCGGGATAACCCATCACAATCGCGTCGGTTCCCGTCGACGCCGGCGTCTCGGCGAACTGCAGCGGCTCGGACGCCAGGTCGGGCACGTCGAGGATCGAGATGTCGGCGTCGGGGTCGTAGGACACCACGTAGGCCTCGTAGGTCCGGCCGTCGGCCTCGATCGTGACACTGTCGGAACCGGCCACCACGTGCGCGTTCGACATCACCCGGTCGGGACCCACGACGAATCCGCTGCCCTCCAACACCTTCTGGCAGCCCGGCGCGACGCCGCGGATCTTCACCACGCTGGGCCGCGAGGCCGCAACGACGGGGTCGACGGCCAGCGCGGCATCGGGGGCGTCGACGGCCACGATCGGGGTGCGCCCGAACGGCTGCAGCACGTCGGGCAAGCCCGAGGTGTCCAACAGTGCCGACAGCCGGGCAGGCACCTGCCTCAACCAGTCCGGTGCGAGGTCGTTGACCTCCTTGAGCACCTGCGAGCCGCGCACCGCGGCAGCCAGGTTCGGCTGATCCGAGGTCTGCAGCGGATAGGTCAGCATCCACGCGGCCACCAGCACCGCGACGATCTGCAGTGCCACCCCGATCAGGGAGTCGATGGCGCGTAGCCCGCCGTTGCGGATAGCGCCGCGCACCGCCCGGCCCAGCACGACGCCGGCGATCTCGCCGACGACCACCAGGGCAAGGATCAGAAACAACGTCACGAACAGCTTGGTGCGGGGGCCGTCGATGTTGGCGACCAGGTGCGGCGCGAGCAGCACACCGGCCACCGCCCCGAGCACCACGCCGAGGAACGACAGCAGCGAACCGAGCGCCCCCGAGCGCCATCCGGAGATACCGGCGATGAAGGCGACGGCGAGGACAACGAGGTCGAGCCACTGCGACGAAGTCATGGTTGGGTTTCACCGTAACTTGAGTCGTCGCCGACGAGCGCCATTGCCTCGTCGAGTTCGCGCACGTCGGCGGTGTTCCACGGCCGCGACCAGCCGGCGACGTCGAGCATCGCCGAGATCACCTGGCCGGTGAACCCCCACACCAGCATCTCGTGGAGCAAGAACGCCGGCCCGGCCAGCCGGCGGGTGTTTTCCTTGCGGTACACCATGATCCGGTTCTTGGGGTTGATGAAGGCCCGCAGCGGCACCCGGGCGACGTGCGCGGTTTCACCTTCGTCGATGACGGCGACCGGGCCGGGGTCCGTCGAGTACGCCAGCACCGGTACGACGTGGAAACCCGAGGGCGGAATGAACAGCCGTTCCAGCGTGGCGATCGGATGCAGCCGTCGGACGTCGATGCCGGTCTCCTCGTTGGCCTCGCGCAGCGCGGTGTGCACGGGGGTGAGGTCGCCGGGGTCGGCCGCGCCGCCGGGGAACGCGGCCTGCCCGGCGTGGTGGCGCAGCGTGGCGGCGCGGACGGTGACCAACAGGTCCACGTCCTGCGGTACCCCGTCGCCGGGTGCCTGCGGCGGGCCGGAGAACAGCACCAGCACCGCCGCGTCGCGGCCGGCGCCGGGCATCGCGTTGACCCCCATCGCGGCCAGCACTTCGGGGGGCACCCGGCGTCGATAGGCCCGCTTGACCAGGTCGGTGTTGTCGAGCAGTGGTTTGAGCCAGGACGGCGCGGCCTCAGGGGTCAGCGGACTGTCTTCGCTGACCCAGTTCACCCCGGTACTCCTATCGACGGGTTGATCGCTGCGGCGATCTCGTCGGCGTTGTCAAACGAGCGCGGCAGGACGTCGGCCACGCTACCGTCTGCGCGAAGGACCACGGTTGCGGGCATGACGTTCGGTACCCGCAGCGCAGCCGCGATTAACCGGCGACCGTCCTGCAGCGTCGGCAGCCGCACCCCGAGCTCGGCCAAGCGCACGAGCGCGGCCGACTCGTTCTCGTCCTGATGCACCGTCAGCACGGTGACCTCCGGGCCGACGCGGCGCTGGTATTCGGCCATCGCGGGCAGCTCCGCCGCACACGGCGCGCACCAGTAGGCCCACAGATTGAGCACCACGGTGCGGCCGGCCAACGCCTCGGCGACGTCGACCATCGCACCGTCACCCGCGCATTCCAGCGTGATACCGCGTAGCGCCTCGGGCCCTGCGCCGACGCCGGATGACGGGCACGGCCGAAGATCCGCACGTGCCCGGGGACCGGCCAGCGCCACGGCGGTGTCGGCGGCGCGGCGGTCGCGGGCGGTGCCCGGCCCGTCGGCGCCGTCGTCGTCGCCGCCGAGCTCGCTCCACAGCGCCACGCCGAGGGCGACCAGGATCACCAGCACGGCCACGGTCCACCGGGTCGAACTGCGCATGTCGTGTCACCCCGGCCGGGCTACAGCCCGGCCAGCGCCAGCAGGTGCTCGGTTTCGGGGCCCTTGACCAGCGGCGCAGCGGTCATCGGGTCGGTCGGCCCGATCCCGTAGGAGGGGCAGTCGTTGGCCAGCACGCACACCCCGCACGCGGGTTTTCGGGCGTGACAGACCCGGCGGCCGTGAAAGATCACCCGGTGACTCAGGTCGGTCCACTCCTTGCGCGGGATCAGTTCGCCGACGGCGTGTTCGACCTTGACCGGGTCTTCCTCAGCCGTCCACCGCCACCGCCGCACCAGCCTGCCGAAATGGGTGTCGACGGTGATGCCGGGGATGTCGAACGCGTTGCCGAGGATGACGTTGGCTGTCTTGCGGCCCACCCCGGGCAGCGTGACGAGCTCCGCCATGGTGGCGGGCACCTGGCCGTCGAACCGCTCGACCAGCTCCTGGCCCAACCGGATCAGCGAGCTGGCCTTGTTCCGGAAGAAGCCGGTGGGCCGGATGAACTCCTCGAGCTCGGCACGGTCAGCCTGGGCGTAGTCCAGTGCGGTGCGGTAGCGCTTGAACAACGCCGGGGTGGTGAGGTTGACCCGCTTGTCGGTGCTCTGCGCCGACAGGATCGTGGCGACCGTGAGCTCGAGCGGGTTGGTGAAGTCCAGCTCGCAGTACACATGCGGAAACGCCTGCGCGAGCGTCCGATTCATTCGCCGAGCCCGACGCACGAGGCCGATGCGGGTTTCGCTGTCCCATTTTCGGGCGCGTTTGGCCGCGGCCGCCTTACCCGTTGATGTGTCGCCCACGGTCACATCCGCAAGCCTACTGACGACGTCTGACATCGCCGAACGGCGCTGCCGCGGACCGGTGGCAATTTGTGATCCCGCTGAGACCTTGGCCGTGTTTACTTCAGCGTTGTGTCATGGTTGCTGGTCGGATTGATTCCGGGGTTGCTGATGCTGGCAACGTTCGGCCTCGACCGTCTCGAAGCGGGCCTGCACCGAGACACGGTGTCGGCCACCGACGTGGCCACCCTGCTCTCCCGTACCGGGGCCGCCGATGTCGACACGCTGACCCGCGCGGACCGGATACGGCAACCCAGGCATGCGCACGAGTCGACGATTCACGCGCTGACCCGCAACGGTGCGGCACCGGATTTGCCCACGCGCGATTACCCACACCGGGCAGTCAATCCTGAGTTTCAGCGGACTCGACATGCCAATCGTGTGTAGCGTGGGCTGGTCGCGAAACGGGGTACCTCTAGACTGATTTCGCTAACCAGGCTAGAGCTCGGCTTTGCGCAGTCATATCACCTAACAGCTTAAGAGGGGCAACGTGGACGAGATCCTGGCGCGGGCCGGAATCTTCCAGGGGGTCGAACCCAGCGCCGTATCCGCGCTGACCAAGCAACTGCAACCCGTCGACTTCCCCCGCGGACACACCGTGTTCGCCGAAGGGGAACCCGGTGACCGGCTGTACATCATCGTGTCCGGGAAGATCAAGATCGGCCGCCGATCGCCGGATGGCCGGGAGAATCTGCTCACGATCATGGGACCGTCGGACATGTTCGGCGAGTTGTCGATCTTCGACCCCGGGCCGCGGACGTCGAGCGCCACCACCATCACCGAGGTGCGCGCCGTGACGATGGACCGCGACGCGCTGCGGGCCTGGATCTCCGACCGCCCGGAGATCGCCGAACAGCTGCTGCGGGTGCTGGCCCGTCGCCTGCGCCGCACCAACAACAACTTGGCCGACCTCATCTTCACCGACGTGCCCGGCCGGGTGGCCAAGCAGCTGCTGCAGCTGGCACAGCGGTTCGGCACCCAGGAGGGCGGCGCGCTACGCGTGACGCACGACCTGACGCAGGAGGAGATCGCTCAGCTCGTCGGCGCCTCGCGTGAGACGGTCAACAAGGCGCTGGCCGACTTCGCCCACCGCGGCTGGATTCGGTTGGAAGGCAAGAGCGTGCTGATTTCGGACTCCGAACGTCTGGCCCGCCGCGCGCGTTGAGTCCTCCCGGCGATTTCGGCGCGCTCGCGGCCCGTCAGCGTCCCTCAGCGCGCCGAACTCGCTAACCTCGCAGGTAGTCCACCTGGGCCTGGACCGACCATTCGGCCACGTCCCAAAGCTTTTCGTCGACGTCGGTGTAGACATGTTCGACGATCTGGCGGACGGTGGCGTCCTCACCCAACTCGTGCAGCGCGCCGCGCACCTGATCGAGCCGCTCCTCGCGGTGCGCCAAATACATGTCGCTGACCGTTGCCACGTCCGCGAGTTCGGGGCCGTGGCCGGGCAACACCGTGCGCTGGCCGAGGCCACGCAGCCGCTGCAACGAGTCGAGGTACTCCTGCAGGCTGCCGTTCTCCTTGTCGATCACCGTGGTGCCGCGGCCCAGCACTGTGTCGGCGGTCAGCACCGCGTCGTCGAGGACGAAAGACACCGAGTCCGCGGTGTGGCCGGGGGTGGCCAGCACGGTGATCCGCAGCCCCGCGGCGTCGATGACCTCGCCGTCGGTCAGCGGCCCGCCGAGACCGCGCAGGAAACCGCTGCCCATCGAGCGGACCACCGCGCCGGTTCGTTCGACGATCTTGTCGATGGCGCCGGTGTGGTCCTCGTGGCGGTGGCTGATCAAAATCAGCGAAATCTCGCCGAGGTCGGCGAGCCGTGCGACGTGCTCGTCGTCGTCCTCGGGACCGGGGTCGACGAGCACCATCTCGTCGCTGCCCGGCCCGCGCAGCACCCACGTGTTGGTGCCGTCGAGCGTCATCATCCCCGGGTTATCGCACAGCAGCACCGACGCGGTTTCGGTGACCGGCCGCAGAAGCCGGTACGCGGGGTGCTCGAGGGTCACCGGTTCGCTCACGTCAGCTCGACGATGACTTCTACTTCGACCGGCGCATCAAGGGGTAGCGCCGACACCCCGACCGCCGACCGCGCGTGCGCGCCCGCGGCGCCGAAGACCTCACCGAACAGTTCGGAGGCCCCGTTGATCACCCCCGGCTGGCCGTGGAAGCCCGGGGCCGACGCGACGAACCCGACCACCTTGACCACCCGCGCGACCGCGTCGATGCCGGCCAGCGAGTCCACTGCGGCCAAGGCGTTGAGCGCGCACACCCGGGCCAGCGCCTTGGCGCCCTCGGGGCTGACCTCGGCGCCGACCTTGCCGGCCTGCAGCAGCGCGCCGTCCTTCATCGGCAACTGACCGGCGGTGTAGACCAGGTTTCCGGTGCGCACCGCGGGCACGTAGGCCGCCACCGGCGGCACCACGGCGGGCAGTTCGATGCCCAGCTCGGCCAACCGGGCGGCCGGGGTCTGATGTCGGCCCTCCGGCGCCGGCGTCATTTCGGTCGTTTGAGATAGGCGACGTGCTGCTCACCGGTCGGCCCGGGCAGCACCGACACCAGTTCCCAGCCGTCCTCGCCCCACTGGTCGAGGATCTGTTTGGTGGCGTGGGTGAGCAACGGGACGGTGGAGTACTCCCAGCGGGTCGGTTCGGTCATATGCCGAGCTTATCGGGCGGTCAAATGAGGCTGCGGGCGTCATGGAGGCGCAGACCAGTCGTTTAGCATGCACACGTGGCTTCCACTACCAATGGCGGCAAATCCGTCGGCTGGCCGTCTCGCCTGACCAAGGCGCGCCTGCACTTCATCACCGGCAAGGGCGGCACCGGCAAGTCGACGATCGCCGCAGCCCTGGCGTTGGCCCTCGCAGTCGGCGGCCGCAAGGTGCTGCTGGTGGAAGTTGAAGGGCGCCAAGGGATTGCGCAGTTATTCGACGTCCCGCCGCTGCCCTACGAAGAGGTCAAGATCGCCACCGCCGACGGTGGCGGTCAGGTCAACGCGCTGGCGATCGACACCGAGGCGGCGTTCCTCGAATACCTCGACATGTTCTACAACCTCGGCCTGGCCGGGCGGGCGATGCGCAGGATCGGCGCGGTGGAGTTCGCCACGACGATCGCACCCGGGTTACGTGATGTGCTGCTCACCGGAAAGATCCGCGAGATCGTCACGCGCGCCGAGAAGGGTAAGCAACCGGTGTATGACGCCATCGTGGTGGACGCGCCGCCGACCGGGCGCATCGCCCGGTTCCTCGACGTCACCAAGGCGGTCTCGGATCTGGCCAAGGGCGGGCCGGTGCACGGGCAGGCCGAAAGCGTCGTCAAGGTGTTGCATTCCGACCTCACCGCGATCCACCTGGTGACGCTGTTGGAGGCGCTGCCCATCCAGGAGACGCTGGAAGCCATCGACGAACTCAAGGGTCTGGACCTGCCGATCGGCAGCGTCATCGTCAACCGCAACATCCCGGCCCACCTGTCACCGCAGGATCTGGCCAAGGCCGCCGAAGGCCACATCGACGCCGACGAGGTCCGCGCGACGCTGGCCGATCACGGAATCACATTGTCTGACAGTGATTTCGCGGGTCTGCTCACCGAGACCATCCAGCACGCTACCCGGATCAAGGCGCGCGCCGAGAGTTCTGAGCAACTCGACGCGTTGGACGTGGCGCGCCTCGAGTTGCCGCAGATCACTGACGGCGTGGATCTGGGCAGCCTCTATGAACTCGCCGAAGTGCTCGCACAGCAGGGCGTCCGGTAGACGCATCGGACCACTAGAGGAGACGTAGATGAGCACCCACCCCCCTGCGCTCGATATGCGCGCGATCATCGAGGACACTTCCAACCGCGTCGTGGTGTGCTGCGGCGCCGGCGGTGTCGGCAAGACCACCACGGCGGCCGCATTGGCGTTACGGGCGGCCGAATACGGCCGCACGGTGGTGGTGTTGACGATCGACCCGGCCCGGCGTCTCGCCCAGGCGCTGGGCATCACCGATCTGGGCAACACCCCGCAGCGCGTACCGCTGGCGCCGGAGGTGCGCGGCGAGTTGCACGCGATGATGCTCGACATGCGCCGGACGTTCGACGAGATGGTGGTCCAGTATTCCGGCGCCGACCGCGCTAACGCGATTCTGGACAACCAGTTCTATCAGACCGTCGCCACGTCGCTGGCGGGCACACAGGAATACATGGCGATGGAGAAGCTGGGTCAGCTTCTCGCGCAGGACAAATGGGACCTCGTGGTGGTCGACACTCCGCCGTCGCGCAACGCCCTGGACTTCCTCGACGCGCCAAAACGGTTGGGCAGCTTCATGGATAGCCGGCTGTGGCGGCTGCTGCTGGCGCCGGGCCGGGGCTTCGGACGTCTCGTCACCGGAGCCGTCGGGTTGGCCATGAAGGCGCTGTCGACGGTGCTGGGTTCGCAAATGCTTTCCGACGCCGCGAGTTTCGTCCAATCATTGGACGCCACGTTCGGCGGGTTCCGGGAGAAGGCCGAGCGCACCTACGACCTGCTCAAGCGTCGCGGGACGCAGTTCGTCGTGGTGTCGGCGGCCGAACCGGACGCGCTGCGCGAGGCGTCGTTCTTCGTCGACCGGCTCTCCGAAGAGCACATGCCGCTGGCCGGGCTGATCCTCAACCGCACCCACCCGACGCTGTGCGAGGAGCTGCACGCGGAGAAGGCCGAGGAAACCGCCGAGGAAATCGAGAAGACCGGCCCGGGCTCGTTGACGGAAGGCGTGCTACGGATTCACGCCGACCGCGCGATGACGGCGAAGCGGGAGATCCGGCTGCTGTCGCGGTTCACGGGCGCCAATCCGCACGTGGCGATCGTCGGGGTGCCGTCGCTGCCGTTCGACGTCTCGGATCTGGATGCACTGCGGGCCATCGCCGATCAGATGACCGGTGAGGTTTCCGTGGCCTAGTGGCCTAGACGGCGCTGCGGTGTTTGCGCTGGGCGGCGAAGAAATCGGCCCAGGAAACCACCTCGGGGTGCTGCTTGAGCAAGGCGCGACGCTGACGCTCGGTCATCCCACCCCACACTCCGAACTCGACGCGATTGTCGAGGGCGTCGGCGCCACATTCCAAGATCACCGGGCAGTGTCGACAGATGACCGCGGCTTTGCGCTGCGCGGCGCCTCGTACGAATAGCTCGTCGGGATCTGTCTGACGGCATCGAGCCTGGGATACCCAGGCGATACGGGCTTCGGCTTCGGCGCCGTGGACAACAGTGTGGGCGGAAGAGTTCGTGCTTGTCCTGCGAGCCGCGGGCCTAGTTGCTGACACCCGAGATTTCCCTTCTTTCCCTGTCGCCTCGGCAACGCCGTGGCGGCCATGTCGTCCGGTGTAGAAAGCGTCTGCGATCTACGCCACAGTACGGGGGCCTAATGTGACCTGCATCGCACTGTGTTGTCAACTTAGGTGGTCAGAGGGTTTCGCGCAATGGGTGTTTCCCTACTTTTTTGGGACGACCGTGCCGTCAGGCCCGGAAATTGACGTCCACGCGGATATGTGTGCTGCTTGGGCGTTTTTCCGTCCCCCGATCCACGCTGCCCGTTTTGCGGCGGAATTCGCGTCGTTAGTCTGTAGCCATGCCCGAGCACCAGCCGACGCGACCGCCCACGACGGTCACGCTCATCAAGCTCGCCTGGTGCGCTCTGCTGGCCAGTGTGCTGGCCGCCGCGTTGATGTTCCCAGTGGTCGGGGGCATCGGCCTGATCTCGAACCGGGCCTCCGACGTGGTTGCCAACGGTTCTGCGCAGTTGGTCGAGGGCGAGGTTCCGCAGGTCTCGACGATGGTCGACGCCAACGGCAACGTGATCGCCTGGCTGTACTCGCAGCGCCGGTTCGAGGTGTCCAGCGAGGACATCGCCAACACCATGAAGCTGGCGATCGTGTCCATCGAGGACAAACGGTTTGCCGAGCACAACGGCGTGGACTGGCAGGGCACCCTGACCGGCCTGTCGGGCTATCTGTCCGGAAACCTCGACACCCGCGGCGGCTCCACCATCGAGCAGCAGTACGTCAAGAACTATCAACTGCTGGTCATCGCGCAGACCGAGGCCGAACGGCGCGCGGCCGTGGAAACCACGCCTGCCCGCAAGCTGCGCGAGATCCGGATGGCGTTGACGCTGGACAAGACGTTCACCAAGCCCGAGATCCTGACCCGCTACCTGAACCTGGTGTCGTTCGGCAACGGGGCGTTCGGCGTGCAGGATGCGGCGCAGACCTACTTCGGCATCGACGCCTCCGAGCTGGACTGGGAGCAGGCGGCGCTGCTGGCCGGGCTGGTGCAGTCCACCAGCACGTTGAACCCGTACACCAACCCCGACGGTGCGCTGGCGCGCCGCAACGTCGTGCTGGACACGATGATCGAGAACATCCCCGAGGAGGCCGCGGCGCTGCGGGCGGCCAAGGAGAAGCCCCTCGGCGTGCTGCCGCAGCCCAAGGAGCTGCCCCGCGGCTGCATCGCCGCTGGTGACCGGGCGTTCTTCTGCGACTACGCGTTGGAGTATCTGGCCCGCGCGGGCATCAGCAAGGAGCAGGTCGCCAAGGGCGGCTACCTGATCAAGACCACGCTGGATCCCGATGTGCAGGCACCGGTGAAGGCGGCGGTCAACCAGTTCGCCGACCCCGGGCGCGAGGGCGTCGCCAGCGTGATGAGCGTGATCCGGCCTGGCAAGGAGTCCCACCCGGTGCTGGCGATGGCCAGCAGCCGTACCTACGGCCTGAACACCGAGGCCGGCGAGACGATGCAGCCGCAGCCGTTCTCGCTGGTCGGTGACGGCGCGGGGTCGATCTTCAAGGTCTTCACCGTGGCCGCCGCCATGGAGATGGGGCTGGGGATCAACGCCCAGCTGGACGCGCCGGCCCGGTTCCAGGCCAAGGGCCTGGGTAGCGGCGGCGCCAGGGGCTGCCCGCCGGCGACGTGGTGCGTGGAGAACGCGGGCAACTACCGCGGCAGCATGAACGTCACCGACGCGTTGGCCACCTCCCCCAACACCGCGTTCGCCAAGCTGATCTCGCAGATCGGCGTGCCGCGCGCGGTCGACATGGCCGTCAAGCTGGGCCTGCGCTCCTATGCGCTGCCCGGCACCGCACGGGACTACGACCCCGAAAGCAACGAGAGCCTCGCCGATTTCGTCAAACGGCAGAACATCGGGTCGTTCACGCTGGGCCCGATCGAGGTCAACCCGCTCGAGTTGTCCAACGTCGCCGCGACGCTGGCGTCCGGTGGGGTGTGGTGTCCGCCGAACCCGATCGCCGAGGTCATCGACCGGCACGGCGAGCAGGTCGCGGTCACCACCGAGACGTGCGAACAGGTGGTGCCGGACGGGCTGGCCAACACGCTGGCCAACGCGTTGAGCAAGGACGACGAGGGCGCGGGCACCGCCGCGGGCGCCGCCGGCTCGGTGGGCTGGGATCTGCCGATGTCGGGTAAGACCGGCACCACCGAGGCACACCGCTCGTCGGGGTTTTTGGGCTTCACCAATCAGCTGGCCGCGGCGAACTACATCTACGACGACTCGTCCTCGCCGGGATCGCTGTGCTCGTTCCCGCTGCGCAAGTGCGGCGGTAACGGCAACCTGTACGGCGGTAACGAGCCCGCCCGCACCTGGTTCGCGGCGATGAAGCCGATCGCCACCGCCTTCGGCGAGGTCAGCCTGCCGCCGACCGATCCGCGCTTCGTCGACGGGGGGCCCGGCTCCAAGGTGCCCAGCGTCGCCGGGCTCTCGGAGAGCAATGCCCGGCAGCGGCTGCGCGACGCCGGCTTCCAGGTCGCCGACGACGCCAACCCGGTGAACAGTTCATCGTCGCGGGGCACGGTGGTCGGCACGTCGCCCACCGGGAATACGGTGCCGGGGTCGATCATCACGCTGCTGGTCTCCAACGGCATCGCGCCGCCGCCGCCGCCCGCGCCCGACCGTCCGCCGGGCATCCCGGGCCTTCCGGCCCCGGTCGGCGAGACCGTGGTGCAGATCCCGGGCCTGCCGCCGATCACGGTTCCGGTGCTCGGGCCCCCGCCTCCGGCTCCGCCGCCGCCACCGGGCTGACCCGTGCTGTGGAGTTGCCCACGACCGCCCGCGGAAATCGGTAACTGCAGGCGAGTGGCAGTAGGCTCACAGGCATGCCTGCTCGTTCACCCCGTTCGTCACCGTCGACCTTGAAACGCACCGCCGCCGCGGGCGCGGGTGCGCTGGTAGCCGGCATCGCCTACGCCTCGCTCATCGAGCGCAACGCCTTCGTGTTGCGCGAGGTGACCATGCCGGTGCTGTCGCCGGGGACGTCGCCGTTGAAGGTGCTGCACATCAGCGACATCCACATGCGGCCGACGCAACGCCGCAAGCAGGCGTTTCTGCGTGAGCTGGTGGCGCTGGAACCCGACCTGGTGGTCAACACCGGCGACAACCTGTCGCACCCGAAGGCGGTGCCCGCCGTCGTGCAGTCGCTGACCGAACTGCTCGCGGTGCCCGGTGTGTTCATCTTCGGCAGCAACGACTACTTCGCCCCGCGCCCGAAGAACCCGCTGAACTACCTGTCCAACCCTGGCCACCGGGTGCACGGTGAGCCGCTGCCGTGGCAGGATCTGCGCGCGGCGTTCACCGAGCGCGGTTGGCTGGACTTGACCCACAATCGGCGCGAGTTCGCCGTCAACGGGCTGCGGATCGCGGCCGCGGGTGTCGATGACCCACACCTGTCGAGGGATCGCTACGAGACGATCGCGGGCGCCGCGCCGGCCGCGGCGGATCTGAAGCTGGGGCTGACGCATTCGCCTGAGCCGCGGGTGCTCGACCGCTTCGCCGCCGACGGCTATCAGCTGGTGATGGCCGGCCACACCCACGGCGGCCAGCTTTGCCTGCCGTTCTACGGCGCGCTGGTGACCAACTGCGACCTGGATCGGTCGCGGGCGAAGGGGCCGTCGCGGTGGGGTGCGAATATGCAGCTGCACGTGTCGGCGGGGATCGGCACGTCACCGTATGCGCCGCTGCGGTTCTGCTGCCGTCCGGAGGCCACGCTGCTCACGCTGGTGCCGGCTCCCATCGGCGGCCGTGACGTCGGCAGCAAAGCGGGCCAGTCGCACCCCAGCGTGTCCGTGCGGTGAGCCTTGCCGAGTGACTGTCGCAGACCGGAGCCGTTCACGCGCGTGGGCCGATAACGCGGTCCGCTTGATCGAGGCCGACGCCAGGCGCAGCGCGGACACGCATCTGCTGCGGTATCCGCTGCCGTCCGCGTGGGCCGGTGACTGCGACCTGAACCTGTACCTCAAGGACGAGTCCACGCACATCACCGGAAGCCTCAAGCACCGGCTCGCGCGGTCATTGTTCCTCTACGGGCTGTGCAACGGCTGGATCGACGAGAACACCACCGTCATCGAGGCGTCGTCGGGGTCGACGGCGGTGTCGGAGGCCTACTTCGCGGCGTTGCTGGGTCTGCCGTTCATCGCGGTGATGCCGGCGTCGACCAGCGCCAGCAAGGTCGAGCTCATCGAATCACAAGGCGGGCGTTGCCATTTCGTGGACGAGTCGGCGCAGATGTACGCGGAGGCCGAGCGGCTGGCCGCGCAGACGGGTGGGCACTATCTCGACCAGTTCACCAACGCCGAGCGGGCCACCGACTGGCGCGGCAACAACAACATCGCCGAGTCGATCTTCGACCAGATGCGTGAGGAGACCCATCCGGTTCCGGAGTGGATCGTCGTCGGCGCGGGCACCGGCGGAACCTGCGCCACGATCGGCCGGTTCATCCGCTACCGCCGCCACGCCACCCGGCTGTGCGTGGTGGACCCGGAGAACTCGGCGTTCTTCCCGTCGTACGCGCAGCGCCGCGACGACGTGGTGACGTCGATGTCGTCGCGCATCGAAGGGATCGGCAGACCGCGGGTGGAACCGTCGTTTCTGCCCGACGTGGTCGACCGGATGGTCATGGTTCCCGACGCCGCATCGGTGGCCGCCGCGCGTCATGCCAGCGCCGTACTGGGCCGGCGGGTGGGCCCGTCGACGGGAACCAATCTGTGGGGCGCGTTCGGGTTACTGGCCGAGATGCTGGTCGAGGGCCGCAGCGGTTCGGTGGTCACACTGCTGGCCGACAGCGGCGACCGCTACGCCGACACCTACTTCTGCGACGAGTGGCTGACCAGCCAGCGGCTGGATCCCGCGCAGTCCGCGTCGGTGCTGGCCGAGTTCGAGCGCTCGGGGCGCTGGCCGGAATCGTCGGAGCGGTCGACCAGGGGGCCCTCGGACGTCAGGAACAGCCACAGCGCGGCCAGCACAAAGAATCCCACGTAGATGGATGCGCCTAACACGGTCATCTCATGCCTCGCTTCGTCGGGTCTCTGTCGTCAGTGTGCATAACGCCACCGACAACGACTTCCATCCCGCGGCGTGTCGTAGCCGACAGTTGCCGCCCGTTCAGTTCGCGAGTGCTACACCAGGGTCGCGGGCGGGGCGGTTTGCACAGCCCTGCGGTAGCACTCGCGAGGCGAACGGGCGCGGGATAGCGTTTGGCTTCGCACCCCGCCGGTGCGATACGCTGTCGTGGCTTCACGCGGGGTGTGGCGCAGCTTGGTAGCGCGCTTCGTTCGGGACGAAGAGGTCGTGGGTTCGAATCCCGCCACCCCGACTGCGTCAGCTACGCGAGCACACCCATCTGCGGTGTCGTCTTGGTCCCGAGCTTGGTCAACACGACGATGGAACTCGCCTCCACCACACCGACGAGCAGCAGCGGCCACAGCGCGCCGCCGAGAGCGCTGACACCCAGCGTGCGTGGTGCCGTCGTCCTGCGTGCGGCAAGCCGCTTACCCGCGACATACAGGCCCAGCGTGACAACGACCCAGCCGCAGAGATAGATCGCCAGAAGCACATCCAGCTCGAACATTTCCGATCCCCTCGCCACGGCCAGTATGAGTCGAACTACCCCCTCGTCGACGTCGATAAACGGTGTTTGACCGGCATCGATGCGGGGAATTAACAAGGTCGTGACCACGTCTTCCATGCCTTCGGTCTTTGTCGAACCCGCGCTGCCCCGGGCCGTCGGGCCCCTGTCCGCCACCGTCATCGAGTTGCTGCGCCGGGATCGGCCCGCGCTGCACATCCGCCCGATCGACTTGCCGGTCGCCGAGGCCGACCCGTACGGGCTCGACCTGCAGCTGGCGCTGTACGTCTGCTACGAGCTGCACTACCGCGGATTCACCGGCGTCAGCCCCCGCTGGGAGTGGAATCCCTCGCTGCTGCACCTGCGTGGCCGCCTGGAAGAGACCTTCCTCAGCGCGGTGCGCCAGGACGTCGGTGAGATCACGGCCGACGACACCGCCGCTGCCGAGATGGACAAGCTCTCGGTCGAGCCGGTCGACGGCGAAGGCCCGTCCTACTACCTGCGCGACAAGGGCACCTGGGAGCAGATGCAGGAGTACTTCGTGCACCGCTCGGTCTACCACCTCAAGGAGGGCGACCCGCACGCATGGGCGATTCCGCGGCTGATCGGACATTCCAAGGCCGCGTTCGTCGCGGTCGAGTTCGACGAATTCGGCGGCGGCCGTGGCGATCACGTTCACCAGCAGCTGTACGCCGAGTTGATGGACGCCGCGCGGCTGGATGCGTCGTATCTGGGTTACCTCGACGCGGTGCCGGCCGACGCGCTGGCGTCGGTCAACCTGATGTCGCTGTTCGGACTGCACCGGGAGTTGCGCGGGGCGACGATCGGGCACTTCGCGTCCACCGAGATCACCTCCTCACCCGGTTCCCGGCGCCTGGTTCAGGCCCTCGAACGGATGGGCGCGCCCGATGCGTGTGTGGCCTTCTACCAGGAGCACGTCGTGGCCGACGCCGTGCACGAACAGGTCGTGCGCACCGACGTGGTCGGGGATCTCATCGCACGCGAGCCGCAGCTGGAACGCGATGTGGTGTTCGGGATTCGGGCCCGCGACGTCGTGGAGGACCGACTGGCCGACCACATGATGGCCTGCTGGACCGGCAACCGCTCGTCGCTACGCCGACCGCTTGTCTGAGGGCTTGTCGGTCGGCTCAGCGCGGCGCCGGCAGCGATGGCTGGTGTCGCACAACGGATAATCCTTGCTGCGTTTGCACGCGCAGATCGCGACCATGAACCGGTCGGATTCCACCACTTGGCCGTCGGGCATCTCGATGCGCACCGGACCCTGGACCATCACCGGCCCTGACGGAACGATCCGCACGGTGCGCGGCTGGCTGTCGCTCATGGCTTGTCGGCCCGGATGACGACGAGTTCTTCTTCACGGCGGCCCGGCTGGAGGCGGCCCGTCTGCTCCAACCACTCGGCTCGCGACGTCAGCACGGGTCCGAACGCAATCCATTGGTAAGCAACGATTTCGGCGTCCATTCCGGCGGCCGCCAACGCGCCCAGCGTCTGACGCGGGCATGCGAATTCGGACTGCACCACCAGGAAAGATCCGCCGTCGGCCAGAAGGTCCGGCACCGCCGCGCACAGCGGGTCCAAAACGAGGCGTCCGTCGAACCCGGCATCCCAGGCGCGGGCCGGGCCGACGTGCGACGGCAGCGCGTCGTCGAAACTCGGATCGTGCGGCACGTACGGGGGGTTGCAGATCACCAGATCAAACGGCCCGAATTCGACCGCTCGCGCCCACGAACCCAGGTGCACAGCCACTTCGGCGCCTGCGGCCGCGACATTCTTACGCGCGCAGTGCACCGCACGCGCGCAGATGTCGAAGGCGGTGACCTCCTTGGCGTTCTGCTCGCTTGCCGCGATAGCCGCGACTCCGGAGCCCGTGCACAGATCGGCTACCCGATGACTTTCTGCCAGGCCGGCTTTCTCCATGACATCGATGAGCAGTTGGGAGTCCTCTTGCGGGGCATAGACACCCTCGGCGATGATCGGGCTACCCAGGTCGGTGTACGCGGTAGTCACATCGGCCTTTCGACAAAGTTCACTGCGCCGTCGCAGCACTAGCGGAGATTTAATGCCCGGTCTCGGGGTGGTTAAAACCCGGTTTTGCCACAACGCCGCGTGGGCACCCCATCACTGTGCGCGCTTCTGAGTTCGCCGCGTTGCCCGTCCGACTCGGGGCGGCGATCCGCGGTCGCCGGTTATTCCATCCCAACGGCGTGATGGCCGAGGGACTGCTCGAGCGGATCGCCCCGGACGGTGAAGGTCTGCCGATGACCTCGTGCGACGTGATCGCTCGGGTGTCGAAGGGTATCGGGTTACCCGGTGCGCTGCCGGATGTGGCAGGGCTGGCGTGGCGGCTGCCGCCGCCGCAGGACCTGCACGGATGCACGCCTTGGGATGTGTTGTTGGCCTCCACGGTGGCCAACAGTCGGATCGTGCTTTCGCCGGTCGCGACGTGGGCGGGTGCGTCGTTCTCCAGCCTGATGCCGCTGCAGTATCGCGATACCGCATGGTGGGTCCGCGCTCGCCTGGTGACCAGTCTGGAGGGGCGCGGGTTGTCGCTGGACGCGATCCGTGACCGAATCAGTTCAGACGGACTGGTTTTCGATATCGACCAAGCCCCCGGTACGGACGGGTTCAGGCCGCTGGCGCGGCTGACGCTTCGCCACACCGACCCCAGCACCGACGACATCGCCTTCGACCCCACGTTGCACAGCGACCCCGATGTCACGCTCCTGCCCCGGTGGCTCGGGGAATTTCGCCGGGCGGCGTATCAGCGCAGCCGGCAGGGCCGAGACGCGCAGTGACGTTCAGGCGGTGGGCTCCCCACCGGATTCCGCGACGTCGGGTGCGTTCTCGCGGGTAGCCATACCGCCTTCGTTACCTTCGTCCTTCGGACCTGGCCGACCACCCTTGGGCTCGTCGGCGTCTTCGTCGTCGTAGATCCCTTTTCCGCGCGGCATGAAAGTCCTTTCGTCACCGGACGAACTACCCGCAGCGGCCCTGTTTCAACCCCCTGGCCGCGGGTATGCGCAGCGGACCGTGACCGCGAAAGTAAGAGGCAAAGAATATGGACGCACTGAAGTTTCTGCGTGAAGACCACAAGAGCGTTCTGGGGATGCTCGAGGTGCTCGACGGGGCACCGACCGGGGAGGGCGCCCAGCGCAGTGGGCTGGAAACCATGGTGACCAACCTGGTGATCGCCGAGTCCCAACACGAGGCGATCGAGCAGCAGTTCTTTTGGCCGGCGGTTCGCGACGCGCTCGAAGACGGCGACGAGCTGGCCGATGAGGCGATCAGCCAGGAGCAGGCCGGCAAGGAGCTGCTGCAGCGTCTCGAGAACGGTCAACCCGGGGATGACGACTATCACGAGGCACTGCAGGAGTTCGTCAAGATCGGACGCGAGCACATCCGCTACGAACAAGAGGTGGTGTGGCCGAAGTTCGAGGCCGCGGTGAGCACGCAGGACCGCGAAAAGCTGGGCGACAAACTGGAAGCGGCGAAGAAGGTGGCGCCGACGCGACCGCATCCCGACACACCGGCCAACCCGATGGTGCAGAAGACGATGGGGATGGGGGCGGCGATGGTCGACCACATCCGCGATGCCGCCACCGGCCGGGAAGCCGAGAACCCACCCGATCCTCAGATGAAGTAGCTACCTGAAAAGGCCGGTGCCCGTTGGGCACCGGCCTTTTCCGGGCTCGATCAGCTGGTGGCGGTGTGTTGCTCGTGGGTGAACGGCTTTTCGCCCTGCACAGCGGGCTGGCCCTCGGGGCACCGCTGGTCGCCCTTGTTCTCCCGCTTCTTGGTCCCAAGCCACTGCTGCTCTGGCTTTTCGACGTAATCCCACTTCATGCCCTCGGGCCACGGGCCCTGGCCCTCGTTCCACGGTCCGCGTACCGATCCGGCCCCGTCGGACATGTTGAACGCCACGTTCTGGAACCGGTCGTCGCCGGGCAGCTGTCCGGGCGGGAAGTTCACCGGTAGTTCGTTGAGTGCGGCGGTGAACTGCTGGAAGTGGGCGACCTCCCTGGTCATCAGGAACGTCAGCGTGTCCTGCACGCCGGGATCGTCGGTGAACTGCTTGAGGTATTCGTAGACGATCTTCGCCCGCGATTCGGCCGCCAAGTTGCTGCGCAGGTCGACGGTCGGGTCGCCGTTGGCGTTGACGAAGGTGCCCTGCCAGGGGACACCGGCGGAGTCCTTCACATCGGGGCCGCCGCCGCTGAGCGTGAAGTACAGCGGGTTGACCGCGACGCTGTGGATGATTTCGTCGCGACCGTCGCGGCTGGCCACCGCGGGCATCCAGTCACAGCGTTCGTTGGCCATCTTGAGGTCGTCGTTGAGCCCGTCGAGCAGCATCGTGATCATCGAACCGACCATTTCCAGGTGGCTGAACTCCTCGGTGGCGATATCCATGAAGAGGTCGTACATCTTCGGGCTCTTCTGGCGCAGCACGAAGGCCTGGGTGAAGTACTGCATCGCGGCCTTGAGTTCGCCGTTGGCGCCGCCGAACTGCTCCTGGAGCAGCGTGGCAAATCGAGGGTCAGGCCTGGAGACCCGCACCTCGAACTGCAGATCTTTGTTGTGAACGAACATGTATCGCCTCCCGGCTTTTGGACTGTTCAGGTCGGGCCGGGGTACCCCCGTCAGATACCGCCAAACAGGTTCAGGAAGATGCGGTTCGCAACATTTCCAGCAGCGGGCCGGCAGCCTGCTTGAGGAACATGTCCTGGCTTTCGTCGCCGATCTGCACCAGTGCGATATCGGTGAACCCGGCTTCCCAATACTTGCTCACCGCGTCGACGATCGCGTCCAGATCCGGTCCGCACGGGATAGACGCCGCGACGTCCTCCGGCCGAACGTACTGCGTCGCACCGTCGAAACCGGCCGTCGTCGGTAGATCGGAGTTGACTGCCCAGCCCCCGCCGAACCACCGGAACTGGTCGTGGGCGCGCGCGACGGCGGCGTCGCGGTCGGGATCCCAGCAGATCGGGATCTGCCCGACAACGCGCACATCACCGGGCAGACCGGTACCACGCCGGATGTCGTGCCAGGCGGTGACGAAGTCCTTGTTCGGCTCGACCGCGATCAAATGGTCGGCCAGCGGTGCGAACGCCTCCACGGACCGTTCGCCGGAGACGGCGGCGGCGATGGCCACCGGTGTGTCGGGGATGTCCCACAGCCGCGCCGAGTCGACCTCGAAGTAATCACCCTTCCAGTCGACCAGCTCACCGGTGAACAGCTCACGGATGATCTGAATGGCCTCGCGCAGCATCTCCTGTCGTCTGGCGATCGTGGGCCACCGTTTGCCGACGACGTGCTCGTTGAGGTTCTCACCGGTGCCGAGCCCGAGGGTGAACCGCCCGTCTGCCAGGATCTGCAGCGTGGCGGCTTTCTGGGCGACGATCGCGGGGTGGTAGCGCATGGTCGGACAGGTGACGTAGGTGAACAACTCGACCCGCTCGGTGGCATGCGCGACGGCGCCCAGCACCGACCATGCGTAGGACGCGTGGCCCTGCGACGACAGCCACGGGAAGTAGTGATCCGAGCTCACTTCGAAGTCGAAACCCACGCGTTCAGCCGAAACGGCGTAATTGACAAGCTCTTTGGGACCGCTTTGTTCTGTAAACAGGGTGTATCCGAACCGTGTCATGGAATCGGGGTACCCCGGTCGACGACCGGAAAACCGGCTACAGCCGGGCCTTGACCGCCTCCGAGAGCCGCGCGCCGTCGGCCTTACCTGCGGCGATGGCCTTCGCGGCCTTCATCACCTCGCCCATCTGCTTCATGGTCGGGCGCTCCCCGATCACCTCGGCGACGTGCGCGATCGCGGTATCGGCGACATCGGCTAGTTCGGCCTCCGTCAGCGGCGTCGGCAGATACTCATCGATGACCTGCGCCTCGGCGTGTTCGTTGGCGGCCAATTCACCGCGGTTGTTCTGCGTGTAGATCTCGGCGGCTTCGCCCCTCTTCCTGGACTCCCTGGCGAGCACTTTGAGCACCTCGTCGTCGGTCAACTCCCGCGACTCCTTGCCCGCCACCTCCTCGTTTCCGATCGCCGTGAGCAGCATCCGCAGCGTGGCGGTGCGCAGTTTGTCCTGAGATTTCATCGCGGCCGTGAGGTCCGAGCGCAACCGATTCTTGAGGACAGGACCTTCGGACATGGTTCAAACGTACCCAAATCGGGGTCCGGCGCACCCCCGACCACGTTGTCAATTTGCGTCGCGGCCGACAGGATGGTGGCCATGAGTACCGACGCCGGTGGGTTCGCCACGCCTGGGCCGCCGACGCCGGGTTACCCACCCGCCGGGTATCCGCCGCCGGGTTATCCCGCGCCGCCGGGCTACCCGCCCCCGGGCTACCCGCCGCAGGGTTATGGTGGGCCGCCCGGATATCCGCCACCGGGTTACGGGGCACCGGGTTATGGTCCGCCGGGTTATGGTCCGCCGGGTTATGGTCCGCCGCCGCTCAAACCCGGCGTCATCCCGCTGCGGCCCCTGACCCTGGCCGACATCTTCAACGGCGCCATCACCTACATCCGGGCCAACCCCAAGGCCACTCTGGGTCTGACCACCGTGGTGGTGGTGATCACCCAACTGCTCGCCCTGGTGTTGTCGGTGGGTCCGCTTGCCATCGCGGGGCAACTCGATCCGACCCTCAGCGGCGAAGAGGTGTCCACGGACGTGCTGCTCGGCTCGTCTTTGTCGAGCGTCGCCGGCGGCGTCGCCACCGGGCTGTCGGCGATCCTGCTGAGCGGTCTGCTCACCGTCGTCGTCGGCCGCGCGGTGTTCGGCGCAGGGATCACGATCGGCCAAGCGTGGCAACGTCTTCGGGGGCGGCTGTGGGCGTTGATCGGCTTCTCGCTGCTCGAAGTGCTTGGCGCGGTCCTGTTGGTCGCCGCGGTGGTCGGGCTCATCGTGTGGATCGGCTACGCGGCTGGCGGTGCGGCAGCGGTGGTGCTGGCCGTCCCGCTGGTGTTCGCCCTGATCGCGGTGCTGATCTATCTCGGCACCATGCTGACCTTCGTACCGCCGATCATCGTGTTGGAGCGCCACGGCATCGTCGCGGCCGTGCTGCGGTCGTTCCGGTTGGTCAAACCGAACTTCTGGCGGGTGTTCGGCATCCGGTTGCTGGCCGCCATCGTCGCGCAGATGATCGCTGTCGCGGTGTCGGTCCCGTTCAGTATCGGTGGCCAAATGCTCGTCATGGCTGCGTCATCTACGGTCATGGCGCTGGTGGCGCTGGCTGTGCTGTCCGTCGGCAGCGCGATCGGCCAGATCATCACCGCGCCGTTCAGCGCCGGTGTGGTGGTGCTGCAGTACACCGACAGCCGAATCCGCACCGAGGCTTTCGACCTGGTGTTGCAGACCGGCGCCGGATACGGCCCCGGCGCCCCGCCCGAGTCGACCGACCATCTGTGGCTGACCGGCCAGAGCTGACGTGCCGACCATAGACATCGACCGCGATGCTGCCCACGAAGCTGCGGAACGCGAGCTGGCAAAGCCGATCTACCCCAAGGCATCTCTGACCGACCGGCTCGGTGACTGGTTCAACGATCTGCTGTACCGGTTGTTCAACGAGGCCGCGTCGGTACCGGGTGGCTGGCTGACGATCACCGTCCTCGCGGTGCTGGTCGCGGTGGCGTTGATCGTCGCGGTGCGGGTACTTCGACGCACCATGCGCACCGCCCGGGGAGGCGAGTACGCACTGCTTTCCGACCGTGATCTGAGCGCGGCCCAACATCGACTCTCCGCGGAACAGGCTGCCATGACACAGGATTGGGCTGCGGCCATCCGCCACCGGTTACGCGCCGTCGCGCGCCAACTGGAAGAGTCGGCGGTCCTCGAACCCGTTCCCGGCCGCACGGCCACCGAACTCGCCCGCGACGCGGGGCGCGCGCTGCCGAACCTCATCGATGAACTGCAAGCCGCCGCAACCGCTTTCAACGACGTCACCTACGGTGAGCGGCCGGGAAGCGAGGCGGCCTACCGGCAGGTTGTGGATCTCGATGACCAGCTCAGCCGCATCCAGCCGACGACCGACTCCGCCGGCACGGCCACGCCGGTATCGACCGGCGGCTGGGCGGAGGTGCGATGACGGCCGACACCGAGACCGCGGTGGCGCCGACGGTGCGCCAGCGGTTGCGCAGCGCCCGCTGGGTGGTGGTTGCGCTGATCGTCATCAGCGGTGTTGCGCTGCTGACCACGTACCTGACCACACCGACACCGGGCGCCCGGATGGACCCGGCCTCCACATCGGCCGACGGCGCGCGGGCCCTGGTCAGCCTGGTTCGTGACCGCGGTGTCGAGGTTGTCGAGGCATCCGATATCGCCGCGGTCGAAGCCGCTGCCAGGCCCGACACCTTGGTGGTGGTGGTTCAGACCTATTTCCTCATCGACGAGGAGATCATGCACCGGTTGGCCGCTCTTCCCGGTGATCGTCTTGTGGTGCAACCGATATCGCGCACCCGTGAGATTCTGGCGCCCGAGGTCAAGCGCAGCGGAACCACGGACTACGGCAATGATGCGCCGGGCTGCGACCTGCGGGAGGCCACCCGCGCCGGGTCAGTGCAGTTCGGCATGAGCGATGCCTTCGAGGCGGCCGGTGACATTGCGGTGACCCGGTGCTACGGCGGCGCGTTGGTGCGTTACACCGCTGACGGACGCGACATCACCGTCGTCAGCACCGCCGACTTCATGACCAACTCGGAACTGCTCAAGGAGGGCAACGCCGCGTTGGCGATGAACCTCGTCGGCACCAATCCTCGGGTGATCTGGTACGCGCCGCAGCAAACCGAAGGCGAATCAGACGGGGCGGCATCGCTTTTCGATATGATCCCCGACCGGGTGAATTGGATCGTCTGGCAACTGTGCCTGGTCGTTTTGCTGCTCGCGATTTGGCGCGGCCGGCGCATCGGGCCGTTGGTCGCCGAGAAGCTGCCCGTGGTGGTGCGCGCGTCGGAGACCGTCGAGGGCCGCGGTCGGCTGTACCGGTCCACGCGCTCACGCGACCGCGCCGCCGAAGCGTTGCGGACGGCCGCCGTGCAGCGGATGTCGCCGCGGCTGGGCCTCGGGCCCGGCGCTGACCAGACCGCCGTCGTGCAATCGGTGTCCGAACGGTGCGGGCAGCCACCGCAAACGGTGGCCTACTCGCTGTTCGGCCCGGCGCCGGCCGACGACACCCAATTGGTAAACCTCGCCCGTGAACTCGACAACATCGAAAGGCAGGTCGCACAGTCGTGACTCAGCCAGCTGGCCCGACAGCCGCATCGGAACAGGCGCGAAACGCGTTGCTGGAACTGCGCACAGAGATCGCCAAAGCCGTCGTCGGGCAAGATGCCGTCGTCAGCGGCTTGGTGATCGCGCTGCTGTGCCGCGGGCACGTGCTGCTCGAAGGCGTACCCGGCGTGGCCAAGACGCTGTTGGTGCGCACGTTGGCGTCGGCGTTGCAGCTCGACTTCAAACGCGTCCAGTTCACCCCGGACTTGATGCCCGGTGACGTCACCGGATCCCTGGTCTACGACGCCCGCACCGCGGAGTTCGAGTTCCACAAGGGGCCGGTGTTCACCAACTTGTTGCTGGCCGACGAGATCAACCGGACCCCGCCCAAGACCCAGGCCGCTCTGCTGGAGGCCATGGAGGAACGTCAGGTCAGCGTCGAGGGCGAGGCGCGGCCGCTGCCCGATCCGTTCATCGTCGCGGCCACACAGAACCCCATCGAATACGAGGGCACCTATCAGTTGCCCGAAGCCCAACTCGATCGGTTCCTGCTCAAGCTCAACGTTCCGCTGCCCGGCCGTGAGCAGGAGATCTCGATCCTGGACCGGCACGCCCGCGGTTTCGATCCCCGCGACCTGTCGGCGGTGCGACCGGTCGCCGGGGCCGCCGATCTGCGTGCCGGGCGCGAAGCGGTGCAGCAGGTGCTGGTGGCCGACGAGGTGCTCGGCTACATCGTCGACATCGCCGCGGCCACACGGCATTCGCCATCGCTTCAGCTCGGGGTGTCGCCGCGCGGTGCGACGGCGTTGTTGGCGACCGCCCGGTCGTGGGCGTGGTTGTCGGGGCGGAACTACGTGACGCCCGATGACGTCAAGGCGATGTCCCGGTCGACGTTGCGGCACCGGATCCAGCTGCGCCCGGAGGCTGAACTCGAGGGCGCGACCCCCGATGGTGTGCTGGACGGCATCCTGGCGGCCGTGCCGGTACCGCGCTAGTGGTTCTCACCGGCCGAGCCGGCCTGGTCGCGCTCTTCTTCGTGCTGCCGATCGCGGTATCGCCCTGGCCAGCAGCTACTTTCGTGTTGCTGCTGGCGGTACTCGTCGCGGCGGTGGGCGCCGATGTCGGGTTGGCTGCGAGCCCGCGTGGGCTGCGATTCGAACGGTCCGGGGATACGGCGGCGCGGTTGGGCCAGTCGGTGGACGCCACCTTGCTGGTCGAAAACCTCAGCGGCCGTCGGCTGCGCGGGGCGGTCCGCGACGCGTGGCCGCCGAGCGGGCGGGCGCACCCCCGCACTCATCCGGTCGATATTGCTGCGGGACAGCGGGTTCGGGTTTCGACGACGCTGTCTCCGGTGCGCCGCGGCGACCAGCGTTCGGATTTGGTCACGGCGCGTTCGGTCGGGCCGCTGGGGTTGGCGGGCAGGCAGAGTTCGCACCGGGTGCCGTGGGAGATCCGGATACTGCCGCCGTTTTTGTCGCGCAAACATCTGCCGTCGCGGTTGGCCCGGCTGCGCGAGTTGGAAGGTAATACGCCGGTGCTGATCCGCGGCCAGGGCACCGAGTTCGACTCGCTGCGTGAGTATGTCATCGGCGACGACGTCCGCTCGATCGACTGGCGCGCCACCGCCCGCCGCGGCGACGTGGTGGTACGCACCTGGCGCCCGGAACGCGACCAGCGGGTGGTCATCGTGCTCGACACCGGACGCACGTCGGCCGGTCGCGTCGGGGTGGACCCGACCGCCAATGACCCTGCGGGCTGGCCGCGGCTGGACTGGTTCATGGATGCCGCGCTTCTGCTGGCGGCGTTGGCGTCGCGGGCCGGTGACCACGTCGACTTCCTGGCCCACGACCGGGTGACCCGCGCCGGAGTGTTCAACGCGTCGCGCACCGAACTGCTCGCCCAGCTGGTCGAGGCGATGGCGCCCCTGGAGCCGGCCCTGGTCGAATCCGACGCCCGGGCAATGGTTTCCGCGGTGCAGCGCCGCGTTCGCCGCCGCGCCTTCGTGGTGTTGCTGACCGACCTCAACGCATCGGCGCTCGACGAGGGCTTGATGGGCATCCTGCCGCAGCTGTCGGCCAAGCACGAGGTGCTGCTCGCCTCCGTGGCCGACCCCCGGGTGGAGAAGCTGGCGGACGGGCGCGCCGACGCCGCGCAGGTCTACGACGCGGCCGCGGCCGAACGGTCCCGCAACGCCAGGCGGTCGATCGCCGCCCGACTGCGGCGCACGGGCGTCGACGTCGTCGACGCGCCGCCCGAAGATCTCGCACCGGCGCTGGCCGACCACTATCTGGCGATGAAGGCCGCCGGCCGGCTGTAGCCCGGTTGGCGGCGAGCAGGCGCAGACGGTTGCGATGCGTCGCCAAATGACACGCTTCTGTGTCTGTTCCCGGAGGGAACGGGACCCTAGCGGATGGGCACGACGTCGGGCGCGTCCTCGAGGTCTCCGGTCTCACCGGCCCGCTCCGCCTTGCGGCCGAAGTGCACGATGTAGGCGAGGAACGCGACTTCGACGGCCACCCCGATCGCGATGCGGGCGAACGTCGGCAGCGGCGACGGCGTCACCACCGCCTCGACCACACCGGCGACCAGGAATACCGCGACCAGACCGACCGCCGCGGCCCCGACGGCGCGGCCCTGTTCGGCCAGTACCTGCGACCGCGGCCGGTTGCCCGGCGCCACCACCGACCACCCCAGCCGCATCCCGACGGCGGCCGCCAGGAACACCGCGGTCAACTCGATCAACCCGTGCGGTGTGATGAGGCCGAGGAAGATGTCGCCCTTGCCCGCGCCGAACATCAGACCCGCGCCGATCCCCAGATTGGCAGCGTTCTGAAACAGGATGTAGGGAATCGGTATGCCGAGCAGGACAGCAAATGCTATGCACTGCACGGCAATCCACGCGTTGTTCACCCACACTTGCAGCGCGAACGAGCCAGCGGGGTTCTCGCTGTAGTACGACGCGAAGTCGTTGTTGACCAGCTGCTCGATTTCGCTGGGCGTTCCGATGGTGGCCCGCACTTCGGGGCTGCCGGCCACCCAGATGGCGATCACCGCAGCGACGATCAAGAAGGCCACCGCGCTGGCCAGCCACCAGCGCCACGACCGGTATGCCACCACCGGGAACGACACCGTCCAGAACCGCGCGAACTCCCGCCACAGCGGCGCGTGCGCCCCGGTCACCACCGACCGAGCCCGCGCCACCAGCCCAGACAGCCGCCCGATGAGCACCGCATCGTTGGACGCGGTGCGCACCATCGACAGATGGGTCGACACCCGCTGGTAGAGGTCGACCAGCTCGTCGACCTCGGCACCGGTCAGCTTCCGCCGCCGCTTGACCAGCTGCTCGAGCCGGGCCCACGTCGGGCGGTGCGTCTGGACGAACGCGTCGACATCCACACCCGCGAATCCTAGTAGCGTTGCCGTTATGGTCGGCCAGCAACAACCCGCCGTCGTCACCGGTGACGCCGTGGTCCTGGATGTTCAGATCGCCCAGCTACCCGTTCGCGTCGCGTCGGCCCTCATCGATCTGACCGTGGTGTTGATCTTCTACATCACCGGGGTGGTGTTGTGGGCGACCACGCTGGACCAGTTCGACCCGGCGTTGTCGGGCGCGGTGCTGATCATCTTCACCGTGCTCGCCCTGGTGGGCTACCCGCTGGTCTGGGAGACGACGACGCGCGGTCGGTCGCTGGGCAAGTTAGTGATGGGACTGCGGGTGGTGTCCGAGGACGGCGGCCCGGAACGCTTTCGCCAAGCGCTGTTTCGCGCGTTGGCCGGGGTGATCGAAATCTGGATGCTCACCGGCGGGCCAGCGGTGATCTGTAGCCTGTTGTCGCCCAAGGGGAAGCGGATCGGTGACATCTTCGCCGGCACCGTGGTGATCAGCGAGCGCGCACCGCGGCTGGCGCCGCCGCCGATGATGCCACCGCAACTGGCATGGTGGGCGTCGTCGCTGCAGCTGTCCGGACTACGTCCCGAGCAGGCTGAGCTGGCACGCCAATTCCTCAGTCGCGCATCGCAGTTGAACTCAACCGTGCGCGACCAGATGGCCTACCGGATCGCCGGTGAGGTCGTCGCGCAGATTTCGCCGCCACCGCCGCCCGGCACTCCTCCGCAGCTGGTGCTGGCTGCGGTGCTGGCCGAACGGCATCGTCGTGAGCTCGCCAGGCTGCAGCCAACCGCTGCCGCCGCGCAACCGCCATGGCCGGGCTCCGGACCGCCAGCACCGCCGCCGCCGCCGTCGTCATCGCCGGGCGGGCTGACCCCGCCCGGCTAGCGCCCCGCGAACGTCAGGCGCTGATCCAGTTTCCGTGAAACCCGAACGGAACCCGCTGCGGCATCTGGATCCTCGCCACGGGCGAGCCTGCGAACTCGGATGCGTCGATGATGACCAGGTCGCTGCCGTCGCGCGCCGGATCGTAGACGTAGGCGAGGTACCAACCGCTGCTCTCGTCGGCGGGCCCCGACGTCGACGGCACGAACACCGCCTCACCGGGCACACCGGGTGAGGCGGCGGTGCCGAACGCGTGCTCGACGGCGTCACCGGTGCTCAGGTCATAGCGCACCAGCCGGTTGTCGCCGACGGAGACCGAGTACCGGGCGGGCAGCGTGGCCAGCCGGTCGTCGATGCGGGGGAACTCCACCGCGCGGTCGTCGAGTTGGCGCTCGGTGACGACGCCGGTCGACAGGTCGACGGTCCAGTTCCACAACACGGCTTCAGCGTCGAATCCGCCGCTGCCGCGCCATAATTCGGGATAGCGCGCCGCAGCCAACTCGATCCGGTCACCGGTGTCATAGGCGTTGGCGACGTGGAATACGTAGCAGGGGTCGATGTCGAACCACCGCACCTCACCGAACGGGTCGTCGCGGCGCAGCACCCCGAAGCGGGCACCGTAGTCGTCGTTCCAGCGGTAGGGCATATCGGCCTCTGCCTTCAACGCGATGTCGAGGTCGAACACGATCGGCAGATCCAGAAACACCACGTAGTTAGCGGTCAGCGCGAAGTCGTGCATCATCGTCAGCGCCGGCACGTCCAGCGGTCGGTTGACCGCCAACTCACCGTCGGCGTCAACGCGGTGATAGGTGACGTGCGGTGCGAAGATGTTGCCGTAGCCGAAGAAGTGCATCTCCCCGGTGGTCGGGCAGATCTTCGGGTGAGCGGTCATCGAGTCGACCAGCTTGCCGCCAAAATCGTAGGCCCCCAGCGTTTCCAGGTCGTTGCTGATTTCGTAGGGCAGTGACGATTCGACGAGCGCCAGCGTCTTGCCGGCGTGGTTGACCACATGGGTGTTGGCGACGCTGGAGCGCAGGTTGCGGGTGCCGTCGGCGTTGTAGAGCGGAAAGTCGTTCTCGAAGCTCTCGGTACGCACCCAGCGGTTGCGGTACCAGGCCGCGCGGCCGCCTTCGATCCGGACGCCGTGGACCATCCCGTCGCCGACGAACCAGTGCGCGCTGGCCTGCCGTGGGTTGGGTCCGTTGCGCAGATACCAACCGTCGAGTTCGGTCGGGATCGTGCCTTCCACCGGCAGGTCGAATTCGGTGAGTTCATGGGTGACGGGGGCGTAGTTGCCCCGCATGAAGAACTGGTCAGTCGAGGTCTCTGAGGTGTCGGTCATCTGCATCTCCTAACGCGGCGACATGCCGACACTGACATGTCTGTAGTGACATGTCAATAGTGGAGGTATCATCACGTTCGTGAGCCTGCGGATTGCGGCATTGGGACTGCTGGCCCAACGGCCCGGCAGCGGATATGACCTGCTGCGACTCTTCGAAGAGTCGATGGCCAACGTGTGGCCGGCCACCCAGAGCCAGCTGTACGGCGAGCTCAACAAGCTCGCCGGCGCCGGGCTGATCGAGGTCTCCGACATCGGACCGCGCGGGCGCAAGGAGTACCGCATCACCGACGCCGGCCGCGAGGAGTTGCGTCGGTGGGTGACCAACCCGCAGGACGATCCGCCGTTTCGCAGCGCGGGGTTGCTGCGGGTGTTCTTGCTCGGCGAGATACCAATGGACCAGGCCCGCGCACAGTTGACCGCGCTGGCCGAAAACGCGGCCGCCGAGATCAAACGACTCGAGGCGCTTCGCGACTCCGTCGACTGGGGCGACGACGACGGGTCGTTCTATTCGCATGCTGCCCTCGAATACGGCTTGCGCACCCACGAGATGCAAGAGCAGTGGGCGCGGTCGGTGATCGAGGCGTTGGATCGACGCCAAGTCGGCCGTCACGGCCGATGAGGAACAGCAGCAACGCATCTCGACATCGTCAACAACGCCCGCTGCCAGATCTACCGGATCCTCGGCGAGTCGGAATAGCGGAATAAGCCCGGCGGGAGCGGTGTAGGCATGGACCATGCACACCATCCCGCCTGAAATCAGCGACTTGTGTGCGTCTTGTTGCGGTCAGCGCGCGTAAACGCACACAAATCGCTCACTCGACGTCGACCCAGTCCAGCGTGCGTTGTACCGCCTTCTGCCAGCCCGCGTACCCGTCGGCGCGCTGCTGGTCGCTCCATGCGGGCGTCCAGCGCTTGTCCTCGTGCCAGTTGGACCGCAGATCATCGGTGTTCTCCCAGAACCCGACGGCCAACCCAGCGGCGTAGGCGGCGCCCAGCGCCGTCGTCTCGGCGATGACGGGTTTGACGACGTCCACACCGAGCACGTCGGCCTGGATCTGCATGCAGAGATCGTTGGCGGTGACGCCGCCGTCGACCTTGAGCACCTCCATGTGCACGCCGGAGTCGGCTTCCATCGCGTCGACGACATCGCGGCTCTGGTAGCAGATCGCCTCGAGCGTCGCGCGGGCCAGATGGGCGTTGGTGTTGTAGCGCGACAGCCCGACGATCGCGCCGCGTGCGTCCGAACGCCAGTACGGCGCGAACAGTCCCGAGAAGGCGGGCACGAAATACACGCCGCCGTTGTCGGAGACCTGCCGCGCCAGCGCCTCGCTCTGCGCGGCGCCGCTGATGATGCCGAGCTGGTCTCGCAGCCACTGCACCGCTGAACCGGTGACCGCGATCGAACCTTCAAGTGCATAAACGGGTTTGGCTGCGTCCCCGTCTCTGGACGCGAACTGGTAGCACAGCGTGGTGAGCAGCCCGTTCTCCGAGCGCACGATCTTCTCGCCGGTGTTGAGCAGCAGGAAATTACCTGTGCCATAGGTGTTCTTGGCCTCACCGGCTTCGAGGCAGACCTGCCCTACCATCGCGGCCTGCTGGTCGCCGAGGATGCCGGTCAACGGCACCTGGCCGGCGAGCGGGCCGTCGTCGCGGGTGATGCCGAACGACTCCGGACACGACGACGGCCGGATCTGCGGCAGCATCTGCCGCGGAATGCCGAAGAACGACAACAGTTCGTCGTCCCAATCCAGGGTCTCCAGGTTCATCAGCATCGTGCGGCTGGCGTTGGTCACATCGGTGGCGTGTATGCCGCCGCGGGTACCGCCGGTGAGGTTCCACAGCACCCAGGTGTCGGGTGTGCCGAACAACGCGTCGCCGTTCTCGGCGTCGCGACGTACCCCGTCGACGTTGTCGAGGATCCACTGCACCTTGCCGCCGGAGAAGTAGGTGGCGGGCGGCAGGCCCGCCTTGCGCCGGATCACGTCGCCGTGGCCGTCGCGCTCCAGGGCCGAGGCGATGCGATCGGTGCGGGTGTCCTGCCACACGATCGCGTTGTAATACGGCCGCCCGGTTCGCCGGTTCCACACCAGCGCCGTCTCGCGCTGGTTGGTGACGCCCAGCGCGGCCAGGTCGGTGGCCGACAGTTTCGTGTTGTTCAGCGCCGACATGATGACCGCTGCCGTGCGTTCCCAAATCTCGACAGGGTTGTGCTCGACCCAGCCTGACTTGGGCAGGATCTGCTCGTGTTCGAGCTGATGGCGGCCGATCTCGGCGCCGCCGTGGTCGAAAATCATGCACCGGGTGCTGGTGGTGCCCTGGTCGATAGCGGCGACAAAGTCGGCCAACGTCGTGCTCCTCTCACTCCACCTGGTTGAGGACGTCCACAATCGTCCATCATGGTCTACATGACCCGTTCAGTCGCCGACATCGCGCGCATGCCCCGCGGCGGCCCGGACGCGTCGTGTGTGGATCGCCTGCTGCAAACTGACCGCCTGGAATATCTCGACCGCGACACCGTCGGGGACGCCGCGGGCGAAGCGCGCAAACGCGCGGTGATCCGTTCGCTGGAGTGGGTCGGCCAATTCTTCGGCGAGACCGAACATTTCGCGCGTCTGGCGCTCGATGAAGTGGCCGACGTCCCTGACCCAAAGATCCTGGAGCTCGGCGCCGGACACGGTGCGCTGGCCCGTAAATTGCTTGACTGGCACCCCACCGCCGAGCTGACCGTCACCGACGTCGATGCCGCGTCGGTGGTCGCGATGACAACCGGGGATCTGGGCGCGCACCCGCGCGCGTCGGTGCGCCGGTTGGACGCCACCGCCATCGATGCGCCCGACCGCCACTTCGACCTGGCGGTGTTCGCGTTGTCGTTTCATCACCTGTCGCCGCCGCAGGCGTCGCTCGCATTGGCCGAGGGCACCCGGGTGGCCGACAAACTGCTGATCATCGACCTGCCTCGGCCGCCGTCGCCGCTGCACCTGATGCGGCTCGCGGTGATGCTGCCGCTCGCCCCGGTGGTCCCGTTTCTGCACGACGGCGTGATCAGTTCGCTGCGGTCGTACAGCCCGTCGGCGCTACGCGCTCTGGCGACGCATGCCGACCCCGCGATCGACGTAGAACTGCGCGGCGGGCTGCTGAGCTCGCAGGTGGTGATCGTCCGCCGGTGAACGCCTGCGCTCGACGTAGAGGCCGACCACCGCATGCAGGATGTCGTACACCTGCGGATGCGCCGCGATGTAGGTCAACACTGCCCGCCGCACTGTAGTCACAGCTAGGTAATTCCCGGCGCAAGGCGGTTTAAACGGTCACCGTCGGACCCGAGGCCTGGTCAGCCGGTGCAGCAGCCACGCGACCGGGATGGTGAACGCCAGCGTCGCGGCGAACAGCCCCGTCACCGAGCCGGAATAGACCGGCCAGTGCAGCACCGAAACCATCACGATCTCCATCACGACCACGTGCACCAAGAAGATTTCGTAGGAAATCTCGCCCAGCCACACCATCACCCTGCTGCCCAACATCCCCTCATACCAGCCCCGGCGCGGCCCGCTGAGCCCCAGCGGCGCGACCACCAGGGTGGCGATCACCGCGTAGAGCACCACCTTCGCGATGTCCTCACTCAAACCCAATGCGGGGGCGTCGGTTTCACCGGCGATCGGGGTGGCCACGATCAGGTAGGCCACCAGCGCCACCGGCAGCGCCGCCGCGGCGTAGCATCGAACGCCCTTGACCGCCAACACCGCAAGCGCCATCCCGCCGACGAACCAGACTAGGTAGTGCGGCAGCCACAGCCCCGCCCCGTTGGGCAGCCAGTCGGTGGTATGCATCACCAGCAGCCACAGCGGGCTGACGGCACCGAGCACGGCCAGGCCCGCCAACAGCAATCCGGGTCGCCAGTGCCGCCGGCACAGCACCACCAGCAGCAGGTACGCCAGCAGCGGCAGCGCCGCGTAGAACGCCACTTCGACGGCCAAGCTCCACATCTGGGTCAGGCCCTGATGCATGTAGGCGGTCAAGTAGTTGCCACTGTAGATCTGCGTCAGGGTGAGGTTACGGATCAGGCCGTGCCAGGTGTGGCCGGGGTTGGGTGTGATGTCGCGGAACTCGTAGACCAGGTATGCGATCAGCACCGTCACCACGTAGGCCGGCATGATGCGGCGCACCCGGTTGCGGGCATAGCGGGTTACCGACGGTGCGGCAGTGCCCGCCGCGGCGGCGCGCACCCACCCGCCGAACAGCAGAAAGCCCGACAGCACGAAGAAGATCGCGACCCCGATCTCCATGCGCGCGAACACCAGCCCGACGTATCCGCGGTTGTAGGTGCCGGTGCCGTAGGCGGCATGGGTGCCCATGACCAGCAGCGCCGCCACAGCCCGCACGCCGGTGAGCGAGGCGACGCGGTCGACGGCGGCGACCTGCTCCAGCCCGCCCTGGTCGACGTCGTCGGCTGCCGGCCCGCTCACCCGGCCAGTATGCCGCTTACGAGACGACGATCAGTCCCTTGCCAGCACCACCCGTTCGTTCGGCACGCAGTGCGTCATCTTCAGATCCGATACGTCGCGCGGCCCGTTCTTGCCGAGGCTCTGTCGTCGCTGCTCGTCGTCTTCGGAAAGCGTCTGGGATGCAAGTGGTTCCATGTCACGCTGGTCGACCGGCAGCTGCAGGTAATCGGCCCGACCCGGTGGCTGTTTTCGACGGCTTCCCGATTCGGTGCGCGACAAACGCGGCAAGCTCGTCAGATCGTGACGCTCTCCCCGCGGCCCACCTCGATGACCCGCTCGGCGAGCCCGCGTCGCGCCATTTCGGCGAGAAAATCCGAAAGCGGCGAGGCGAACACCCCGTAGTCGTTGAAGTGGATGGGGATCACGCGCGGCAGGTTCAACCGTTCGGTCAGGGCGGTGCCGCGACGGCCGTCCATCGTGACCGTCAACCCGAACGGCAGGTGCCTGCCGAACGGCAGCCGGGTGCCGCCCAGGTGCAGCAACCCGGCGTCGACGTCGGGGAACCGCCGGGGTATCTCGTCGAGTTCTTCGATCACCAGGGTGTCCCCGGAGACGTAGAGCCGCCGGGTCGGCTCACCGGGCGTGCTCGCCTCGATCATCGACCCCATCACCGGGGGCAGCGCCCGGTGGATCGGGGCGGGTCCGTGCCGTCCCGGCAACGACGTCACGGTGACCGTCGTGGCGACCTTGGTGATCGTGTGGCTGTCCCACGTCGCCATCGGCTCTGCGCGCCCGAACCCGCGCCGTACCAGCCGTTTGGCGGCGTGCGGGGTGGTCAGGATCGGCAGCGCGCGGTCCAGTTGCGCCTGCGCGACGCGGTCCCAGTGATCGCCGTGCATATGCGAGAGCACCACCGCGTCCAGCGGCGGCAGCTCGGCGATATCCAGCGCCGGGTCGTACAGCCGCTTGGACAGCAACCCGTATCCGAGGTAGGCGTGTTGGCCGGCGTGCAGGAAGTTGGGATCGGTCAGCAGCGTGACATCGCCTGCGGTGATCAGCGTGGTGGCGTTGCCGATGAAGGTGACGGTGATGTCCACGACCCTGGGCTACCCCGCACGGCGGCGTTCACGCGTGGTTTGTGCTCCGGTTACTTGCGCAAGCGTCACCGACGCTGAAGCATCGGCGGTGTGGGCGAACAACTGAAGCAGACCGAGTTCAGCCGCGCGCACCGGCGCGAGTACCGGCGCAAGGTGCAGCAGTGCCTCGACGTGTTCGAAACCATGCTCAACCAATCCAGCTTCGAGTTCGAGCGGCCGCTGACCGGCATGGAGATCGAGTGCAACCTGGTCGACGACGCGTATCAGCCCGCCATGACCAACCAGGAAGTGCTCGAGGCGATCGCCGACCCGGCGTACCAGACCGAATTAGGCGCCTACAACATCGAATTCAATGTTCCGCCGCGGCGGCTGCCCGGCCGCGCGGCGCTCGAGCTGGAGAACGACGTGCGGGCGAGCCTCAACGCCGCCGAGGCCAAGGCCAACGACCACGACGCGCACATCGTGATGGTCGGCATCCTGCCGACGCTGATGCCCGAGCATCTGTCGGGCCGGTGGATGAGCGAATCGACGCGCTACCAAGCGCTCAACGATTCCATCTTCACCGCGAGGGGCGAGGACATCCTCATCGACATCACCGGTCCCGAACGCCTCAGCCTGCAGACCGAGTCGATCGCCCCGGAGTCGGCGTGCACCAGCATGCAACTGCACCTTCAGGTTTCGCCTGCGGACTTCGCGCAGAACTGGAACGCCGCGCAGGTGCTGGCCGGCCCCCAACTCGCGCTGGGCGCCAACTCCCCGTACTTCTTCGGCCACCAGTTGTGGGATGAGACCCGCATCGAGCTGTTCATGCAGGCCACCGACACCCGTCCCGACGAACTCAAGGCGCAGGGGGTGCGGCCGCGGGTATGGTTCGGCGAGCGGTGGATCACCTCGATCTTCGATCTGTTCGAGGAGAACGTGCGTTATTTCCCGTCGCTGCTGCCCGAGCTGACCGACGAGGACCCGGCCCGTGAACTCGCGGAAGGCCGCACTCCGCGACTGGCCGAACTGCGGCTGCACAACGGCACCATCTACCGCTGGAACCGGCCGGTGTATGACGTGGTGGAGGGCCGCCCGCACCTGCGGGTGGAGAACCGGGTGCTGCCCGCGGGGCCGACGGTGGTCGACATGATGGCCAACGCCGCGTTCTATTACGGCGCGTTACGGACGCTCTCCGAAGAGGACCGGCCGCTGTGGACGAAGATGAGTTTCGCTGCGGCCCAACACAATTTCCTGGAGTCGGCACGCAACGGCATGGACGCCCGGCTGTACTGGCCCGGCCTGGGCGAGGTGACCCCCGACGAACTGGTGCTGCGTCAACTGGTGCCGATGGCCGACGAGGGGCTGCGCCGCTGGCAGGTGGCCGGTGAGGTCCGCGACCGCTACCTCGGGGTGATCGAGGGCCGCGCCAAGACCGGCCGCAACGGGTCGGCCTGGCAGGTGGCCACGGTGAAGGCGCTTCAGGAGCGCGGGCTCAGCCGCCCGAACGCGTTGGCCGAGATGTTGCGGCTGTACTGCGAACGCATGCACAGCAACGAACCTGTGCACACCTGGGACCAGCCTTAGCTTAGGCCTCGGCGGTCGCGGCGGTCAGTGCCTCGGCGAACTGCGCCAGCTCCTCAGGTGCGGTGTCGACGTGCGGGGAGGCCCGCAGCACCGGCGTGGTCAGTTCGAACGGCGCGCGCTGCGCGTCGGCATATGTCGTGACGATGCCCCGCTGCGCGATCAGCCAGGCCCGCACCTTCTGCGGATCGGCGCCGTCGGTAGGGGCCAGGGTGGTGATCGCGGTGGGTTCGTCGAGCGGTTCGACCACCCGCCAGCCGTCGGCGCCGGCCAACGCCTGCCGCGTCCACCGTCCGACTTCGGCCAGCCGGTCGCGCACGTGCTGCGGCCCCGCCGCGAGGTGCTCCCCCACCGCGCGCGAAAACCCCACGCGGGCAGCAAGGTTGGCCTCACCGTGTTCGAGGCGCTGGGTCACGGTCAGCGGCACGCCCCATTCCGGGGGCGGCAGCCGGGGCTGGAGCCGCTGCGCCAGTTCGGGTTCGATGGCCAGCACGCCGACACCGCGCGGGCCGGCGAGCCATTTGCGCGACGCGCTGTAGATCGCTGCGGGGCGCACGGCACAATCGAGGTGCCCGAGGGCCTGGGCGGCGTCGACGACCAACGGGAGACCGAGGTTTCGGCACACGTCGGCCATGGCGGCCAGCGGCTGCGCGACACCGCGGTGGCTGGCCAGCGCGGTGAGATGCACGAGGGCGGGCGGGTCGGCGCCCAACTGCCGAGCGGCGGCGTCGACGTCGAGCCGCCCGTGATCGTCGGCGGGCAGCGGCCGCACGTCGAAACCGTTGGCGGCCATGATCGCCAGGTTGGGTCCGTACTCACCGGGCAGGCAGGCGAGCGTGCGCTTCTGCGGCCAACTGGACAGCAGCAGATCCAGTGCGTGGTTGGCGCCGGTGGTGAAGACGACATGGTCGGCGGGCAGGCCGGTCAGGGCGGCGACGGCGGCGCGGCCGGCGTCCAGCACCGGCGCGGCCGCCTCGGCGGCGACGTATCCGCCGACCTCGGCCTCGTGGCGAGCGTGTTGCGCGGTAGCGTCGATGACCGCGAAGCTCTGCCGCGAGCACGCCGCGCTGTCCAGATGCAGGCCGGCGACCTTCGGCCGCGCCGACCGCCACTGCTCGGCGAGGCTCATCTGGCCGCGAGGGACAGGCCGAAATCGCCTGCCGGGTCGGTCCACCAACGGGTGCGGCGCAACCCGGCGGCGGCCAGTTCCGCGGCGACCCCGTCGGGGCGGAACTTGCACGACACCTCGGTGAGCATCTCCTCACCGTCGGCGAAGGCGACGGTCAGGTCCAGGTCGCGCACATACACCCGCTGCGCACCGCGGGCGCGCAGCCACATCTCGATTCGTTCCTCGGCGTCGTTCCACGTGGCGACGTGCTCGAACGCGTCGAGGTCGAAGTCGGCGCCGAGTTCACGGTTGATGACCGCCAGCACATTGCGGTTGAACTGTGCCGTCACACCGGCGCTGTCGTCGTAGGCGCGCACCAGACGTCCCGCATCTTTCACCAGATCGGTGCCCAATAGCAGGCTGTCGCCGGGCCGCATCGTCTGCGCCAGCGCGGCCAAGAACCGCGCCCGCGTTCGCGCGGTCAGGTTGCCGATTGTCGAGCCGAGAAAGGCGATCAGCCGCCGGCCGCCCCGGGGGATCTCGCCGAGGTGCTCTTCGAAGTCGCCGCACACCGCATCAACCTCGATACCCGGGTACTCGCGCTGGATCGCCGCCCCCGCGGCGTTGAGCACGCCGGCGTCCACGTCGAACGGGACAAACCGACGCAGGGTTCGGTTGTCACGCAACGCATTCAGCAGCATGCGGGTCTTCTCCGAGGTGCCGCTGCCCAGCTCCACCAGCGTGTCTGCCGTTGATGCTTCGGCGATCTCGGCGGATCGGCTGCGCAGGATCTGCGCCTCGGTGCGGGTCGGGTAGTACTCGGGCAGCCGGGTGATCTGGTCGAACAGGTCGCTGCCGACCGAGTCGTAGAACCATTTGGGAGGCAACGTCTTCGGGGTCTGCGTTAAGCCGTCTAGCACATCACGGCGCAGCGCCTGCGCGGCCGAGTTGGCCGGCAGGTGGTTGGACAGCGAGATGGTCATGACGGTCCTTTCAACGGGATCAGCTCGACCTCCGAGCGGCCGACGACCGATACCAGATGCCGGTCCGGCAGCTCCCGCCACCGCGGGTCGTCGTCGTAGGGTTCGCTGGCAAGTACGGTGCCGTCGGGTCTGCTCAACATCGAAAGGGTGTCGCCCCATGTGGTAGCGAGCATGCGGGATCCGTTGGCGGCCAGGATGTTCAGCCGTGCGTCGGGGTCGGCGGCGCCGATTTCCGCGATGGTGTCGGCGAGCCGGTCGAGGCCGCGGTCGAAGATCAGCGCCGCCAGCAGCGCACTGTCGTTGGTGGATTCTGCGTGCGGCGAGGGCGGCAGCACGGCCCGGTCGACGAGGCCGTTGTGCGACAGCAGCCACTGGCCGTCGGTGAACGGCGCCGACGCCGACGCCTCGATCGGCATGCCGATGCTGGCCGATCGCACGGCCGCCACGATGCAGCCGCCGCGCAGCACGGGCGCCACCGACGCGAACGATGCATCCCCCCACAGCGGTGTGGCGCTACGCCACCGTCGGGGCGTGCCGTCGGGCACATCGGAGGAGAAGAACCCGACCCCCCACCCGTCGGCGTTCATCAGGCCGTGTTTCTGGCGGCGCGGCGCATACGACTGCACCACCAGGCCGCTGGCGGGCTCCGATAACAACGACGCCACCGACACCGGGTCACCGAGCCAGCCCAGATGCCGGCACATCAGGCTTGACCTTCCGCAACGGACCAGGCCAGCCGCACGCCCGAGAAGATCTGGCGCCGGATCGGATGGTCCCAGTTGCGGAAGCTGGGCCGCAGGATGTTGGCCGCCACCGCCCAGGATCCGCCGCGCAGCACCTGGTAGTCGCCGTCAAAAAACGGCTGCGAGTAGCGCTCGTAGATCATCGGCGTGAAGCCGGGCCAGGGCCGCAGCGGCGAGGTGGTCCACTCCCACACGTCGCCGAGCATCTGTTCGGCGCCGTAGGCCGACGCACCCGCGGGGTACGCCCCGACCGGCGCGGGCCGCAGCGCGTCGCCGCCGAGGTTGGCCAGATCTGCCGTCGGCGCCGACGCGCCCCACGGGTAGCGGCGCCGCGCGCCCACCGCGGGATCCCACGCGCAGGCTTTCTCCCACTCGATCTCGGTGGGCAGCCGGGCGCCCGCCCACGCCGCATACGCCTCGGCCTCGAAATACGAGATGTGTTGCACGGGTTCGTTGGGGGCGATGTCCTCGACTCGGCCGAACCGGGTGCGGGTGCCGTCCGGGTTCCAGAACTGCGGGGCCACCAACGCGGCCTGCATCCGGTGCGCCCAGCCGGCTTGCGACCACCACCGCGGCTGGGAATAGCCGCCGTCGTCGATGAACTGTTGCCACTCGCCGTTGGTGACCGGCACCCGGCCGATGCGAAACGACGGGATATCGACGACGTGGGCGGGGCGCTCGTTGTCCAGCGAGTGCGGTTCGGTCACCGCGTCGACACCGAGGACGAACGCGCCGCCGGGCACCAGCACGGACGTGCCCGCCACACCAGGGCGACCGGCGGGCAGCGCCGCGCCGCCGTCCAGCAGCGGCGGCCCGACCCGCAGGTTCAACGCCTGCAGCATGGTCTCGTCGTGCTGGTTCTCATGGCTGATCACCAAGCCGAAGTTGAACCCGGAACCGCTATCGGGCAGCGCGTCGAGCACGTCGAGCACCTTGTCGCGCACGGTGCGGCAGTAGGCGCGGGCGTCGGTCGGGGCCAGCAGCGGCAGGTCGGCGCGGTCGGCGCGGGGATGAACGAACGCGTCGTAGAGACGCTCCACGTCGGGGGGCAGCATGCCCGGCCGGTTGGGGTTGCCGTCGCGCAGCAGCCAGAGTTCTTCCTGTTGGCCGATGTGGGCGAGGTCCCACACCAGTGGGCTCATCAGCGGGTGGTACTGGCGGCCGAGTTCGGCGTCGTCGAAGTCCACCAGCCGAAGCGTGCGCTCACGGGCGGCGGTCAGTTCACGCGCGAGTATTTCGCGAACCGTCACGTCTCCTCTCGCGCCAGGTCGACGACGGCGGATGCGAGCCCGTTCTTGACCACCCGGTCGGCGATATCGTCGGCCGGACACCGTCCCTGTTCGACCGAACGCACCAGCCGCTGCATCGATTCCATCAGCTCGCGCGGCGCCCGTTCGGCTGCGGCCGTCACGCACCGGATCGCGGCCTGCCGCAGCCGTCGGTCGCCGAGGCCTTGTTGCGCCGCGCGGTCCCAGGCCGTGGCGACCGGTTCGGTGGCCTCCGCGGCCACGGCCGCGGCCGCGCGATCGTCGAGCAGCGTGACGAGGGTGAACACCAGGGCCGGCCAGCTGCCGTCGGGCACGCTGTCGAGGTAGCGGATCTCCAGCCAGCCACGCGGTCGCACCGGCGGGAACAGCGTGGTGAGGTGGTAGTCGACGTCAGCCTCGGTGGGTTGGCGGTTGCCCAGCGGCACCCGCCCGTCGGCCCAGTCGGCGAACGGAACCCATTCGGTCACCGGGACGACCTGCGGGGTGGTCAGCAGCATCACCGGCGCCTTGAGCGCGTACCGCGCCCAGTCGCTGGCGGGGTCGTCGCCGCGTTCGCCGAGCACCGGGCCGCAGCGCGCGGAGTCCAGCTGGCTCCACACGCGTTGCCGCGCCGAGCGCCAGCCACAGAACTTTCCGCCCAGCAGCGGGGAGTTGGCGGCGACGGCGATCATGGTCGGCCCGAGCGCATGCGCCAGGCGCACCCGGTCGGCCCAGCCGGCGCGCGGTCCGGCGTCGACGTTGATCTGCACCGACGCCGTCGACGTCATCATCGCCGCGCCGGCGACACCGGTGCGGCTGGCGTGAAAGAACGTCTCCATGGCGGCGTAGCGGGCACCGGGGTTGATCCGTCGGGCGGGCCGCAGCGGGTCGGCCCCGAGCAGCACCAGCCCGAACCCCGCGCGGGCGAAGGCGTCGCGCAGCACCGCGCGGTCGGCCGTCATCGCGGAAATGGCCGACATCGGTCCGTCGCAGGGCGGGCCGGACAGTTCGACGGCGCCGCCGGGTTCAACGGTCACCCGGCTGCCGCCCGGCAGCGGCGGCAGGTCGGCGATGACGTCGCTCAGTTCAGCCCAGCTCGGCCGTCGCATCGGATCGGTCAGGTCGAAACAGTGCGCCTCGACCTCCAGGCCGACCCGGCCGACCGGCCCGTCGCGCAGGCAGTTACCGCCGATGTGCAGCGCGGCGCTGTACGCGCTGGAGAGCTCGGGCGGGCCAGTGCGTGCGTCGTCGACCTCGGACGTGATGGTGAAGGCCATTTTCCCATCCCCTTCCGGGTCCGGCGCGATCGCGGCGTTCAGACCATCTTGAAGGAGACCTCCGACAAATCCCGAGCCCTTTTTTGTGAACTATCGGTTAAGCCGGCGCCGCGATTATTGGCCGAGCGTGTTCTGCATGGCTCCGGCCAGCACGTTCACCGCGGGACCACCGTTGCCGGACTGGCAGACTTTCGCTTGCAGCAAAACGTTTTCCCGCTTGCGGGTGGTGACGAAGCAGCGCCGGTCGGTGCCGGCCTCCTGCTTGACCCAGTCCGCCTCGGTCGCCGTGGTCGGCCCGCTGGTGTACGTCCACACCTGGGTGGTGAAGTTGTCCAGGTGCATCGCGGTGGTCTGCCCGTTGCAGCCAACGGTACGGTCGACGACGCGGCGGAACGCCCGTTCGGCGGCGTCGGTGTTGGCGTAGACCCCGACGGCCTGTTTGACGAAGTGGCTCTGGTCGTCCGGCGCGGTCTGGGTCACCGCACCGTTGAACGACGCCAGGTCGGGGTCGGCGTAGACGTCGGGTAGCCCGATGTCGGCCCAGTTGTTGCAGGCGGGGTTGTCGACGTAGAAGGACTGGAACGGATCGGAGAAGGTCCACTCGAACCGCATCGTCGCGCCGACGATGTTGCCGACCGAGCCCTTGGGCAGCACCGCGTAGTTGACCACTCCCGGGTCTGACGGGCGGGCACCGGCCGGCGCCGCCAGCGTCAGACCCACGAGGGCGACGCCGACAGCGGCGGCGATCCGCATCAGACCTTCGCCGACAGCTTGACGTCGACGTTGCCGCGGGTGGCCTTGGAGTACGGGCACACCTGATGCGCCTTGTTCATCAGGTCGTCGGCGCCGCTCTGGTCAAGGCCGGGCAGGTAACCGATGAGGTGGGCGTTGATGGCGAAGCCGCCGTCGGCGTCCTTACCGAACCCGACCTGCGCAGTGATCGCCGTCGCGTCGTCGAGGTTGATGTCGTTGTTCTTGGCCACCAACCGCAGCGCCCCGAGGAAGCAGGCGGCGTAAGCGGCCGAGAACAGTTCCTCGGGGTTGGTGCCCTCGCCGCTGCCGCCCATTTCTTTCGGGTGGTTGGTGTTCAGGTCGATCTTGCCGGTCGACGACTTCACGTGGCCTTCGCGGCCGCCACCAGTTGCAGTTGATTCCTGGGTGAATACGACTTCGATGCTCATGGCTCTGATCATGCCAGCCAGGCCATGAACGGCAAGACGCCCCTCGATCGCTAGCCGCCGGCTCCGTTCTGTTTGGCCCGCACGCCTTCTTCGACCTTCTTGCCCAGGTCGGGGTCGACGTTGCGCCAGTACTCGAAGACACGCGAGAGCACCGGCTCGCGAACGCCATCGGACACATGGCCGATGATGTTGTGCGCCAAACGTTCCCGGGCTTCGTCGTCGAGCACCTCGCGCACCAGCGTCCCGGGCTGACCCCAGTCGTCATCGTCGGGCCGCATGGTGTAGGCCATGCGCACCATGTCGCCGTCGGACGCCCAGTGCGCCTCGGCGGCACGCTTCGCGTCGGCGGCCGGACCGCCCATCGAGTTCGGTGCGTACACCGGGTCGGACACGTTGCGGATGCGCATGGCGCCGTCCTTGGAGTATGCGCGCACCTCGTTCTTCGGCTCGTTGACCGGTATCTGCTTGTAGTTCACCCCGAGCCGGGCGCGGTGCGCGTCGGCGTAGGAGAACCCGCGTGCCAGCAGCATCTTGTCGGGGCTGAGCCCGGTTCCCGGTACCAGGTTGTTCGGCTCGAACGCCAGCTGCTCCATCTCCGTGTGGAAGTCGGTGACGTTGCGGTTCAGCGTCATCTTGCCGACCTCGTGCAGCGGGTAGTCGCCGTGCGGCCACACCTTGGTCAGATCGAACGGGTTGAACCGGTAGGTCTTGGCCTCCTCGAACGGCATGATCTGCACGTGCAACGTCCAACTCGGGTAGTTGCCGTCCTCGATCGAGGTGAACAGGTCGCGCTGGTGGTAGTCGCTGTCTTCGCCGGCAAGGCGGTCGGCGTCCTCCTGGGTGAGGAAATCGATGCCCTGGTCGGTCTTGAAGTGGTACTTCACCCAGAACAACTCGCCGGCGTCGTTGAGCCAGCTGTAGGTGTGGCTGGAGTAGCCGTTCATGTGCCGCCAGGTCTTCGGGATCCCGCGATCGCCCATCAACCAGGTGACCTGGTGGGCGCTTTCCGGTGACAGCGACCAGAAGTCCCACTGCATGTTGTGGTCGCGCAGATTGTTAGCCTGCAACCGCTTCTGGCTACGGATGAAGTGCTGGAACTTCATCGGGTCACGCATGAAGAACACCGGGGTGTTGTTGCAGACGAGGTCGAAGATGCCGTCGTCGGTGTAGAACTTCAGCGCGAAGCCGCGCGGGTCGCGCCAGGTGTCCGGGCTGCCGCGCTCGCCGGCGACCGTGGAGAACCGCGCGATCATCTCGGTTTTGGAGCCTGGTTGCAAGAACGCGGCCTTGGTGTACTTAGTGACGTCGTGGGTCACCTCGAATTGACCGAACGCACCACCGCCCTTCGCGTGCGGTTGTCGTTCCGGGATGCGTTCCCGGTTGAAGTTGGCCATCTGCTCGATCAGGTAGTGATCCTGCAGCAGAATCGGGCCGTCCGGACCGACCGTGAGCGAGTGCTCGAGACTCGGGGCAGGGTTGCCAGCGTCGTTGGTCGTGTAGTTCTCGGTCATCTAGCTCATCTCCTTGGATCGGCGGCAAGTGGCTGAGCCGCCCACGTAACGGAGTCCCCCAATGTGGACCGGTTCCAAACGTGGCACGACGGCGTCGGTCCCGGGTCTGCTCTCGGTTGAGGAGAACGCCGGGCGCGCCGGCAGTCAGGGTCGGGCGGGCGGCGTCGGCGCAGGCGAGGGCGGCTCCGGGGATTGTGGCGGCGTCATCCGACCGCCGGGGCCGAACGGTGGGGCCGGTCGTTCAACCTCGCCGCTCGGACCCATCGGGAACATCGGAGGCGGGCCGCGATGGAACATCGAGAAGCCGCGGTCGCCGTGATGGCCCCGGTGTCCGTCGTGATGGCCGCCGGAGTGCGCGCCGAGGACGAAGCCGGCGAAGAAGATCACGGCGACGATGAAGATCACGCCGGCGACGATGCCCACCACGGCGGCTGCAGAGGTGAGCCGGTTGCGCCGCGCGGGTTCGGTCGTCGCCGTGACGGGGGTGGTGACCGGTTCAGGTGTTGGTTCGCTCATGACGTCGATCATCGCGCTACACACTCGGCGCCGCTTGTGGTTGCGGCTGAGAATCAGCTGTGAGTGGCTTTTGACAACGGCGCGGCGGACGGTTTGACTATAGGCGTTGTCAAAATGCGCACCGAAGGGAAAGCGGCGATGAGCAGGCCAATCCCGACCCGTCATCCGGATCGGCCCCGGCCGATACCCGCGACCATCCGGCTGATGGCTCAGGCGATGCGTATCAGCGCGCCGACCCCGCAGCAGTGGCGCAGGCTCGGTGAGCGACTGACGGTCGGCGACGAGCCGATGGACCGACTCGTCTCGTGGATGTCCTCGGTGGGACTGAAAGAGACGCGCCCGCTCTTCGACCGCGCGCTCGCCTCGGGCATCGACGCGGTGCCCGACGCGCCCGAACCGCTGGTCGAGTTCTTCGGCGACTCCGAGACGGTGCCGTCGTGGGTCGACCGCACGATGTTGGAGCGCGGTCAGCAGGCGTTGCGTCGCGGCGGCGCCGACGGCATGTACATCGCCCGTGACGTGTCACTGCTGGGCGGCTATCAGTTCTCCGGCTTCAACAAGACGCTGCTGCGCACCGGCGCGTTGGAGAAGGGGTCCAACAAGCGTTTCGCCGAGACGATGCAGTGGGCGATGGACGTCATCGCCGAAGGCGGCCTGCAGGTGCTGGGCTCGGGTTATCAGGCCACGCTGCGCGTGCGGTTCATCCATTCGTTGGTGCGCAAACATGTGGGCGCGATGCCGGATTGGCGCGCCGACGAGTGGGGTGTGCCGGTCAACCAGACCGATATGGCGGCGACGCTCGTTGGGGCACTGGTCGCCCCGTCGGTGGGCGTGGCCGGTATGGGAGTTGTGTTGCGACCCAAGGACTATGCCGCCGTCGCACACCTGACACGCTACGTCGGCTGGCTGATGGGAGTCGAGGACGAGTGGCTGCCGCGCGACTTCCGCGACAGCATCCGGGTGCTGTACCACACGCTGGGCGCGCTGGCCGAGCCCGACGACTCGTCCAAGCAGTTGGCGATGCCCATGGTCGACGACCCGTTGATCTGGCACTACGACACCGTGCCCGCCATCCGGCGTCGTATCGCACGGGCGCAACATCTTTCGGTCACGAGCAGCTTCCTGGGTCCGCGCACCATGGCGGCGCTGGGGCTGCCGCGCTGGGTGCCGCCGTGGTATCCGCTGCTGCGGCTGCCGGTGAACCTGGCCCGCAGCGCGGCCGCCGTCGTTCGGCCCGACGGGATCGCCCGTGCCGCCGCGCGCGGTGACCGTGAGCAGAAGGTGTTGATGCGCACGATCATCGGCGACACCGGCGCCACGATCGGCGAGTCCGCCTCACACGTCGGCAGCGTCGCCTGATCGGGACGGCCGTGAGCTAGGGTCGCCTCGGTGAGCGCGCGTTTCGAGGAGCTGAGTTGGCGGCAGACGCCGATGGGTGTCATCAGCCTGCGACGTCGCTTCGATCTGACGGTGCGCGCCGACGTCTACGAGGTCAAACTCGACGACGAGCACGTGATGTCGAGCCTGTTCACCGTTGCCGAACGTGAGCTGGCGCGGCTGGGGCTGGCGCGCACGTCTGGAACGGAACTCGACGTGGTCATCGGCGGATTAGGGCTCGGCTATACCGCGCTCGAGGCCTTGGCGGATCGACGGATTCGATCGCTCACGGTCGTCGAATACTCGGACGCGGTCATCGACTGGCACGAGCGCGACCTGCTACCGGATACGGTCGGCCTCGCCGCCGACCCTCGCGTCGCGCTGGTGTGCGCGGACTTCTTCGCCGCTGCAACTGATCTGGCCGCATTCGATCCCGACCATCCCGGCCGGACCTACGATGCCATCCTGCTCGACATCGACCACTCGCCGCGGCATGTGCTGCACGATCCGCACTCCGCGTTCTACACCGTCGACGGCCTGCGAGCCCTATCAGCACATCTGACTCCAGGTGGGGCGTTCGCGATGTGGTCCGACGACGAACCGGACGACGACTTCGGCTCCGTACTCGAATCGGTCTTCACCGACGTTGCGGCCCAGCAGATTTGGTTCGACAATCCGATCACCCGAGGTCGGTCTGCGGCCACGATCTACCTCGCGAACCGGGTCTGACACTGTGCGCGCTGACTGTCTCACGGCTTGAACGGGTTGACCGCGAACTGAATCACCCGGTATGGCGCACCGCCGCGCGGTCCGGTGTTCCACTGGCTGACGAACACCCGCACCTCGTCGATCGTCGAGCCCGGCGAGATGTAGCCGCCGTAGGGCTGGGCGAGCCGGTTGTTCTCCGGCGGCCCGAGATGTTCGGCGGGCTCGGGCCATTCGGCGGCGACGACGACCGTCGTGACCGGCGCGGCGCCCAGCTGCGTCGGATCGTTGGCGACACGCACCTCCATGTTGCCGGTGGTGGCATTGAAGTAGGACAGCACGGTCCTGCCGTCGAGCTGCCGCACGCTCATCTCGCCGATGCGGTCGGGCCACAGCGGTGTCGGCGGATGCCCCCAGCCCAGCGTCGAGGACCAGCCCTGCCAGCTGGCGCGGTCGGGGAAACTCTGCGGGGTGGCCCGGTACAGCACCGCGGGCCCGCTGCGGTCGAAGTTGTTGGCGACGATGTAGACAAAGCCGCTCGGCGAGTCCGGTTTGGGGATCGGGTCGTAGTATCCGCTGATCTGGGTCTGCCGCCCCTGCGCGTAGTCGGCGGGCCGTTCCGATCCCGGTACCGTCTGCCAGTTACCTTGGCCCGGTTCAGCTTTCACCAGCCGGGAGGTCTGCGGGTCCAGGTCACGCACGGTGGTGACCATCATGTAGTTCTCGCGGTTTATCGACACGACGCCGGCAGGAAGCTGGGATGCTCCCGGCGGTGTCGGGTCGGCCAGCAGCGGTTTGTCGATGCCCGTGACGCCGTCGTAGCGCACGCCGCCCTCGTCGTTGATGGATTCGGTGTCGACGTGCAGCGCGATCGGCGAGTACCAACCGCCGTAGCCGACGCCCTGACCCGCGAAGCTGTCTCCGCAGATCTGCAGGATTCCGCTGGGGAACTCCATGAACTCGCACAGATCGGTGGCGCCGATGCCGTAATCCTGTGTCGGCGTGCCGGTTCCCGCTGCCGTTCCGATGCGGATCACCTGCCCCGGTACCAGCGGCGGCAGCACCGGGTCAGGGATGGGCGCCGGTTGCGCGACGGCGACGATCGCCGAAACTGTATTCCAGCAGAGAAAGATCGAGAGAAGGCCTGCTGGAATGCAGTTTCGACGCAAGGCGGCGCGCTACAGCTCGGCGGCCAGCAGCTCGGCGATCTGGATCGTGTTGAGAGCCGCGCCTTTTCGCAGGTTGTCACCCGAGACGAACAGCGCAAGCCCGCGCCCGTCGGGCACACCCGGATCCTGGCGAATGCGCCCCACCAGCGTGTCGTCGACACCCGCGGCGGCCAGCGGTGTCGGCACGTCGACCAACCTCACCCCCGACGCCGCACCCAGGATCTCCGAGGCGCGCTGCACCGAAAGCGGCTGGGAGAACTCGGCGTTGATCGACAGCGAGTGCCCGGTGTAGACCGGCACCCGCACGCAGGTGCCGCTGACTGCGAGGTCGGGAATGCCGAGTATCTTGCGGCTCTCGTTGCGTAGCTTCTGGTCTTCGTCGGTCTCACCGGAGCCGTCGTCGACGTATGAGCCCGCCAGCGGCACCACGTTGAACGCGATCGGCGCGACGTAGGTGTCCGGGGCGGGAAAGTCCACCGCGCCGCCGTCGTGCACCAGGTCGCGGCTGCCGGAGATGGCCGCCTGCGCCTGACCGTAGAGTTCCTCGACACCAGCCAGCCCGCTGCCCGAAACCGCCTGATACGTCGAGGCGATCATGCGCACCAGCCCGGCTTCGTCGTGCAACGGCTTGAGCACCGGCATCGCGGCCATCGTGGTGCAGTTCGGGTTGGCGATGATGTTCTTCGCCAGCTTCACGCCCCGCACGTCGCGTTCGAAGTTGACCTCGCTGACCACCAGCGGCACGTCGGGGTCCTTGCGCCACGCCGAGGAGTTGTCGACGACGATGGCGCCGGCCTCCGCGAACCGCGGCGCCTGTACTTTCGACATCGCCCCGCCCGCGGAGAACAGTGCGATGTCCAGCCCGGAGGGGTCGGCGGTCGCGGCGTCCTCGACCTCGATCTCCTGGCCGCGGAACGGCAGCTTCTTACCCTGGGAACGCGCCGACGCGAAGAACCGCACGCTGGAGGCGGGGAAATCGCGCTGCTCGAGCAGGTTGCGCATGACCTGGCCGACCTGGCCCGTAGCACCGACTACACCGATCGCGACCATCTATCTCTCCCGTCGCTGCGCTCGCCCCACGGTTACCGGCCCGTTCCCGCGTAGACCATGGCCTGCTCCTCGCCGCCCAGCCCGAACGCCTCGTGCAGGGCCGCCACCGCCTTGTCGAGTTCGGTGTCCTTGATCAGCACCGAGATGCGGATCTCGGAGGTGGAGATCAGGTCGATGTTCACGCCGACCTCGGCGAGCGTCTCGCAGAACTTCGCGGTGACGCCCGGATGGCTCTTCATCCCCGCCCCGACCAGCGACACCTTGCCGATGTGGTCGTCGTAGAGCACCTTGGTGAAGCCGATCTCCTTCTGCAGTGCAGACAACGTCTCCACCGCGGCGGGCCCATTGTCGCGGGGGCAGGTGAAGGTGATGTCCGTCTTGCCGTCCTCGACCTTGGAAATGTTCTGCAGCACCATGTCGATGTTGATGTCGGCGTCGGCGACGGCGCGGAACACCTTGGCGGCGTAGCCGGGCACGTCGGGGATGCCGACCACGGTCACCTTGGCTTCGCTACGGTCGTGGGCGACTCCGGTCAGGATGGCGTCTTCCATGGGTATGTCCTCTATCGATCCGGTCACCAGGGTGCCGGGTTTGTCCGAGTACGACGAGCGGACGTGGATGGGAACGTTGTAGCGGCGGGCGTATTCCACGCAGCGCAGCATCAGCACCTTGGCCCCGCACGCCGCCATCTCCAGCATCTCCTCGAAGCTGACCTGGTCGAGGTGGCGCGCGTTGGACACGATGCGCGGGTCGGCGGTGAAGATGCCGTCGACGTCGCTGTAGATCTCGCACACGTCGGCGTTCAGCGCCGCGGCCAGCGCGACGGCGGTGGTGTCCGAGCCGCCGCGGCCCAGCGTGGTGACGTCCTTGCTGTCCTGGCTGACGCCCTGAAACCCGGCGACCAGCACGATGTAGCCCTCGTCGAGCGCATCGCGCAGCCGGCCCGGCGTGACCTCGATGATCTTGGCCTTGCCGTGGACGCTGGTGGTGATCACGCCGGCCTGCGATCCGGTGAACGAGCGCGCCTGGGCGCCCAGCGAGTCGATGGCCATCGCGACCAGCGCGTTGGAGATCCGCTCCCCCGCGGTAAGCAGCATGTCCATCTCGCGCGCCGGCGGCGCCGGACACACCTGCCTGGCCAAATCCAGCAGGTCATCGGTGGTGTCGCCCATCGCAGAGCACACGACGACCACGTCGTTGCCGGCCTTCCTGGTCTCCACGATGCGCTCGGCGACGCGACGGATCCGCTCGGCGTCCGACAACGAGGATCCGCCGTATTTCTGTACGACGAGCGCCACTGAGCAAACCTTTCGAAAGTCGGGGGGAGAATCTCACCCAGGATATCGGTTAGTCGAAACCGGATTTACCCGCCGGTAGCGGCGCCGACCCTAGCCGTATCCCGGTGCCTACGCCACCGACAGAAACGCGAACGGTTCGGCCGGCTCGAATCTTGCGCTGGCATCCCCGGCGTACACGGTCTTCTCGCCGTCGCCGAGATTCAGCCGTTTGGCCGCTGCGCCCTCGGCGAAGTCGAGGTTGGCCAGCTCGACCCAGAACGTGTTGGGCGAGAGCGCCGACTCGAAGAAGTAGCGCAGCGCCTGGTGGTCGACGGCCGTGCGCCACCGGGTCGAGGAGATGTTGGGCTCGTCGGCGGTGGTGATGCCGTACGGGACGGAGACGTTGCGCACCACGCTCATCACCACCGCGACCGACTCGAGCGGGTCGGCGATCTTGGGCACCGCGTCGATGTAGAACGACGCCCGCACGAACCGGTCGGCGGCGCGGTTGGTGCCGGGCAGCATCACGGTCCCGCCGATCTGCTGCCAGTACTCGGTGATCGCGAGCTGCTTGGCGAAGATCGGCGAGTTCGTCATCACCTGGTACTGGCGACCGTGGTGGATGACCTGCTCGCCGTCGATGTACTCGACAATCGCGCTGTCCCCGGTGGCGTCGGACATGGCCAGGTGCAGGGTGGCCAACCGGTGCTGACCGGGCACTTCGGCCGTCACCACCCGCAGCGGCGTGGCGGTCAGCGCGGCGACCGCCTCGGCGACGGTGGCGAAGTTGTCCAGCACGTACTGCGCCCACAACGACAGCGCGACGGCGGGCCGGTCCCCGGTGTTGGACGGGTATTCGGATTCGGCCAGCCACAGCAGGTTGGCGGCCAGCCCGGCCTCGTTGACGCCGTCGGTGGTGCAGATGTCGTAGCCGGTCGCCACCACGCTGCCGTACTTGGCCGTCCACGTCGCCGAGTCGGGACCGGCCTGCCCGGTGCGCGTCACCCCGCGGGGCAGCGCCCACAGGTTGGTTCCGATCTCGAACTTCCAATCCATCGACCGGCCGGTGACGATCCGTTCGCCGGTCCCCAGGTAGACCACTCGAGTGCACACACCGGTCACCTTATTGCCGGCGTCAGATGTCGCACACCTCGGCCAGGTGGGCGAGCTTCTGGCTGATCTGGGCGTTGATGGCCGCCATCTCGTAAAACGTCGGCGGCGGCGGGGCGCCGGGGGCGCGCGCTTCGGTTTCAGCGCGCACGATGGACATCTTGCCGACGAACTCGTCGGCGAGGTTCGCCAACTGTGAGCTGGTCCACTCCAGATCCGGTGCGCTTCGGCTGACCTTCTGCGCCCGTTCGGACAACCCGTCGGCCCACGCCCGGTACGCGGTCTCTTCGGCCATGGTGGGCAAGCCGTCCCCCTCACCGGATTTCGACTCGATCAGCGCAGCCTGAGACTGGTTGTACTCCAACAACTCCCGCACGGCATCGCACTCCTCGGGCGGGCGGTTGAACATGCTGTAGACAAGGGCCGCCACGACCAGAACCACCACCCCGATGGCCACCCACCACCGCCGATCGACTTTCACCGCCTGAACTCTAACGATCGGCGTTGCCCAACTGCATCACCAGGGGTTTTCTCAGCACCGGCGGGCTTGCTAGAGTGGCCGGGTGCAGCGGGTGCTCCTTCTCGGCAGCCGCGACGGGGTCTGATCCAGACCGGCTTCCCGTCGCGGGTGTTCGACGATGCGCCGGTCGAGTCCCGTCCAACTCCCGGAGCAACCATCGTGACCACTTTCTCGAAATCTTCCCCCGATTCCCCTGACGCGTTTGCGTCCGTGCGCACCATCACCACACCCGGGGGTCCGCCCAACCCGAAGCAGCCCGCCTGGAACACCCAGCGCGGGTCGGCGATGCCGGTGCACCGCTACCGCAGCTTCACTGACGAGGTGCCGGGCGGGAACCCGGCGTCAGGTACCGCCCAGATCCCGTTTGACCGCACCTGGCCCGACCGGATCATCGACACCGCACCGATGTGGTGTGCGGTGGACCTGCGCGACGGCAACCAGGCGCTGATCGATCCGATGAGCCCGGCCCGCAAACGCCGCATGTTCGACCTGCTGGTGCGGATGGGTTACAAGGAGATCGAGGTCGGTTTCCCGTCGGCCAGCCAGACCGACTACGACTTCGTCCGCGAGATCATCGAGCAGGGCGCGATCCCCGACGACGTCACCATCCAGGTGCTCACGCAGTGCCGCCCGGAGCTCATCGAGCGGACCTTCCAGGCGTGCGAGGGCGCGCCGCGGGCGATCGTGCACTTCTACAACTCGACGTCGATCCTGCAGCGCCGCGTGGTGTTCAAGGGCGATCGCGAGCAAGTCAAGGCCATCGCCGTCGATGGGGCGCGTAAGTGTGTCGAGGAAGCCAAGAAATACCCCGGCACCCAGTGGCGGTTCGAGTACTCCCCGGAGTCCTACACCGGCACCGAGCTGGTGTACGCCAAAGAGGTCTGCGACGCGGTCAGCGACATCATCGCCCCCACACCGGAGTGGCCGCTGATCATCAACCTGCCCGCCACCGTGGAGATGGCCACCCCCAACGTCTACGCCGACTCGATCGAGTGGATGAGCCGCAACCTGAACCGCCGCGACAGCATCGTGCTGTCGCTGCACCCGCACAACGACCGCGGAACCGCCGTCGCCGCAGCGGAATTGGGCTACGCGGCCGGCGCGGACCGGATCGAGGGCTGCCTGTTCGGCAACGGCGAGCGCACCGGCAACGTGTGCATCGTCACGCTGGGCATGAACCTGTTCTCCCGCGGCGTCGACCCGCAGATCGACTTCTCCAACATCGACGAGATCCGCCGCACCGTCGAGTACTGCAACCAGCTGCCGGTGCCCGAACGCCACCCCTACGGCGGCGATCTGGTGTACACCGCGTTCTCCGGCAGCCATCAGGACGCCATCAACAAGGGCCTGGACGCGATGAAAGTCGCTGCCGACGAAGCGGATTCCGACGTCGACGACATCCTGTGGCAGGTGCCCTATCTGCCGATCGATCCGCGCGACGTGGGCCGCACCTACGAGGCCGTCATCCGGGTGAACTCGCAGTCGGGCAAGGGCGGTGTGGCCTACATCATGAAGGCCGACCACGGCCTGGCGCTGCCGCGGCGGCTGCAGATCGAGTTCTCCCAGGCGATCCAGGCGATCACCGACGGCGAGGGCGGCGAGGTGTCGCCCAAGGAGATGTGGGACGTCTTCTACGACGAGTACCTGGCGCCGGTGCGTCCGCTGGAACGGATCCGGCAGAAGGTGACCGCCGCCGAGGTCGACGGTGGCACCGACACCGTGGAGGCGGTCGTTGCCGTCGATGGTGTGGAGCACGAGATCGTCGGCGCGGGAAACGGTCCGCTCGCGGCGTTCGTCGACGCGCTCGGCGCGATCGACATCAACGTCAACGTGCTGGACTACTCCGAGCACGCCATGTCGTCGGGCGAGGAGGCCAAGGCCGCCGCGTATGTCGAGGCGTCGATCAACGGCCGCACAGTGTGGGGCGTCGGTATCGCGACGTCGATCACGACCGCGTCACTGCGCGCGGTGGTGTCGGCGGTGAACCGGGCCGCACGCCCTCAGCCGAGCTGAAGCCCACACGCAACCGACCCCGGTAGCGCTTCGGGTCAGAACAGCGCGAACTGCTCGCCGGCGGCTCGGGTGTCGGTGAACTCCTCGATACCGGTGCCGGTGACGACGTCGTCGAGGCGGGCCAGGAAGTCGGCGTCGTTGACCAGCGGCACCCCGAGCGTCTTGGCCTGATAGCCCTTGCCCTGCTGGGGTTCGGGCTCGTTGCAGATGATCAGCGACGTCAACATGTCGACGGTGTCGGTGTAGGCCAGCCCGGTGTGCAGGATCCGTTCGACCAGCTCTTCGTGGGTGTGGTCGACCTCGGCCGACAACGCGACGCGCATGCCCTGCACCAGGGGCCTGCCGTCGATGTGGCGGCCGGGGTTCAGGTACGGGCACGGCATCCGCGACGCCAACATCTTCAGCGGGCGGACCTCGTCGTGGGTGACCAGGCCGTTGGGCCAGCGTCGCCGCGTCACCGGATGCACCGGCAGCCACACCTTGCGTTCGCGTGCGCGCACCAGCACGGGTTTGAGGATCTGGGCGAGCACCAGCGCATCGTCGAGGGCGTCGTGCGGCTTCATCTGTGTGACGCCCCAGTGCGCGGCCAGCGTCTCCAGCCGCAGGTTCTCGGTGCCCAGACTGAGGCGGCGGGCCAGCTCCACGGTGCACATCACCGTGTCGGTGGGCAGCTCCTCGTTCACCAGCTCGGCTTCGGCGGCCAGAAACGAGTAGTCGAAACCGACGTTGTGGGCGACCAGGGTGCGACCGTCGAGCAGTTCGATCAGCGGCCCGACGACGTCGCCGAAACACGGCTGGCCCTCCAGCATCTCGGCGGTCAGCCCGTGCACGTGGGTGGGGCCCGGGTCGACGCCGGGATTGAGCAGGCTGTACAGGCTCTGTTCGACGTTGCCGTCGTCGCCGAGGGCAAGCGCGGCGATGCTGACGATGCGAGCCTGGCCGGGGCGGAAACCGGTGGTTTCCACGTCGACGACCGCCCAGCCGGCGCCGGCCTCGTGTGCCGGTCGGCCCCACAAGTGGCTCACAGTTTGAGGATGGCACGGTAGTCCGACAAACCAGGGACCTCGCCGGTCGGCGGTGCAGCGTGTCGGCCGCGGTTTCGGCGCCCTCATAGACTTCCGGGAATGGTCACCATACGAGGGCGCGGCGCGCTGGCGGCCGGTTCCGCGGCGCGCTGGGCGTCGCGGGTCACCGGACGCGGCGCCGGCGCGATGATCGGCGGCCTGGTGGCGTTGACGCTGGACAAGTCGCTGCTGCGGCAGCTGGGGCGGGGCCGTCGCACCGTGGTGGTGACCGGGACCAACGGCAAGTCGACGACCACCCGGATGACCGCCGCGGCGCTGCGCACGATCGGCGCGGCACCCGGTGCCGCTGAAACCGTCGCGACCAACGACACCGGCGCCAACATGGACGCCGGGCTGGTGGCCGCACTCGCCGGGGCCCGTGACGCGCCGCTGGCCGCGTTGGAGGTCGACGAGATGCACGTGCCGCACGTGGCCGATGCCGTCGATCCGGAGGTGATCGTGCTGCTGAACCTGTCACGCGACCAGCTGGACCGCGTCGGCGAGATCAACCACATCGAGCGCACGCTGCGGGCCGGGCTGGCCCGGCATCCCGCGGCGGTGGTGGTGGCCAACTGCGACGACGTGCTGATGACGTCGGCGGCCTATGACAGCCCGCACGTGGTGTGGGTGGCCGCCGGCGGCGGATGGGCCAACGATTCGGTGAGCTGCCCGCGCTCCGGCGAGATCATCGTGCGTGATGGTGCGCAGTGGCGTTCCACCGGAACGGATTTCAAACGTCCCCGCCCGCACTGGTGGTTCGACGAGACGAATATCTATGGACCGGACGGGTTTACCTTGCCGATGACGTTGGCGCTGCCCGGGGCGGTGAACCGCGGCAACGCCACCCAGGCGGTGGCGGCGGCGGTGACCATGGGCGCCGATCCTGCTGCGGCGGTGGCGGCGGTGTCGGCGGTCGACGAGGTCGCCGGGCGCTACCGCACGGTGCGGCTCGGTGAGCACACCGTGCGCATGCTGTTGGCTAAGAACCCCGCGGGGTGGCAGGAGGCGCTGTCGATGGTCGATAAACACGGTGCGGGCGTGGTGATCTCGGTCAACGGGCAGGTGCCCGACGGCGAGGATCTGTCGTGGCTGTGGGATGTGCGCTTCGAGCACTTCGGCGATACGAAGGTGGTGGCGGCCGGTGAGCGCGGCACCGATCTCGCGGTGCGGCTCGGGTATGCGGGCGTCGAGCACACGCTGGTGCACGACACCGTCGCTGCGATCGCGTCGTGTCCGCCGGGGCACGTCGAGGTGATCGCGAACTACACCGCGTTTCTGCAACTGAACCGGGTATTGGAGCGCCGTGGCTGAGTCGAGGGTGCGGATCGGGTTGGTGCTGCCCGACGTGATGGGCACCTACGGCGACGGCGGCAATGCGGTGGTGCTGCGGGAGCGGTTGCGGCTTCGCGGGTATGACGCCGAGATCATCGAGATCACGCTAGCGGATCCGGTGCCCGCCGAGCTGGACCTGTACACGTTGGGCGGAGCGGAGGATTACGCGCAGCGGCTGGCCACCACACACTTGCTGCGCTATCCGGGTCTGCAGCGAGCTGTTTCGCGCGGCGCCCCGGTGCTGGCGATCTGCGCGGCGATCCAGGTGCTGGGGCATTGGTATGAGACATCGTCGGGCGAACGGGTCGAGGGGGTCGGCCTCCTGGATGCGACGACGGCGCCGCAGGATGACCGCTCGATCGGTGAGGTGGTGTCGCAGCCGTTGCTGGAAGGGCTCACTGAGCGGCTCACCGGTTTCGAGAACCACCGCGGGGGAACGGTTTTGGGTGCTATGGCTCGGCCCCTCGGCCGGGTGGTCAGCGGGGCGGGCAACCGGGACGGCGACGGCATCGACGGTGCGGTGCAGGGCAGCGTCGTCGCCACCTACCTGCACGGGCCGTGTCTGGCGCGCAACCCGCAGTTGGCCGATCACCTGTTGTCTCGGGTCGTCGGCGAGCTGGCGCCCTTGGAGCTGCCCGAGGTCGAGCAGTTGCGCCGCGAGCGGCTGGTCGCCCCCCGCCGGGCCTAGGTGCGGTGCGCCCGCGAGGCCGCAGTCACGGATATCGAGGCGGCGTCGTCGGCCGCCAACCGCGGGAAACCATCGCATCCCAGGCCCGCTTGATGATCTCGGCGTCGCGGTCCTCCTTGATCACCTGATCGACGATCCAGCCGAGACTCCTCGCTTGCCGCAAAGCGCGAATGTCTTTCGCATATTGCCGGCGAGCGCGATGCTGATCCCCGTCGTACTCGGACACCACCATGTAGTCGTCCCAACCCATGTCCGCCCAGCGGATGACTCGGGCATTCGCACCGACAATCGGAATCTGCGTGGCGGGCTTGGGCAATCCCGCATCGATGTACAACAGCCGGAGCCAGGTTTCCCTAGGCGAGGCCGCCCCGCCATCCACAAGCGGTAGCGCGATACGCAAGGCTTTGAGGCCGCGCGCACCGCAATAGCGTTTGGCAAGTAGTGCTACGTCCTCGGTTGAATATGGTGCGGCCCGTGTCAGCGCGTCGAGTCTGGCGACCGCCTGACTTCTGGGGAGATATCGGCCTAGGTCGAATGCCGTTCGCGCAGGTGTTGTCACAGGTAACCCCGCGATTTTGGTGATTTCATCAGGCGCCACCGTCTCGTTGCGCACCACGAGTCCCTGCTGGGGGCGTAGACGTGGCGATATCAGCTCGATCGGCGTATCCACGTCCACCCAGGAAGCACCGTGCAGAGCCGAGGCTGCGACGCCGGAGATGACGCCGTTACGATGCGATCGCAGCCACGCGCCCCTGATCCGATCTCGCAGCGAGAGCTCGGAGTCCTTTGAGATGTACACATCGCGGAAGACGGTCCGATACCACCGACGCAGTTGGTGCTCGGTGAGCTTGCCTTCGGCGAGGGCTTCGCTGCCCAGAAAGACGTCCCCCATGCGCGAATACTGCACCCGCGCACCGACACCTTCGCGAGATGTACGTTAACGAGGAAAAGTGCGAGAGGCGGCCGCGCTAACGTACGTTTCGCGGAAAACCCGCGGAAACTCGCCGCGCTACGCCAGCGCGCGGCGGCCCGCCAGCGCCCGGCCCAGCGTCAATTCGTCGGCGAACTCCAGATCACCGCCCATCGGTAAGCCCGACGCGATCCGGGTCACGGTCAACCCCGGAATGTCGCGCAGCATCCGCACCAGATACGTCGCGGTGGCCTCCCCCTCGGTGTTCGGGTCGGTCGCGATGATCACCTCGGTGATGTCGACGCCGTCGACGCGTTCACCAATCCTGTTGAGCAGCTCGCGAATCCGCAGTTGATCCGGTCCGACGCCCGACAACGGATCCAGCGCACCTCCGAGCACGTGGTAGCGGCCTCGGAACTCGCGGGTGCGTTCGACGGCCTGCACGTCCTTGGGTTCCTCGACCACGCACACCACCGACCCGTCGCGGCGGGCATCCGAGCAGATGCGGCAGCGGTCGTCGTCGGATACGTTGCCACACACCGCGCAGTGTTTGACGCCGTCGCGCACCTTCGACAGCACCGCGGTCAACCGGTCGATGTCGGGCGGCTCGACCGACAGCAAGTGAAACGCGATCCGCTGCGCGCTCTTCGGCCCGATGCCGGGCAGCTTGCCGAGCTCGTCGATCAGGTCTTGGACCGGGCCCTCGAACAATTACATTCCCGGCAGACCCAGGTCGCCCATCCCGCCCGCGAGCGGCCCGAGCCGGTCGTGCGCCAGGATGGTGACCTGCTTGGCCGCGTCGGCGATGGCGCCGACGATGAGGTCCTGCAGCGTCTCGGCGTCGTTCGGGTCGATCACCTTCGGGTCGATCGACACCGCGACCACCTCGCCGCTGCCCTTCATGGTGACCTGCACCAGCCCGCCGCCGGCCTGACCGTGCACCTGCGAGTTGGCCAGCGCCTCCTGCGCCTCCATCAACTGCTGCTGCACCTGCTGTGCCTGGGCGAGGAGCGCCGACATATCGGGCTGGCCTCCGGGCTGCATGCCTCCGGGTTGCATGACGGTCCCCTTGCGTATTGGTCTCGACTTGGTTGCTGTCGCCCGCATGGGGCGGTTTGGCCTTTCAGCGTAGTCGTGCTCGAGGCTACGGTGACGCCCGTGCTTGCCCGCCTGCGTGTCGGCGCCGCCACAGCAATACGCGGCTCAGCCGCGGTGGCCGCCGGTCTGATCGTCGCCGCGTCGACGCTCATCATCCCTGCCAGTGACGTCCGCGCCGCCCCGTCCAACATCGCCGGCAAGATCGTCTTCCTCGACCCCGGCCACAACGGCGCCAACGACGACTCGATCGGCCGCCAAGTGCCGACCGGCCGCGGCGGCACCAAGGACTGCCAGGCCAGCGGCACGTCGACCGACGACGGCTACGCCGAGCACACGTTCACCTGGGACACCACCTTGCGCATCCGCCAGGCGCTCACCAAGCTCGGCGTGCGCACCGCGATGTCTCGTGGCAATGACAATGCGCTCGGCCCATGTGTCGACCAGCGCGCCGCGATGGCCAATTCGCTGAAGCCCAACGCGATCGTGAGCATCCACGCCGACGGCGGACCTCCGACGGGGCGCGGTTTCCATGTGCTGTACTCCTCGCCGCCGCTCAACCAGGCGCAGGCGGGGCCGTCGCCGCGGTTCGCGCAGATCATGCGGGACCAGCTCAAGGCGTCCGGCTTCGTGCCCGCCACCTACATCGGCGAGGGTGGGCTCAACCCGCGCTCGGACATCGCGGGCCTGAACCTCGCGCAGTACCCGTCGATCCTGGTCGAGTTGGGCAATATGAAGAACCCGGTCGACTCCGGGCTGATGAAGACGCCCGAAGGCAGACAGAAGTACGCCGACGCGGTAGTGCGCGGCATCGCGGGGTTCCTGGCCACCAGCTAGCCGCTTTGCGCTCTAAGGGGTTGATTGCCTGCACCGCAGGTGCTTGTTAATCGACCCCTTAACGAGATTCCCGCTCGACGTGGGATTTGAGGTTGGCCAGCACCTCGTCCTGGATCCTGCGCAGACCCAGCGGCGCGAACGTCTTCTCGAAGAAACCGCCGACCCCGCCGGCGCCCTGCCAGGACGTCTTGACGGTGACCGACGACCCCGGACCCGCAGGCGCCACGGTCCAGTTGGTGATCATCGACGAGTTGGCGTCCTTCTCGATGACGGTGTGGCCCGCGACGTCGACGTTGGCCTTGACGTCACGCACCCGCGACTTGGTGGCCTGCAGTTTCCACGTCGCGACCGAGCCCGCACCCTGTCCGCCTTCGAGCACCCGGTAGTCGCGGTAGTGCTCCGACAGGATCTTGGGGCGCACGGTCGCATAGTCGGCGATCGCCGCCAGCACCGTCTCCGGCGGCGCGTCGATCAAGACCGTGCTGGCTGCGCTGACCTGTGCCATCTGGATATCTCCTGGTTTGATCGTGCGGTCGCATCGGCTGCGAACGCCGACTAGCGTATATCTGTGTCTGCTGATGAGACCGACGCACGTGCTGCCCACGCGGCGGGGGTCCAGCGGCTGCTGGCCAGCTACCGGGCGATCCCGCCGAACGCCACCGTACGTCTTGCCAAACCGACCTCCAATTTGTTCCGGGCTCGCGCCAAGACCACGACCAAGGGACTCGACGTCTCGGGCCTGACCGGTGTCATCTCCGTCGACCCCGATGCTCGCACCGCCGACGTCGCCGGCATGTGCACCTACGAGAACCTCGTCGCGGCCACCCTGCCCTACGGGCTGTCCCCGCTGGTGGTGCCGCAGCTGAAGACGATCACCCTGGGCGGGGCGGTCACCGGGCTCGGCATCGAGTCAACGTCGTTCCGCAACGGGTTGCCCCATGAGTCGGTGTTGGAGATGGACATCCTGACCGGCACCGGCGAGGTGCTCACCGCCTCCCCCGACCAACACGTCGAGCTGTATCGGGCGTTTCCCAACTCCTATGGCACGCTTGGCTATTCGGTGCGCCTCAAGATCGAGCTGGAGACCGTCAAACCGTTCGTCGCGTTGCGCCATCTACGTTTTCACACGCTCGAGGACATGGTCGCCGCCATGGAGCGCATCGTGGCGACCCGCGACCACGACGGCACACCAGTGGACTACCTCGACGGTGTGGTGTTCTCCACCGACGAGAGCTATCTGGTGTTGGGCACGCAGACCTCGACGCCGGGTCCGGTCAGCGACTACACCGGCCAGCAGATCTACTACCGCTCGATTCAGCATTCCGAGGGCGCCAAGGACGATCGGCTCACCATCCACGACTACCTGTGGCGATGGGACACCGACTGGTTCTGGTGTTCGCGCGCGTTCGGCGTGCAGAACCCGCGGATCAGACGGATCTGGCCGCGGCGCTTGCGGCGCAGCAGCTTCTACTGGAAGCTGATCGCAGTCGACCAGCGGTTCAACGTCGCAGACCGCATCGAGGCACGCACGCTCTCCAGGCCGGCCAACCCGCTTCGCGAACGGGTCGTCCAAGACATCGAGGTGCCGATCGAGCGGACCACCGAGTTCCTGCACTGGTTCGTCGACAACGTGCCCATCGAACCGATCTGGTTGTGCCCCCTGAAACTTCGCGGAGACCAGAACTCGGGCGACACCTGGCCGCTGTATCCGATCCGGCCCGACCGCACCTACGTCAACATCGGTTTCTGGTCGTCGGTGCCGGTCGGCCCGGATTGGCCAGCCGAGCAGGGCCACACGAACCGACTCATCGAACGTAAGGTCAGCGAACTCGACGGGCACAAATCGCTGTATTCCGATGCGTATTACAGCCGCGACGAGTTTGACGACCTCTACGGCGGTGAAACCTACAAGACCGTCAAAAAAAGTTATGATCCCGACTCACGTCTCCTCGACCTGTATGCGAAGGCGGTGCAACGACGATGACGACGTTCAAAGAACACTCGACTTCCACACCTACCCGCAAGTTCACGCTCGCCGAGATCCTCGAGATCCTCGCCGGCGGCCGGTTGCCGCTGCGGTTCAGCGCGTACGACGGCAGCACGGCCGGGCCGCAGGACGCCTCGCTGGGCCTGGACCTGTTGACACCGCGCGGCACAACGTATCTCGCCACCGCGCCAGGGGATCTGGGGCTGGCGCGGGCGTACGTGTCAGGTGATCTGGAGGCCCGCGGTGTGCATCCGGGCGACCCCTATGACCTACTCAAGGCGCTCGCGGACAAGATGGAGTTCAAGCGGCCGTCGCCGCGGGTGCTGGCCAACATCGTGCGATCGCTGGGCTTCGAGCACCTCAAGCCGATCGCGCCGCCGCCGCAGGAGGCACTGCCGCGGTGGCGTCGCATCGCAGAAGGGTTGCGGCACAGTAAAACCCGTGACGCCGAAGCCATCCACCACCACTACGACGTGTCCAACACCTTCTATGAGTGGGTGCTGGGCCCGTCGATGACCTACACCTGCGCCTGCTATCCGCACGCCGACGCCACGCTGGAGGAGGCGCAGGACAACAAGTACCGGCTGGTGTTCGAGAAGCTCAACCTCGAACCCGGTGATCGCCTGCTCGACGTGGGGTGCGGCTGGGGCGGCATGGTGCGCTACGCCGCGAGCCAGGGGGTGTCGGCGGTCGGCGTGACGCTGTCCAAGGCGCAAGCCATCTGGGCGCAGAAGGCCATCGCCGAGGACGGGCTGTCCGATCTGGCCGAGGTGCGCCACGGCGACTACCGCGACGTGCGCGAATCCGGTTTCGACGCGGTGTCCTCGATCGGTCTGACCGAGCACATCGGCGTGCACAACTACCCGGCGTACTTCCGGTTCCTGCGCTCGAAGCTGCGCACCGGCGGGCTTCTGCTCAACCACTGCATCACCCGCCCCGACAACAGGTCCGCGCCGACCGCAGGCGGCTTTATTGACCGCTACGTGTTTCCCGACGGCGAGCTCACCGGCTCGGGCCGCATCATCACCGAAGCCCAGGACGTCGGCCTCGAGGTGGTGCACGAAGAGAACCTGCGCAACCATTACGCGCTCACGCTGCGCGACTGGTGCCGCAACCTCGTCGAGCACTGGGATGAGGCCGTCGCCGAGGTGGGCCTGCCGACCGCCAAGGTGTGGGGGCTGTACATGGCCGGCTCGCGGCTGGGCTTCGAGACCAACACCGTTCAGCTGCACCAGGTGCTTGCGGTCAAGCCCAACAACCAGGGCGACGACGGCGGTCTTCCGCTGCGCCCGTGGTGGACGGCCTAGCCTTTCGTCGCTAGCCGTCGATGCGGCGGGCACCCAGTTCGCTCTGCAGCAGTTCCAGCGCGGCTTCTTCGGGGTCGCGACGCGGCGTCTCGGAGGTTTCGCTGCTGGCCTCGGCCAGCATGCTCTCCTCGTCGTCGTGGTGCTGGCTGGGCGCGGGGGAACCGGGGCTGGCCGCAGCGGGGGTGGGCGGGGCGGCACCCGCCTCACACCGAATCTTCCAATCGACACCGAGGACGTCCTTGAGCGCTTCCCGGATGATGTCGGAGTTTCGCTGTTCGACAAGGCGTTTGGCCAACGGCGCGGAGGGGTGGCTGAGCACCAGCGTGTCGCCTTCGACGGCGAGCACGGTGGCGCCGTCGAGCATCACGTCGGTGGGGCGCCGCAGGTTGCGTACCTTCTCACGCACCGTGCTCCACACTCGGCGCACCGCGGCGGCGTCGAGCCCGGTGGCCGCCGGCGGGGCCGCCACGACCGGATCCGACGGTGGCCGCACCGGCGGCGGTGACGACGGCGGTTCCGGTGCCGACGCGGGCGGTGGCGCCGACGGGCGTTCCGGCGCGGGCGCGGGTTCGGGTGGCGGCGCCGCGGGTGTGGCCTCGGGTTGCGGCGTCGGCGGCGGCGCGTGGCTCTTGCGGACGAACTGCTTGGGCGCCGACGAACCCACCGCGTCCGATGCGGGTATCGACACGTCGAGGCGCTTCTCGATGCGCTCAACGCGTTGCAGCAGCGCCGATTCGGTGTCGCTGGCCGAGGGCAGCAGCAGGCGCGCGCACACCACCTCGAGCAGCAGCCGAGGCGCGGTGGCGCCGCGCATCTCGCCCAGCCCGGCGTGCACCACCTCGGCGTAGCGGGTCAGCGTCGCGGTGCCGATCCGCTCGGCCTGCTCGCGCATCCGGTCCAGCACGTCCTCGGGTCCGTCCACCACCCCGCGGGCGATCGCGTCGGGCACCGCCTGCAACACGATCAGGTCCCGGAAGCGTTCCAGCAGATCGCTGGCGAACCGGCGCGGATCGTGGCCCGCGTCGATCACCGACTCGACGGCACCGAACAATGCGGCGGCATCCCCGGCCGCCAGCGCGTCCACCGCGACGTCGATGAGCGCCACATCCGTGGCGCCCAACAGCGCCAGCGCCCGCGAATAGGTGATGTGGTTGCCCGTCGCACCCGCTTTCGACCCTGCCAACAGCTGGTCCAGCACCGAGAGGGTGTCCCGCGGTGATCCGCCGCCGGCCCGGATGACCAGCGGATAGACGGCGTCGTCGACCTGGACCTGTTCCTGCGCGCAGATCCGTTCGATCAGCCCACGCATGATCCGCGGCGCCAACAGCCGGAACGGATAGTGGTGGGTGCGCGAGCGGATGGTCGGCAGCACCTTCTCCGGTTCGGTGGTGGCGAACACGAAGATCAGGTGATCCGGTGGCTCCTCGACGATCTTCAACAGCGCGTTGAAGCCCGCGGGGGTGACCATGTGCGCCTCGTCGACGATGAAGATGCGGTACCGCGACTGGGCGGGGGCGTAGAAGGCCCGGTCCCGCAACTCCCGGGTGTCGTCGACGCCGCCGTGGCTGGCCGCGTCGAGTTCGACGACGTCGACGCTGCCGGGACCGTTAGGCGCGAGCGCCACGCAGGAGTCGCACACCCCGCACGGGGTCGGGGTCGGCCCCTGCGCACAGTTCAGCGAGCGGGCCAGGATGCGCGCCGACGACGTCTTACCGCAGCCGCGCGGCCCGGAGAACAGGTACGCGTGGTTGATGCGCCCGGCCGTCAGCGCGGTGCACAGCGGTTCGGTGACATGCTCCTGGCCGACGACCTCGGCGAAGGTCGCGGGCCGGTACTTGCGGTAGAGCGCCACGCTTCGCAGGCTACCCAGACGCGCCGACAAGCGCCTCGGTGGCCGCCAACAACGCGCAGGTGGCCAAACCGTCGATCGCCTCGCGCAGCTCGGGCTCGGGCGGGAACGTCGGCGCGATCCGAATATTCTTGTCTTCCGGGTCTTTTCGATACGGGAATGTGGCACCGGCCTCGGTAACCGCGATGCCTGCGTCCTTGGCCAGCGCGACCGTGCGCCGAGCGGTGCCGGGCAGCACGTCCAAACTGATGAAGTAGCCGCCCTTGGGTTCGGTCCACGACGCGATCTTGGACTCGCCGAACCGGTCTTCGAGGATCTCCAGCACGGCCGCGAACTTGGGGGCCAGCAGCTGCTGATGGCGTTGCATGTGCAGCCGCACCCCGTCGGCGTCGCCAAGGAAGCGCAGGTGGCGAAGCTGGTTGACCTTGTCCGGGCCGATGGATTTCTTGCCCGCGTACTGCAGATACCAGGCGATGTTGCCCAGCGAGCCGCCGAGGAAGCTGACGCCGGCGCCGGCGAAGGTGATCTTGCTGGTCGAGGCGAACACCAGCGGGCGGTTCGGGTTACCCGCGGCCTCGGCCAGGCCCAGCACGTCGATGCTGCGTTCGAAGTCGTGGGTCAAGGTGTGCACCGCGTACGCGTTGTCCCACATCAGCCGGAAATCGGTTGCCGCGGTGCGCATCTGGACCAGCCGACGCACGGTCTCCCAGGAGTACGTCACGCCGGTCGGGTTGGCGTAGACCGGCACGCACCACATGCCCTTGATCGCGGGGTCGGCGGCCACCAGCTCCTCGATCAGGTCGACGTCCGGGCCGTCGTCGCGCATCGGCACGGGAATCATCTCGATGCCCAGCGTTTCGCAGATCGCGAAATGCCGGTCATAGCCGGGCACCGGGCATAAGAACTTGACCGCCGGTTCGGCGCCCCACGGCCGCGCCGAGTCCATGCCGCCGTGCAGCATCGAGAACACCACGACGTCGTGCATCAGCTCCAGGCTGGCGTTGTTGCCTGCGATCAGGTTGGGCACGGCGATGCCGAGCAACTCGCCAAAGATCGCGCGCAGTTCGGGCAGGCCGTGCGCGCCCCCGTAGTTGCGGGTGTCGGTGCCGTCGGCGTCCCGGAACGCGTCCGGGCCCGAGCCGGGCAGCTCGAGCAGGGCGTTGGACAGATCGAGCTGGGCGGAGGACGGCTTGCCGCGGGTCAAATCCAGCTTGAGGCCCTTGGCCTGCAGCTCGGCGTAGTTGCGCTGTTGCTGCTCATGCTGTGCGGCGAGCTCGTCGGAGCCAAGCGACTGAAACGACACAGTGCGCCTTTCACTTCGAGCCATGGACAGAGCGGAAAAATTGAGGGGACCCCGCGCACCCGCCAGAGCCCATTGACCCTTGCTGCCTTCCGGCCCTGGGGGAGTTCACAGGATGGACGCCACGCGGGGTCCGAGGCGAGTCTAATACCACCGCCGCGGACAACTTGACGGCCATATGGGCCAGGTCGGTTACCATGGCCCGCGGAGGATTCGCCTAGTGGCCTATGGCGCTCGCCTGGAACGCGGGTTGGGTTAATAGCCCTCGCGGGTTCAAATCCCGCATCCTCCGCACGCGGCCCGGGGTGCGACGGTTACGGTCGCACCCCGGCCAAGAAAACACCGACCAGCGCTCACGGGGCGCGTAGGAGGGGCATGAGCCGCACCATCGCGGTGATTTGGCACGCGTTGTTCTCTCTGATTGCCGGTGTCCTGTACTTCTTTTTCGTGCTGCCCCGCTGGTGGGAGCTGGTAGGCACTACCTCGCACACGCTGGGCACCGTGGCGCGCATCGTCGTCGGCGTGCTCATCGGCCTGGCCGCGCTGCCTGCGGTGCTCGAATGGGTGCGCACCAGGAAACCGGAGTTGCGCACACCTCAGTTGGCGCTGCGACTGCGGGTCACCGCGACAGTGCTGCACGTCGTCGCGGGGGTGCTGATCCTGGGCGCGGCCATCAGCGAGATCTGGCTTTCGCTCGACACTGCGGGCCAGTGGTTGTTCGGCAGCTACGGCGCGGCCGCCGCGATCGCGCTGCTCGGTGTCTTCGCGTTCTATTTGGCCTATGTGGCCGAGTTGCCGCCCCCGCCGCCGAAACCGCTGAAGACCAAGAAGCCGCGGGGCCGTCGCGGCCGCAAGAAGGACGACGAGCAGGGCGGCGCGGTCGGCTCGGTCGACGACGAGGCAGAAGCATCAGCTGAGGCCGACGAGGCCGAAGAGACCGATGGGGCGGATGAGGACGTCACCGGGGACACCCCTGCGGAAATCACCGCGGAAGACTCGGCCGGTGACGCATCCGACGACGATGAATCGGACCGCGACGACACTTCTGCTGGCGATGACGACGACGTCGCCGGATCGGCGTCCACCAACGGGAAACTTCGCAACCGGCGTCCTTCTGGCAAAGCCGAGCCGACCCGCCGACGGCGCCGACGGCTGCGTGGTGGCGTCGCGCTAGACGATTAGCTACGCACTTTTCGGGCAATATGGGCGCATGGGCAATTACCCCAACCGTCGCCCGCGACCGGTGCTGCTGATCGCGCTTGCCGCGATTCTGGCGCTGTTCGCGCCGCTGAGCCCGGCGACGTCCATGGCCGCACCCGCAGACCCGCTGGCGGCGGCAACACAGGTCGAACCCGCCGTCGTGCGCCTCGACACCGAGATCGACTACCAGAACGCGATCGGCAACGGCGCGGGAATCGTGCTCGATCCCAACGGCCAGGTGCTGACCAACTTCCACGTGGTGTCGGGCGCAGACCGCATCAACGCCACCGTCGCGGGGCGCACCTACCCCGCCGAGCTGATCGGCTATGACCGCCGCCACGACATCGCGGTGCTTCAACTGATCGGTGCGCTGGGGTTGCCCACCGCCCCGATCGGTGACTCCACGACGTTGACGGGCGGTGAGCCGGTGGTCGCGCTGGGTAACGCGATGGGCAGCAACCGGCCGCTGACCCGCGAGGTCGGCACCATCACCGGATTCGGTCGCACCGTCAACGCCGAGGACACCCTGACCGGAAGCAAGGACGAGCTGACCGGGCTGATCGAGTTCGCGGCGCCCGTCGTCGCCGGCGACTCCGGCGGACCCGTGGTGAACGCGGCCGGCCAGGTCGTCGGGATCACGACGGCGGCGTCGGTGAACTACCGGCTCGGCCCGGGCGGTGAAGGCTATGCGATCCCGATCAACGACGCGATGGCCATCGCCGACCAGATCCGCGCCCGGATCCCCTCCGACAGCGTGCACATCGGGCCGCCGGTGCTGCTCGGCGTCGGCGTGCGCACGGCACAACGTGGCCCCGGCGTATTCATCGCCGAGGTGCTGCGTGGTGGCGCCGCCGACCGTGCGGGGTTGGTCGACGGCGACATCCTGCTCTCCCTCGACGGCGTGCCCTTGGACTCGGCCACCGCGCTGACCTACGTGCTGGACCGCCACTACCCCGGTGACGTCCTCGACGTCACGTGGCTCGATCGCGGTGGTCAGCAACGCACGGGCAAGGTCGCGCTCACCCCGACGGTCTGATCGGCGACGCTAGTCGCCGGCGGCTCGAGAATCCATCAGAATCCGTGCCACGCCGGCGATCAGCAGGCCGAGTTCGAAATCGAACTGTGCTTCGGCGTCGTAGACGTCGGTCCGCGCGGATTCGAGCACCCGGCGCAGCGCCGAGTAGGTTCCCTCGGGTTCGTGTTGCAGCGCGACGGCGGTCTCGGCGCGGTGATGGTGTACGCCGGACTCGGTCTGCGCGGCGATGCTCTGCGCTGCCGACTGCGCGATGTTGGAGGCGGCCGTGAGGGCGTGGCGAGCGCTGTCGGGATCCAGACCCGCGGTGAGCAGCGTGTCGAGCAGCCGATCGGCCAGCGACAGCGCCGCCGTCGCGCTGAGACCTCGTAACTGGGTGAAGTCGGTGGACATTCCGACTTGGACCAGCCCATCGCGAAACGCGACGGCGTAGGCGCTCAGCACCGCGCGCCAGTCGCCGGTGACCGGCAATTCGACGGTATCGAGTTCGCGTTCGAACCGATCGAGCAACACCAGCGTGAGCAGCCCTTCACGATCACCGACGTAGTAGTGCAGCGCCTTGCGGGTGACCCCGAGTTCGTCCGCGACGGCCTGCATGGTCAAGTCGTCGGTCGCCAGGCGCCGCGCCGCCGCCACGATCTTCCTGCGGCTGATCCGGGGTGGACGGCCCCGGGCTCGCCCACTCATCATTGCAGCCTAAAACGGAAGCGCATGACTTTTCGCCGCTCGGTAAAAAGCTGCGTCTCGACACCAGATCACCTTATGCTGTGCAAGTGCCAAACACTGCTTACCGCGTCGTCCAATGGACCACCGGAAACGTCGGAAAGAGTTCGGTGAGGGCGATCGCCAAGAACCCGAACTATCAACTGGTCGGCCTCTACGCGTGGTCGAACGACAAGGTCGGCCGCGACGCCGGCGAATTGGCCGGGCTCGAACCGCTCGGAGTCCAAGCCACCGACGACGTCGACGCGCTGCTCGCGCTGAAGCCCGAGGTCGTGGTCTACAACCCGATGTGGATCAACGTCGACGAACTGGTGCGGATCCTGTCGGCCGGAGTGAACGTGGTGTCGTCGGCGTCGTTCATCACCGGGCACAACCTGGGCGCCGACCGTGACCGGCTCGAAGAGGCGTGCAAGAAGGGCGGCGCCACGCTGTTCGGTTCTGGGGTGAGCCCGGGCTTCGCCGAACTGCTCACCATCGTCGCCGCGTCCGCGTGTGACCGCGTTGACAAGATCACCATCGCCGAGTCCGCCGACACCACCCTCTACGACTCCCCCGACACCGAGCGGCCGGTCGGCTTCGGCACGGCGATCGACGATCCGGATCTGGCGCCGATGGCCGAAACCGGGACCGCGGTGTTCGCCGAGGCGGTGCGGCTGGTCGCCGATTCGCTCGGTGTCGAGCTCGACGAAATCAAGTGCGTGGCCGAATACGCGCAGACCACCGAGGATCTCGTGATGACGTCGTGGACCATCCCTGCGGGTCACGTCGCCGGTGTCTACGTCAGGTGGCAGGGGATCGTCGACGGCCGAAACGTGGTCGAGATCAGCGTGCGGTGGAAGAAGGGCCAGACGCTGGAACCGGACTGGCCGATCGACGGTGACGGCTGGAAGATCACCATCGACGGGCGGCCCACGGTCAACATGACGGTCGGCTTCCTGCCGCCGCAGGACATGATCGAACAGGCCGCCTCGATCGAGGACTTCTTCGAGCTCGGCCACATCATGACGGCCATGCCGCCGATCCACGCGATCCCCGCCGTGGTCGCCGCCGCACCAGGCATCGCGACCTACAACGATCTGCCGCTACCGCAGGCCCGCGGCGTCGTCCCGGCGAACTAGGGCCGGCCCTTCGCTTTGACGATCGGATCTCGGTAGCGCGCACCGTATTTCGGCACGGCAGCCGGTCCGGCGCGCCGCGCGACGCTGATCGCGCTGCGCAACGGGCCGGCAAGACCCGCGAACGACGCCATGTCCAACACCATCGGCGTCAACAACCGGTTGTGGACGAACGCGAACGCGCTGCCGGTTTCCGGGTCGGCCCAGCCGAGCGTTCCGCCCAGTCCGATATGGCCGAATCCCTTGAGCAGACCGGGGATCGGCGACTCGTGGTAGCCGAGGTGAAACGGCATTGGGAAACCGATGTTGAGGTCCGGCCACGGCTTGGGCTTGCCGATCAGCCCGCGGGCCAGCTCTTCGGAGAGAAACTGTGTGCCGGCGATCTGGCCTTGGTTGGCGATCGCGGCGTACATCTTCGCCAGCGCGCGGGCGGTCACCACGCCGTTCGCGGCCGGGACCTCACCGTCGAGGAACGGGATATCGCCTTGGACAAAGGATTTGACGCCGGGAAAGAACATCGCGCCGAAGGCTCCGGAAAGCGGCAGCCCGGCCACCCTGGGCGCGACGAAGTTGAACACCGGGTTGGCCCGGCTGCTCTGCGGCGCGAGGATCTGCGCCACCGTGGTCGGTGAGCCGGCGGGCGGGCGGCCCAGATGCAGCCCGTCGGTGTTGAGCGGACGCGCCACCTCCTCGCGGATCAACTCGCGCATACCGCATCCGGTCACCGCGCGCGCCAGGCCGGAGAGCAGCCAACCGTAGGTCAGTGCATGATAGGCGGGCCGGCCGCGCAGGTAGTCGACGGCGGCGGCGGCCATCTTGGCCTCCATCACCTCATGGTCCAACAGTTCATCCTTGGTGAGGCCGCCGGGCAGGTGCGACAGCCCGGCGCGGTGCCGCAACACATCACGCACCGTGATGTCGGCCTTGTTGTTGGCGCCGAACGCAGGCCAGTACGTCGCGACGGGCTCGTCGTAGTCGAGCAGGCCGCGGTCGGCGAGCCGATGGATGACGGTGGCCGCCACCCCCTTGGTCGCGGAGAACACCATCGCGCCGGTGTCGGCTGTCCACAGCTGCTCACCGCGGCGGTCGGACCAGCCTGTCCAGACGTCGACGACCGGGCGGCCGTCGATGAAGACCGCCAGCGCGCCGCCGCCGAACCGCCGACCCGGGAACATCCCGGCGAAAATCCGCACGACCGTCGCAAACCGCGCGTCGGCGGCGCCCAGCACGCCGCGCGGCAGCCCCTCCTTGGCGCGCAGCAGCGACGGCGTGCTCATCGTCAGCCGGTCACGTCCAGGACGTTGGCGTTGAGCTGCGCGGCCGGAGGGCCTTCCAGCGTGACGTCCTTGAGGATTTTGGCCTGGTCCTTGTGCACGGTGAACTCGCCCTTCTGCGGCTCGTTCCCGCCGATCACCTCGTAGAACACCGTGAACGGTGTTTCCGGGAGCGGATGCAAGCCAATGTATTTGGGCTGAATCGTGTACTGGTAGGTGCAGCCGCCGCCGGGTTGGCACTGTTGGTCGGTCACCACCACGTCGACGTTGAACTCCGTCGGCGTCGGCACCTTGGGTGGCGGCGGAGCAAGCGTGGTACGCGGCGTGGCCTGCGGTGCGGGGTCCTGCGACAGGCCGCCGGTGATCACCACCGCCGCAATGCCGATGCCGCCGCCCACCATCGCCACCAGGGCCAGCGCGGCGAGCAACTTGCGAAGCACCGAAACCTTCATATGCATAGCAAACCGTGTACGGGCGCTTCGCGTCTAGCGATCCGCCACCGGGTTGCCGTCCTCGTCCCAGTGGGCGGCCACCTTCTTGCTGGGCTGGACCCGAGGCGGTTCACCCGGCATCTTCGGGTAGCTCGGCGGATAGGGCAGGTCACCGAGGCCGCGTTCGTTGTCGGCCTCGACCATCTCCAGCAGCGGTGCCAGCGACTGCGCGGTCTTGTCGATGTCGGCCCACGGGTCGTCGCGCTCTGCCACCAGTTTCGGCACGGTGGACATGGTGTAGTCGTCGGGGTCGGCGTCGCGTAACTTCTTCCACGCCAACGGGGTGGACACCGTCGCGATCGGGGTTTTGCGCACCGAGTACGCCGAGGCAAAGGTGCGGTCGCGGGCGTTCTGGTTGTAGTCGATGAAGACCCGCACTCCCCTTTCTTCCTTCCACCACTCCGTCGTGACGGCATCGGGTGCGCGCCGCTCCACTTCGCGGGCCAACGCGATACCGGCGCGGCGCACCGCGATGAAGTCCCAGTCCGGCTTGATGCGCAGGAACACGTGCACACCACGACCGCCCGACGTCTTCGCATACCCGACCAGCCCGAGTTCGTCGAGCAGCGGTTTGAGCACGTCCACCGCCACCGCGGCGGCTTCGGCAAAACCGGTGCCGGGCTGCGGATCCAGGTCGATGCGCAGTTCGTCGGGATGCTCGGTGTCCGGGCAGCGCACCTGCCACGGGTGCAGCGTGATCGTGCTCATCTGCGCGGCCCAGATGATCGACGACGGGTGGGTGATCTTCAGCGCGTCCGCGGTGCGCCCGGAGGGGAACGTGACGACGCAGGTCTGCAGATAGTCGGGACGCTTCTGCGGCACCCGTTTCTGGTAGATCTCTTCACCTTCGATCCCGTCGGGGAAGCGCTGCAGGTGCGTCGGTCGGTCCTTGAGTGCCGTTAGCATCGGACCGTTCGCCACGGCCAGGTAGTAGTCGACAAGCGCGCCTTTGGAGCCCTTCTTCTTGCCGAGTTTTGGGAAGTACACCTTGCCGGGGCTGGTCAGCCGAACCTTGACCCCGTCGACATCGATTTCCTCTGCCGCACTCGCCATTTCAGGACTCCAGAACGTCGTAGAGGTCGTAGTTGATCGGAACGTCGAGCTGGTCGAAGGTGCAGCTGCGCGGGTCACGGTCGGGACGCCAGCGCCGGAACTTCACGGCGTGCCGAAACCGCCTGCCGTTCACGGTGTTTCCCTCCATCTGGTCGTAGGCGACCTCACACACCTTCTCCGGCCGCACCGGGATCCAGCGCTTGTCGGCCGAGGAGTTCCACCGGCTCGGGTCACCTTCACGAAGCTCGTCCCCTTCGCGCAGCGGTTCGAGGTCGGCCAGCAGCTTGAGCCGGTCCTTGGCGGTGAAAGAGGCTGCACCGCCGACCATCTGCAGTTCGCCGTCGTCGCGGTACAACCCGAGCAGGATCGAACCGATACCCTCCCCGCTCTTGTGGATCCGGTAGCCCATCGCCACGCAGTCCGCGTCGCGGGCGTGCTTGACCTTGACCATCTCGCGTTTGCCCGGCAGATAGGGGCCGTCGAGCCGTTTGGCGATCACGCCGTCGAGGCCGGCGCCCTCGAACTCCTCGAGCCACTGCGCGCCGATTTCGGGGTCCTCGGTGGTGCGGGTGATGTGGCACCACTGCTTGGCGTGCAGCGCTTCCGACAGCGCCTCGCGCCGGACGCGGAAGGGCTCCTTGAGCAGCGACGTGTCTCCGGTCGCCAGCGCGTCGAAGCCGATGAAGTGCGCGGGCGTCTGCTCGGCGAGCATCTTGATCCGGCTGGCCGCGGGGTGCACGCGCTGGCTCAGCGACTCCCAGTCCAGCCGGGTGCGGCCGTCGATCTCGCGCGGGACGACGATCTCGCCGTCGAGCACGCAGCGGCTGCTCAGTTCGTCGTGCAGCGCCTCGATCAGCTCGGGAAAATACCGGCCGAGGTCCTTACCGTTGCGCGAATGCAGCACCACCTCGTCGCCGTCGCGGAACACCAACGCCCGGAATCCGTCCCACTTGGGTTCATACGACCAGACGCCTGCCGCGTCGGGAACTTTGGCCTGCGCCTTGGCCAGCATCGGCTCGATCGGCGGCAGCACGGGGAGGTCCACAGGTTCCATACTCACGTAGACCGCCCACGACGAGCAATGTCATCGCGCGAGCAGGCCGTCGACGAGCAACTGGGTGAGCCAGCGTTCGTAGCGCTTCGGCGACCAGCCCCGGTCGATGACGAGCAGCCGGTAGATTTCCGGAGACATCAACGCATAGATGCTGTCGGCGGCCTCAGCCTCCCGAAGACCCGGCCGCAATGCGCCGGCCCTGCCCAGCGCACGGGCCAGCCGCCCCTGACCGGTGCGCCGCTGGCGGTTGAGGTCCTCCAGTAGCGCGGCGGCATCCGGGTCAGAGCTCGCCGCGCCGACGAGGATGCGGTAGACCGGCGCGGTGCGCGAGTTCACCTCCGAGGCGATCGCGACGAAACCCGCCACCTGATTACGAGGATCGGGATGGGCGAGAACTGTTTGAACCTTCGTGCGCTGCGGCAATGCCACAGGCTGGTCGTCGCCGGCGATCGACACGTCGAGGATCGCCTTGAGGATGCCGCGCTTGGACGAAAAGAGCCGGTAGATGGTGGCCGGGGGTACGCCCGAGGCGGTGCTGATGGCCTCGATCGTCGTCGCCGCGTAACCACGTTCGACGAACAAGGTGCGGGCGGCTTCGATGACGGCTGCCCGTGCCAGCCGGGTTCTGGCCTGGCTGGGTCGTCCGGTGCTCACCACGAATTGAGTCTATCTCTCTCAAATCAAGAGTGTTACTCTCAATTTGAGGCGGGGCCACACACATCGGAAGGACCTATGCATGACGGGCATCGAAGCTGTCGTTCTCGAAACCCCTGACCCCGCGAAAGTCGACGCGTTTGTCGCGGCCGCGTTCGGTGCGGAACTGCCGGTGCGCGCGCGTGCCGGAGACGCGGCGACCACCGGTTTTCGCGGTTTCACGCTCTCGTTGGTGGTGTCGCGGCCGTCCACGGTCGACGCGTACGTCGACGCCGCACTTCAGGCCGGCGCGACGGAACTGAAGCCCCCCAAGAAGTCGCTGTGGGGCTACGGCGGCGGGGTGACCGGGCCGGACGGGACCATCTGGACCATCGCGTCGTCATCGAAGAAGGACCGGGGCCCCAGCGGCGATCAGAAGGTCCATACCATCGAGGAGTTCATCCTTCAACTCGGCGTCGACGACGTCGCAGCCAGCAAGAGCTTCTATGTCGAGCGTGGGCTGGAGGTGGCCAAAAGCTTTGGCCGTAAATATGTTTCGTTCGCACCCGGACCGGTCACGTTGGCGCTCTTAAAGCGTCGCGCGCTGGCCAAGAACGCGGGCGTGTCCGCGGACGGTGCTGGATCGCACCGTATCGTCGTTAACAGCCCGGCGGGAACCTTCACCGACCCCGACGGGTTTAACTGGGAGGTGAGCCGATGACCGATCGCAAGAAACCCAAACTGCTGTCCGGCGGCAACCCGCAGATCCCCAAGGGTGAGGGGAACGGCCCCGTGCAGGACTACATCGCGGCGATGCCCGGCTGGAAGCAAGGGGTCGGTGAGCGCCTCGATGCCCTCATCGAACGCGCGGTCCCCGACGTGCACAAGGCCGTGAAATGGAACCAGCCGTTCTATGGCCACAAGGACGAAGGCTGGTTTTTGTCGTTTCGGTGCTACACCAACTACGTGCAGATCACCTTCCTCAAGGGGGCCTCGCTGGACCCCGTGCCGCCGAAGGCCTCCAAACACCCGGAGGTGCGCTACCTGGACATCCAGCAGGACGAACTCGACGAGGACCAGGTCTTCTCATGGATCAAACAGGCCAGCAAGCTGCCCGGCGAAAAGATGTGACTACCCCTGATGGACCTGCCCGTGATGCCGCCGGTGCGGCCGATGCTGGCCAAATCGGTCGCCTCGATCCCACCCGATGCGTCCTACGAGCCGAAATGGGACGGGTTCCGGTCGATCTGCTTCCGTGACGGCGACGAGGTGGAGTTCGGCAGCCGCAACGAGCGGCCGATGACCCGCTACTTCCCCGAACTGGTCGCCGCGGCCGTCGCCGAACTGCCCGACAGGTGCGTCATCGACGGCGAGATCGTCCTACCCATCAGAACTGCGACCGACCACGGCCTGAACTTCGAGGCGCTGCAGCAGCGCATCCATCCGGCGCCCAGCCGCGTCAACCTGCTCGCCGAACAAACGCCGGCGTCGTTCATCGCTTTCGACCTGCTAGCCCTGGGCGACGACGACTACACCGCACGTCCGTTCACCGAACGTCGTGCCGCGCTCACCGACGCGCTCGCCGACTCGGGTCCGTCATATCACCTGACCCCGGTGACTACCGATTTGGCCACCGCACACCGGTGGTTCGACGAGTTCGAGGGCGCCGGCCTCGACGGGGTGATCGCCAAACCCCTGACCCTCGACTATCAGCCCGACAAACGCGTCATGTTCAAGATCAAGCACGAGCGCACCGCGGACTGCGTCGTGGCCGGTTACCGGCTGCACAAATCGGGCGCCGACGCCATCGGCTCGCTGCTGCTGGGCCTCTACCGGCACGACGGCACGCTGGCCTCCGTCGGGGTGATCGGCGCGTTCCCGATGGCCACGCGACGGCAGCTGTTCACCGAACTGCAGCCGCTGGTCACCATATTCGACGAGCATCCGTGGAACTGGGCCGCGCAGCTGGCCGGTGACCGCACCCCGCGCCGCAACGAGGGCTCACGCTGGAACGCGGGCAAGGACCTGTCGTTTGTGCCGCTGCGCCCCGAGCGGGTGGTCGAGGTCCGCTACGACCACATGGAGGGTGAAAGGTTTCGGCACACCGCGCAGTTCAACCGTTGGCGTCCCGACCGCGACCCGCGCTCGTGCAGCTACGAGCAGCTCGAGCAGCCGGTCTCGTTCAGGCTCGGTGACATCGTGCCCGGGTTGGGCGGCGATGCCGGCGAGCCGGACGTGTGATGCTGGCGTCATGGTGATCAGACCCGCGACGGTCGCTGCGGTGGCGCTCACCGGCGCCGCCATCGGATTGGCGAGCCCGGCATGGGCGGACGGGCGACTCGACGGCGAGTACCGGTTCGTCAACGGACCGACGACGAACACGTGGTCGATCACCTCGCAGTGCAATGCCGAAGGCTTTTGTGGCGGAACGGTTTCGAGCTCCACCGGGATGATCGCTCAGATCCGTAGGCAGGCCGACGGCCCGTGGCTCGTCGAGCGCCACGATGTCTTCAACGGACGTCTGTGCGCCGACGGCAGCACCGGCCCGGCCGATCTGACGTACTCGTTCGATCCGGCGAGCTTGGCGGGAAGCCTGCGTTACGCGTGGGAGCCCGGTTCTTGCGGCGACCCCGACCCCGGGGAGAGCGAGGAACCGATCAGCCTGCAGCCGGTGTGACGCCGCGAGTGCTTCAGGCGCGCGCGAAGCTCAGCGTCTCGCCACGCACCCCGCCCATCCACAGGTCCTGACAGGCGTCGGCCATCTCGTCGAGACCTTCGATGACCGCGCCGAACACATTGCCCGGCACCCACCCCTGGTCGCCGTTGATCAGCAGGTTGTTGCGCCCGTAGAACAACGCGAGGTCGACGATCGCACCGGTGGTGCCGGTGCCGGTGGTGTTCTCGTAGCCGTAGGCCGGGTTGCCGAGCTGATCGGAGTTGAACGTGAACCAGCACAGGTCTCCCGGGATCGGGGTCACCGTGGTGTTCTCCGGTCCGGGGTCGACGTCGGCGAAACCCGGTAGCAGCGTGTAGATCTCGTTGCGCGCGTACTTGCCGTGGAACACCTGTGCCGATACCGGTAGCGCATCCCACACCGCCGCGCAGGTGCGTGGGGCAGCGGCGTCGAGCAACCGCGCCACACACCTCACGCCCCGCTTGTCCAGGGACACGGTGATCAGCCTGCTCATCGAACTCCTTGTGCGATCAGTTCCGGGGTGCGCCGATGCCAGTCGGTCGCCGCCTCGTACGCGCGGCCCACCCGCAGCACCAGCGCGTCCGCGTGCCGGCGCCCGACGATCTGCAGCCCGACCGGCAGCCCCGCCGAGGTGAAGCCGCAGGGCACGCTCAGCGCGGGCTGCTGGGTCATGTTGAACGGGTAGGTGTAGGGCGTCCAGCTGGCCCAGTCCGGTGACGGCCAGCCGTCCGGCACGTCGGCGCCGGTGGTGAACGCAGGCAGCGGCAGGGTCGGGGTGACCAACACGTCGTAGCTCTGATGGAACCGGCCCATCAGCTCGCCTAGCCGCATGCGCACCGCCATCGCGTCCAGGTACTCCGACGCCGAGAACTTCGCGCCGATCGCGGCGGTGCGGCGCAGCCCGGGGTCGACCCGCTGAGCCCAGGTGTCGTCGAGTGCGCCGTAGCCCTGCAGCACCTTCGCCTCACCGGAAAACCACAACACCTGGAAGGCGTCCAGTGGGTCGGCGAAACCCGGGTCGACCTCCTCGACCCGGGCGCCGGCATCGGCCAGGACGCTCACCGCGGCCCGCACGGCGGCGTCGACCTCGGGGTCGTTGCGCACGAAACCGAGGTTCGGGGAGAACGCGACCCGCAGACTCGCGACGCCGTCGTCGAGGCCGACCAGAAACGACTCCGCCGGTGTCGGCATCGCCGCCCAGTCGCGCGCGTCGAACCCGGTGATCACATCCATCAGCGCCGCGGTGTCACTGACGGTCCTGGTCATCGGGCCGGGGTGGGCCAGGGTGCCGAACGGGCTGGGCGGATACGCAGGGATCAGCCCGTAGGTGGGCTTCAGCGCGACGGTCCCGGTGAATGCCGCCGGGATGCGCACCGACCCGCCCGCGTCGGTGCCCACCGACCACACCCCCATTCCGAGCGCGACGGCCGCCGCGCTGCCGCCGCTGGATCCGCCCGCCGTCTTGGTGGGGTCCCACGGGTTGCCGGTCGCCCCGTAGCGAGGTGAGTCGGTGACGCCCTTCCAGGAGTACTCCGGCGTCGTCGTCTTACCGAGCAGCACGGCGCCGGTCTCGCGTAACCGCGCGACGCTCGGGGCGTCCTCGTCCCACGGGCCCGCGGCGTCGATGAGCCAACTGCCGCGCAGGGTGGGCCAGCCCCTGGTCCACAGCGCGTCTTTGATCGACGTCGGCACCCCGTCGCCAGGGCCGAGCGGTTCGCCGCCATGCCAGCGCGCCTCCGACGCCTTGGCCGCCGCCAGGGCGCCCTCGGCGTCCACGAGCACGAAGGCGTTCACCGCAGCATCATGAGATTCGATGGCGGCCAACGCATCTCGGGTGGCCTCTACTGGCGAGATGGCCTTGCTGCGGTATCCCTGCACCAGCTCGGCAGCGGTCGGGATCATCGCGCGCCGCCGGTGGGCACGTAGCCGAGCTCTTTGTCCACCACGTTGGCGAGCGGCTCGCCGGCCAGCCAGCGCCGCAGGTTGGCCACGAACTGCTCGGCCAGCGTCTCGCGCCAGCCGACCAGGTCACCGGACATGTGCGGGGTGATGGTCACGTTCGGGGCCTCCCACAGCGGATGGTCGGGCGGTAGCGGCTCCGTCTCGAACACGTCGAGCGTCGCGCCGCCGATGCGGCCTGCTGCCAGGGCGTCCAGCAGCGCCGACTCGACGACCATCGCTCCGCGGGCGATGTTCACCAGGTGCGCGTCGGGTTTCATCGCGGCCAGCACCGCCGCGTCCACGAGGCCACGGGTCGAGTCGGTCAGCGGCGCCGCGAGCACCAGATGATCGCACCAGCCGGCCTCGGCGGCCAGGTCGCCGGTGGCGACCACCTCGCCGAAGTCGGGGTCGTCGGCTCTGGCCACCCGGCCCGCACCGCGCACCTGCATACCCGCCGCCCGCAGCAGCCGGGCGATCGCCCGGCCGATTGCGCCGGTGCCGACGACGAGTGCCCGGCTGCCGGCGATGCCGCGGGTCTCCCGGTGCCGCCAGTGCCGGTCGCGCTGCAGCGTGAAGCTGGTGCGGCTGTCCTTGACATACGCGAGCACGGCGCCGAGCACATACTCGGCGATCGGGCGGTCGAAGACGCCGCGCGCGTTGGTCACCACCACATCGGAGACGCACAGCTCGTCAAACAGCAGCGTGTCGACCCCGGCGGCGGTGACGTGAATCCACTCCAGGGTGCGCGCCTGCCGCCAGACGTCGCGCACCGCGGTGGAGAAGTAGTCCCACAGCAGCAACGCCCGCGCCCCCTGCACCGCTTCGGCGAGGTCGGCGACCGTGCAATACCGGAACTCGACGGGCAGATCGGCCAGACCCGGTGGGCGGTCCGAATCGTTGGCGCACAACACCGCGACCACGGGCCGTTCGAAGCCCCCAAAATTCTGTCTGACCTGCCCAGATGAACCACCTCGCGCAGCGATCAGGTCGCTCTCGCGGGTGGTCGACACGCCCCGAAGGCTAAGGACACGCCGTATGATTGTCAACAATCTGTTGCCGGATGGGCGTTCTGGCCTCACACTGTGGAAATGACGCTCGGGGAAGTGGTGCCGCGCCCACCATTGCAGCAGGTCGGCATAGGTGTTGTGACACCGTATGACTTCGCCCTGGACCGCGAATTGTGGCGCTGGGTGCCCGACGATGTCAGCCTCTACGTGACCCGGCTGCGATACGCCCCGTTGCCGGTGACCGTGGACATGGCGGTGCACGTCTCGGACGCCGACAACGTCGTCGCCGGTGCCGCCAACGTGCTCGCGGTCGCGCCGTTGGTAACCGCCTACGCCTGCACGGCAGGCAGCTTCGTCAAGGGGATGGCCGGCGAGTCCGCGCTGGTCGCGGCGATGCAGGCGGCCGGCGCGCCGGCCGCGGTGACCACCAGCGGTTCGATGCTGGCCGCGCTGCGGCACCTCGGGGTGCACCGCGTCGCCACCGTCACCCCCTACACCGCCGACCTGACCATCGGGTTGACGAGCTACCTGATGGAGGCCGGTTTGGAGGTGGTCGCGACATCCGGGCTCGGGCTGACCTCGAACATCTGGGCGGTGCCCTACGAGGAAACTGCCGAGCTGGTCCACAGCACCGACGTGCCCGACGCCGAGGCGGTCGTCATCAGCTGCACAAACCTGCCAACATATGACCTGATCGCCCGGCTGGAAGCCGAACTGAGCAAGCCGGTCGTGACCGCGAACCAGGTGACGATGTGGGCGGCCCTGCGGGTGGCCGGCCGCAAAGCCGTGGGCCCAGGCCAGCGGCTGCTCGAGGCGTAACGAATCCGCCTCGAACCCGGGGCCGGCAAATGCCGGTTGTTAACATTGTCGACAATCTGCCCATCGACACCGCTCAGCAGCAGAGGGGACCTGTATGGCGACCGTAGGACTGCTCTATCCCGGGCACAGCGCCGAGGACGACTTCACCACGCTGGAGGCCCGGGCCGGTGACGTGCGCCTGCCCGTCGTCATCACCTCCGTCGGCGAGGACGCCCACCGGGTGGACGCGCTGCTCGATCTCGGCAGCACCGAACGCCTCGCCGACGGGGTCAGCCAACTCGCGGGTTCGCGCCCGCAGGCCGTGATGTGGGCGTGCACCTCGGGCAGTTTCGTGTTCGGACCACAGGGCGCACGACATCAGGTCGCGAAAGTTGCTGCGGCCGCGGGTGTTCCGGCATCGTCGACGTCGATCGCGTTCGTCGATGCACTGCGTCACCTGAACATCAGCCGGGTCGCGGTGGCGGCATCCTATCCCCATGACGTCGCAGCGCATTTCGTCGAGTTTCTGTGCGCCGACGGCGTCGACGTCGTGGCGATGGGCAGCCACGGGATCATCACCGCCGCCGAGGTCGGCACCCTTGCGCCCGAACGAGTGGTCGAAATGGTCACCGCCGCAGACCATCCCGACGCGCAGGCGATGCTCGTGCCCGACACCGCGATGCACACGCTCGGTATCATCGACCGCCTCGAGGCCGCCGTCGGCAAGCCGGTGCTGACCGCCAACCAGGTCACCGTCTGGAAGGGGCTTCGGTTGACGGGACAGGTACCGGCGATCCCCGGGATGGGAAGCCTGTTCGAGGAGGCCCGGTGACCGAATTCATCGCACCTGTCGAGCAGGAGTCGACGCCCAGCATCGTCGCCGACAAGCTGCGCCAGGCGATCGCCCACGGGGAGCTGGCACCGGGCACCCAGCTGGGTGAGGCGGAGCTGGCCCGCAAGCTCGGCGTGAGCCGCGGGCCGCTGCGCGAAGGCATGCAGCGCCTGACCCAGGAGGGGCTGCTCATCGCGATCCGCAACCGCGGCGTGTTCGTCATCGACATGACCCCTGGCGAGGCCTCCGACATGTACCTGGCGCGCGAGGCCATCGAACGCGCCGCGGCCCGGCGGATCCTGATGCTGCGCGACCACGCCGCCGCCGGCGACGAGTTGTTGGCCATCGTCGAGGAGATGGCCGAGGCCACCGATGTGGAGGACGGCAGCGAGGCCGATATCCGCTTTCACGAACGGCTGGTGGAGCTGGCCGACAGCCCGCGGCTGTCCCGGATGCACCAGACCTACCTGGTCGAGACCCGGATGTGCGTGCATGCGCTGGCCGACACCTACGACAGCCCGAACGACCGGGTGGTCGAGCACCAGGCGCTGGCCAGCGCGATCAGGTCGGGCGATGTGCAACTGTCCGACAAGCTGCTGATCGCGCACATGGAGGATGCGGTCGACCGGCTGATCGAGCGGCTGACCCGCTAGCTCAAAGCGATGCCGATGTACTTGGTCTCCAGGAACTCGTCGATGCCGACGGCACCGCCCTCGCGGCCGAGACCGGACTGCTTGACGCCGCCGAACGGCGCGGCGGGGTTGGACACCACGCCCTGGTTCAGGCCGACCATGCCGCTCTCGAGCGCCTCGGCGACCCGCAACGCCCGTCGCAGGTCGTTGGTGAACACGTAGGCCACCAGACCGTATTCGGTGTCGTTGGCGGCGGTGATCACCTCTTGCTCGGTTTCGAACGGGGTGAGCGCGGCGACGGGGCCGAAGATCTCCTCGGCGGCCATCTTCGCGTCGCGCGGAACGCCGGTCAGCACCGTCGGCGCGTAGAAGAAGCCGGCCCCGCCCATCGGTGATCCGCCGGTCAGCACGCGTGCGCCGCGCCCGACGGCGTCGTCGACGAGGGATTCCACCTTGCGCAGCGCGGCGGCGTCGATCAAGGGGCCGACGTCCACGCCGTCGTCGGTGCCGCGGCCCACGGTCAGTGCGCGCATCCGTTCGGCCAGCCGGCGCCCGAACTCGTCGATGACCGACGCGTGCACGTAGATCCGGTTGGCCGCCGTGCAGGCCTCACCCATGTTGCGCATCTTGGCCGCGATCGCGCCGTCGACGGCTTCGTCGAGATCGGCGTCGGCGAAGACGATGAACGGTGCGTTGCCGCCGAGCTCCAACGAGGTCCGCAGCACCTTTTGCGCGCACTGTTCGAGCAGCACCCGGCCCACCCGCGTCGAGCCGGTGAACGACAATTTGCGGGCCAGCCCGGAGCGGATCAACGGCTCCATGACCGCACCGGCCTGCGTTGTCGTCACGCAGTTGACCGCGCCGGCAGGTACGCCGACCTCATCGAGGATCTCCATCAGCGCCAGCATCGAAAGCGGCGTCTGGTGAGCGGGCTTGACGACGCTGGTGCAGCCCGCCGCGATCGCGGGTCCCAGCTTCCTGGTCCCCATCGCCATCGGGAAGTTCCACGGCGTGACGAGCAGGCACGGCCCGACCGGCTGACGGGTGATCAGAAACCGTGCGCCCCCGGCAGGCGCCGTCTGGTAACCGCCGTCGATGCGGGTGGCCTCTTCGGCGAAGTGCCGGCAAAACTCTGCGGCGTAAGCGATCTCACCGCGTGCTTCGGGTAGCGGCTTGCCCATTTCCAGTGTCATCAACAGCGCCAGATCGTCGACGCGCGCGTGCAACAGCTCGAAGGCGCCCATCAGCATGTCGGCGCGCGCCCGCGGCGGCGTCGCGGCGAACTCCGGCTGCGCGTCGACCGCGGCCTCCAGCGCCGTCATACCGTCGGCCGGGCAGGCGTCGGCCACGGCGCACAGGGTGTCGCCGGTGGCGGGGTCGACCACGTCGAAGGTGGCGTGTGCTGCGGCGTCGACCCACTTGCCGCCGATGAACAGGCGCTTGTCAACGGCATCGATCACGGCAATTCCCCTTCGTCCCGGCGGTGCGACGGTAGTCTGATTGTCGACAATCTACTATTCCATCGGCAAGGGGCGCGTCGTGGCAGAACTCTCGCAAATTCTCAAGCAGGCCACCGGCGTGCTCGCGGCGCGTGGCGAGGGCGTGCACCTCCACGACGAGCAGGGTCGACGCTACCTGGACTTCACCGCGGGTATCGGGGTGACCAGCACCGGGCACTGCCATCCGCACGTGGTGCAGGCGGCTCAACGCCAGGTCGCCACGTTGATCCACGGCCAGTACACCACCGTCATGCACCGGCCGCTGCTCACCCTCGTCGAACGGTTGGGTGAGGTACTGCCGTCCGGCTTGGACCGGCTGTTCTTCGCCAACTCCGGCAGCGAAGCCGTCGAGGCGGCGCTGCGCTTGTCGCGGCAGGCCACCGGCCGCCCCAACGTCATCGTGTTCCACGGCGGCTTCCACGGACGCACCGTGGCCGCGGCGTCGCTGACCACCTCGGGGACCAGGTTCCGGTCGGGGTTCGCACCGATGATGGCCGGTGTGCACGTCGCGCCGTTCCCCGACCCGGGCCACTTCGGCTGGCCGGTCGACCAGGCCACCGACTTCGCGCTGACCCAACTCGACTATGTGCTGCAGACGATCAGCGCACCCGCCGACACCGCCGCGTTCCTGGTCGAACCCGTACTCGGCGAGGGCGGCTACGTGCCGGCCAACGAACGGTTCTTCGCCGGTCTGCGCGAACGCGCGGACGCACACGGCATCCTGCTGGTGGTCGACGAGGTGCAGACCGGCTTCGGGCGCACCGGCCGGTTCTGGGGCGGAGACCACTTCAACGCCCGGCCCGACATCGTGGTCACCGCCAAGGGATTGGCCTCCGGCTTCCCGCTGTCGGGCATTGCGGCGTCGTCGGCGTTGATGGACAAGGCCTGGCCCGGTTCCCAAGGCGGCACCTACGGCGCCAACGCCGTGGCGTGCGCGGCCGCGGTGGCCACCCTCGACGTGATCGCCGACGAACAGTTGGTGCAGAACTCAGCCGACCGGGGCGTGCAGTTGCGCGAGGCACTGCGCACGGTCGCCGACAAGTACGACGCGATCACCGACGTGCGCGGTCTGGGTCTGATGATCGGCGTCGAATTTCGGGACGCCGCAGGCAAGCCCGACGGGACGGCGGCGGCGGCCGTGCAGCAGCAGGCCGCCCGGCGCGGGCTGCTGTTGCTGACGTGCGGAGCGTGGGGCCAGGTGGTGCGGTTCATTCCGGCGCTGGTGGTCACCGCCGAGCAGGTCGACGAGGCGGCCGACATCTGGTCTGATGCGTTGAGCGCCGTCCTGTAGCTCAGGCGGGGCTGAGCTCGCGGTCGTAGTCGACGGGCGGGGGCGCCTCCGGGGTGCCGGGGATCTCCGTACCGCCGATCGGGCAGCGCGCGGTCTCGGGCACCTTGATCAGCGCGATCATCCCGATCACGCAAGCCGCCATCATGTAGAAGGCCGGCATCAGGGTGTTCTCGGTCTGCAGAATCATCCAGTCGTTGATGGCCGGTGCGGTGCCCCCGAAGATCGACGTCGACACGTTGTAGGCGATGGCGAATCCCGCGTACCGCACCTGGGTGGGGAACATCGCCGGGAACGTCGCCGAGATCGTCGCCAGCTGCGGGACGTAGAGCAGGCCCAGGATGGCGAAGGCGATGACGGCTCCGAGCGGGCCGGTCGACATCAGCATGAACATCGGCACCACCGCGGCGAACAGACCGATCAGCGATATCCACCACAGCGGTTTGCGTCCGATGCGGTCCGACAGCAGACCCGCGAACGGCAGGAATATCAGCATCGACAGCATGCCGAAGATCGGCACCACCAGCGACATGTTGCTCGACAACCCGATCGACATCTCGAGGTAGGTCGGCATGTAGCTGAGCAGCGTGTAGTTCACCACGTTGAGTGCGACCACCAGGCCGCCGAGCCGCAAAATCGGTCCCCAATATTGGACGAGCAGATCCTTGAACTCGGCGCCGATGCTCTTCTCCTGCTTGCCCGAGGTCTCGAGTTCCTTGAACACCGGGGTCTCGTCCAGCCGGGTCCGCAGGTACAGGCCAATCAGACCGAGCGGTGCGGCCACCAGGAACGGCAGCCGCCACCCCCACACGTTCATCTGGTCCTCGGTGAGCACCAGCGAGAATCCGAGCATCAGCAGCGCGCCCGCCGAGAAGCCCGCCAGCGTGCCGAACTCCAGGAAGCTGCCCATCAACCCCCGGCGGCGCGACGGCGCGTACTCGGCCATGAAGGTCGCCGCGCCGCCGTACTCGCCGCCGGTGGAGAAACCCTGGATCATGCGCAGCACCACCATCAGGGTCGGCGCCCACATCCCGATCACCCCGTAGCTGGGGATGAGCCCGACGCAGAACGTGGCGCCGGCCATCAGCAGGATGGTGATCGCCAGTATTTGTCGCCGACCCAGCCGGTCACCGAGCGGTCCCCAGATGAATCCCCCCAGCGGACGGACCAGGAACGACACCGCGAACGTCATCAGGGCCAGCAAGGTGGCGGTGGCGCCGTCGCCGGGGAAGATCGCCGTCGAGATATAGGTGACCCCGTAGGCGTAGAGGCCGTAGTCGAACCATTCGGTCGCGTTGCCGACTGCTGAGGCGCCGATGGCCTTTCGCAGCACGGCCGGCGACTGTTCCTGCTCGGCTGCCGGGTGCGGCGCTTGGGCGGAGGGTTCGGAGTCGCTGCCGTCCATGAGTTCTCGTCTCCGTCGTCACGGCTTCCGGCCGGTTGCCATCGACACCACAGGCCACGCCGATTGTTCTGTTGGCTGTCCATCGCTGGACGTATCCGTTCATACCCCAAAACGGTCCGCCACACGCCCGTTACGCCGGCGAACGGCGAAGGTTGCGGAATCGCAATATTGGCGGGCACCTGCCCCGCTGCGCATGAGCGGATCCCGATAGATTGCGCGGATGAACGCTGGTCGGTTCGCCCCGAGCCCGTCGGCGGACCTGCACATCGGCAACCTGCGCACCGCGGTGCTCGCGTGGTTGTTCGCGCGCTCCACCCAGCGTCGCTTCGTGATGCGTATCGAGGACCTCGATGACCGAACCTCAGGCGACATCGCCACCCGGCAACTCGCGGACCTGGCCGCGATCGGGGTGACCTGGGACGGTCCGGCCGAGTGGCAGTCCGAGCACACACAGCGTTACGATGACGTCATCGCCTCGTTGGACTCGCGCAACTTGCTGTATGAATGTTATTGCAGCAGAAGAGATATCGCTCAGGCGCCGCGTGCCCCGCACGCACCGCAGGGGGCGTACCCGGGGACCTGCCGCGACCTCGACGATGCGCAGCGACGGCAACGGCGTGAACAGACCGGCCGACCGCCCGCGCTGCGGTTGCGCACCGACGCGTTCTCCTACACCGTCGACGATGTGTTGCACGGGCGCTACACCGGCATCGTCGACGACTTCGTGGTGCGACGCGGAGACGGGGTGGCGGCCTACAACCTGGCTGTAGTGGTCGACGACGCCGCGCAGGGCATCGATCAGGTGGTGCGCGGCGACGACCTGTTGCCGTCCTCGCCGCGGCAGGCGTATCTGGCCAGGCTGCTGGGATATCCCGAGGCGACGTATGCCCATGTGCCGCTGGTGCTCAACGAGGACGGCGCGCGGTTGGCCAAGCGCGACGGCGCGGTGACGCTGGCCGAAATCGGCGTGAAGCGGGCGCTGCAGCAGATCGCCGGGTCGCTGGGGTGGCCGACAGCGACAAATCTCGACGCGCTGCTGGCCGTGTTCGACCCCGCCCGGATGCCCCGGCAGCCGTGGATCTACCGGCCGGGGTAGTGCTTCTTCTCGGCCCCCTTCTCGCCGCCTCTTCGGCGCGAGTGTGGGCGCAATGCACGCTTTCTTCGGTCAGGACGTGCGGGTAACCCACGTTCGCGCCAGAAGGAGGCGTCACCTGTAAAAGCGGCCCAGCACGTGGGTGCGTAATTCGTCGAACTCCCCCACCCGGATCGCCGCGCGGATCTGGTCGACGAGCCGCACGATGAACCGCTCGTTGTGAATCGTGCACAGTGTCGCCGACAGCAGCTCTTTGGCCTTGAACAGGTGATGCAGATAGGCCCGGGTGTAGTGCGCGCAGGTGTAGCAGTCGCACTCGGCGTCGATCGGGTTGAAGTCGCGGCGATGGCGGGCGTTGGTGATGTTGTAACGTCCGGTAGCCGAGTACACCGCGGCGTTGCGCGCCACCCGCGACGGCGATACGCAGTCGAACGTGTCCGCCCCGGCGGCGACGGCGGCGAACAGGTCGTCGGGCTCACTGATCCCGAGCATGTGGCGGGGTTTGTCGTCGGGCAGTTCGCTGCTCACCCAGCCGACGATCGTGGCCAGGTTCTGTTTCTCCAGCGCGCCGCCGATGCCGAACCCGTCGAAGTCGAGCTCGGCCAGCCCGCGTGCCGCCTGGCGGCGCAGATCCTCGTACTGCGCGCCCTGCACGACGCCGAACAACGCCTGCCGCGGCTTGTCCGGGTTGGCGGCAGCCAACCGTTGGTGCTCGGCCAGGCAGCGCAGCGCCCACGCGTGCGTGCGCCGCACCGACTGCTCCTGATAGCCGCGGGTGTTGACCAGCGTGGTCAGCTCGTCGAACGCGAAGATGATGTCGGCGCCCAGCTGGTGCTGGATCTCGATCGACACCTCCGGGGTGAACCGGTGGGTGGAGCCGTCCAGATGGGAACGGAAGGTCACGCCGTCGTCGTCGACGGCGGCCAACCGCTCCTTGCCTTCGGCGATGATGTCGTCGGCCTGCACCCGGTCGGTGTCCATCGCGAGCACCTTGCGAAACCCGGCGCCTAGCGACAGCACCTGAAACCCGCCGCTGTCGGTGAACGTCGGACCATGCCAGTTCATGAACGCACCCAGTCCGCCCGCCTCCGCGACGATGTCGGGGCCCGGCTGCAGATACAGGTGATAGGCGTTGGCCAGGATGGCTTGGGTACCGAGGTCTTTCACGGCTTCCGGCAGCACCGCCTTGACGGTGGCCTGGGTGCCGACCGGGATGAACGCCGGGGTGTGGATATCGCCGTGGCTGGTGCGGATCGTGCCTGCGCGCCCGAGCCGACCCGGCAATTCGGCCTCGATAGTGAAGAACGGCGCCGACGAGTCGCTCGGCTTCGCGGTATTCGGCGCGGTCACGCCGTAGATTCTGCACTGTGAGAATTCTTCTGCTTGGCGGTGCGGCCCTGCTGGTGTTGGCCGGGTGTTCGTCGGACCCGCCAGAGTACGAACCGGGACCCGGTGAACTGGTCGCGGGCAACGCGCAGGTCGCGGTGAACGGGCAGGAGCCCGAACTCACCAAGACGGTGCAGTGCTCCACGACCGCACCGTTGACGACGATCACCACCGGCGACCAGACCTCGGGGGTCACCGTGATGGTGTCCAACCGGGGCGAGCTGACCGCGGAGAGCGTCAGCATCAACAACGTCGGCGGGTTCACCGGCAGCTACAACGCCGGGCTCGGCGACACGACCGCCGACGTCTCGATGACCGGCCGCACCTACGAGATCACCGGAACCGCCGACGGTTTCGACACCGACAACCCGAGTTTCCGGGTTCCCGGCACCTTCTCCATCAAGGTCGCCTGCTGACGTCGCTGCAGGTCGAACCGTCGCAGCTGGAATTTTTTTCGGCAAAACCCGGTGATCTTGTTGAGGGCGCAAACCATACTGACCGAGATGATCCGCCGATCTTGACGGGTCACGACAACAAAAAGGAGAACTGTCGTGAAGGTTGGATTCCTGGTTGCCGTCGGGAGCGCGGCGATCGTCATCGCGGGGCTTTCCGGCTGTGGGTCGGGCGACGAAAAATCCGAAACCACGGGTGAGACGTCGACGGCTGCGGCCGCCGAGGGCAAGACAACCGTCACCATCGACGGACAGGACCAAGAGGTTCAGGGCACCGTTGTGTGCAGTTCCATGGGCGGCAACACCAACATCGCGATCGGTGATGCGACCACCGGTATCGGCGCGGTGGTCAGCGAAGGGGATTCTCCGACCGTGCAGTCGGTGGGGCTGGGCAACGTCAACGGGGTGACGCTGGGCTTCCAGTCGGGAACGGGTCAGGGTGACGCCCAGGTAGAGAAGGACGGCGACACCTACAAGATCTCCGGCACCGCCACGGGTGTGGACATGGCCAACCCGCTGGAGCCGGTGAACAAGCCGTTCGAGATCGAGGTCAGCTGCCCGTAGGGCATGGTCGACAGACGGCGGCGTCCCGGTGGGGCGCCGCCGTTGTGCTATCCGGCTCAGGCGGGCGGCAGCGTGTAGCCGGCCGCGGACTGCCGCAGCTGCCAGACCTGCGCGGGACACAGTTCGTTGACCGCCTGGTTGATCAGGTAGGCGCCCTGGTAGTAGTCCGTGGTGTGGAAGTCGGCCTTGACCTGTTCGACGAGCTCCCCGTAGCCCATCTTGTTCGCGACCCGGTCGCAGATGCTGTTGCCGTAGCCGATGGCGGCCTCGGCGTTGGGGAAGTTGTAGCCCGGACGCACGTGCACGTTGACGAGGTAGGCGACGGTGTCGGCGTTGGCGGTCGGGGCGACGACCACCGCGGCGGCGGCTCCCGCGGTTGCGATGGCGGTAATGGCGAGCTTCATGGGTTGTCAGCCTATTCCGTTCCCGCGGACTCTGTCCTGCACATACGCTAAGGACATGAGGCTGATAGCTGCAGTGGCGATGGCGTGCGGGTTCGTGTCGGCACCGTTGATGACCGCGGCGACCGCACCGGCGTTACCCCAAATTTGCGACGGCGCCGGTTGTGTCCCCTACGTCGACCACACCGCCGCCGAAGGCGAGCCCTGTGTTGCGAACACCCGGTACAACTTCGGCCTCGATGCTGCGGGCAACACGCTGGCCTGCAGTGCCGAACGCACCTGGATCGCGTCGCCGCCGTTGGTGGGGGTCCGGCCCATTCGGCTGCCGTGCGGTCAGGACAACGGCGTCGCGCAGTCACCCGACGGGGTGCCGCTCAGCTGCATCGGCGGTGCGTGGACCTCCGACTACAGCGTGCCGTTCTAAAAGGAGTTCCGCCTAGGCGCGTGGCCTACGTGAGTTATCGGTCCAATGCGGGTACAACGACGGGCGTGGGTATCGATGCGCAGCGCCGGCTGCCGGATCCACTTCGCTTCGAGGTGCCGGCAACAGCGGATCAGCTGGGCGAGATCCGTCTCCGATTGTCCGCCTGGCTCGAATCGCTCGGCGTCTCAGGCGTCGTCGCCGCCGATATCGTGCTCGCCGTCAACGAGGCCTGCACCAACTGCATCGAACACGCCTACCGCGACGGCGAGCCCGGCTTGATCGAGATCGAGGCGTCGGTTCAGCCGGCATCCGAGGGCGGGTGCATTGCGATCTGCGTCGCCGACTTCGGCACCTGGCGCACCCCACCCACTCAGCCCACCACCCGCGGACGGGGCCTGCCGATCATGGCGGCGATCAGCGAGGACGTGGACCTCCAGCGCACGTCGGCCGGGACCACCGTGCGCATCACCTTCGCACTGGACAGCGTCGCCGACGAGGCTCAGCGGCCCGGCAGCCGCACCACCTGAACGAAGAACTCGTCGATCTGGCGCACCGCGGTCATGAACTGGTCGAGGTCGACGGGCTTGGTCACGTAGGCGTTGGCGTGCAGCTTATAGCTGCGCAGGATGTCCTCGTCCGCCGCCGACGTGGTCAGGATGACGACCGGGATGTGGCTGAGATCGGCGTCGGACTTGATGGTCTCCAGCAGTTGGCGCCCGTCGTATTTGGGCAGGTTCAGGTCCAGCAGGATCAGGTCCGGGCGCGGTGCGTCCTGGTAGGCGCCGCGCCGGTAGAGGAAGTCCAGCCCTTCTTCGCCGTCGCGGGCGACGTGCAGGTTGTTCTTGATTTTGTTGTGTTCGAACGCTTCTCGGGTGATCAGTTCGTCGCCCGGATCGTCCTCGATGAGCAGCACGTCGATGGCGCGGCCTTCCGTCATTGGGTGGATCCTTCCGATGTGGCTGCGACGGGTTCGTCGACAGCGATGGGGATGGTGAAGCGAAACCTCGTTCCGCCGGTGAAGGAGCTGTCGATCCAGATGCTGCCCCCGTGGTGCTCCACGATCTTCTTGCACAATGCCAGGCCGATACCCGTTCCGGTGTAGACGTCGCGGCCATGCAAACGTTGGAAGATCACGAACACCTTGTCGGCGAATTCTTCTGGAATACCGATCCCGTTGTCGGTCACCGTGATCAGCCACGCACCGTCATGTTCGTTTGCGCCCTCTTCGCATTCGACGACGATGCGGGGGGTGAGCCCTTCGCGGTGGAACTTGACCGCGTTGCCGATCAGGTTCTGCCACAGCATCGTGAGCAAGGTCGGGTCGCCCATCATGCGCGGCAGGGGCTGTCCCCGACGCTCGATCTGGGCGCCGGTCTCCTCAATGACGGTGGACAGGTTGCCGAGCGCGGTGTCCAACATATCGTCCAGATCGACTTCGTCGGTCGTGGCGTTGAGCCGACCCACCCGGGAGAACGTCAGCAGATCGTTGATCAAGACCTGCATCCGTTTTGCGCCGTCCACGGCGAACTGGATGTATTCCTGCCCCCGTTCATCGAGCTGGTCGCCGTACCGCTTTTCCAGCAGCTGACAGAAGGCGGCCACCTTGCGCAGCGGCTCCTGCAGATCGTGTGACGCGACGTAGGCGAACTGCTCGAGCTCGGCGTTGGAGCGCTGTAGGTCGAGGGCCTGTTCGGCCAGTTGCACCTGGGCCGACCGGGTGGTGTCGAGTTCGGTGATGATCCGCTGACGCATGTCCTCGACGTCGGCGGCGATGGCGCGGATGTCCCTGGGCCCACGCGGCACGATCTTCTCGTCGAAGTTGCCGTCGGTGATCACCCGACACGAACGCGCGAGCCCGTCCAGCGGGCGGGTGACCGCCGCCCGAACCAGCAGCGCCAGCACGATCGTGGTCAAAAAGATGGCCACCGCCAACACGACCAGGATGGCGTCACGCCACGTCTGCATCTGGACGATTCGGTCCACGGCTTCCTGCCGCGTCTGCGACAGGTTTTGGTTCTGTACCTCGAACAACCCCCGCAGCGCGTCGAACTGCGCCTTGCCGCGCTCGGTCAACAGGGTGTCGGGCACGTCCGGGGTACCCGGTTGCACGCTGTTGAGCAGCGGCTCCACGTAGGACGACCGCCACGTCGCCGCGGCCTGCTCGACGGCGTCGAGGTCGGCGAGCAGTTCGGCCCGGCTGCCCAGATAGTTCCGGATCTCTTGTTCCGCAGTGTGTTCGACATTCCGGCCGGCGTAGTACGGCTCGAGGAACAGCGGGTCGGCGGCGATCGCGTATCCGCGAACCGCGGTCTCCTGATCACGCAACGCGGCCTGCAGCTGGTAGGCCGCGATGCGGGCGGGCTGGATCTCTTCGGTCAGCCGCCGCTCGGCCTCGTCAGTTCGGTCCAGTAACAGCACGACGCCGATCGCACCGGCGAGCACGACGATGCCCATGATCGTGAGCACCAGGTTCTGCCAGCCCTGAACGGTCGGCTGCCATCTCATTCCGTCGCCGTTCGCGCGACCCGCACGACCGCGATGTCGTCGCTGATACCGCCGACGGATTGCGCACGCCGTTCGACGTCGTCGATCAGCGCGTTGACGAACTCGGCGGGCGGCAGGTGGGCGTAACCCCGCGCCAGCGTGAGCAGGCCCTCCTCACCGATGCGCTCCCTGCCGCGTCCGGAGCGGCCTTCGAACAGGCCGTCGGTGAGCAGCACGAGACCGAAGCCGGGCGGCAGTTCGAAGCGGTTCAACGGCCATTCGTAGCCGTTGAGGCCCAGCGCGGGTCCACATTCGGGTTGGAGCCACTCCACGGTGTCCGGACCGTGCAGCAACATGCCGGGGTGGCCGGCCGACACCACGTCGAACCCCAGCCCGCGCGGTTCCATCGCGACGGACAGCACGGTGGCAAAGATGCTGGAGCCGGGCCGTTCGGTGCTCAGAATCCGTTCGAGTTCCCGCATCCGTTTGTTGCCGCGCAGGCCGGCGAACGTCAGCGCGCGCCAGCCGATCCGCAGCGCCACACCAAGCGCGGCCTCGTCGGCGCCGTGACCGGCCACGTCGCCGACCATGACGTGCACGGTGCGGTCGGGGGTCTGGATGAAGTCGTAGAAGTCGCCGCCGAGCAGGGCGTGCTGACGGCTGGGCCGGTACTCGGCGACGATGTCGACACCGGGGTCGTCCGACAGCAGCGGAGACGGCAGCAGGCCCCGTTCCAGGCGGGCGTTTTCCTCGGCGCGCAACTCACTGGCGTGCAGTTCGACGGCGGTCAGTTCGGCGCGTTTCCGTTCGATCGCGTAGAGCAGCGCGCGGTGTAGCGCCTCGGGTTCGACCCGACCTTTGACCAGGTAGTCCTGGGCGCCGGCGGCCAGCGCGGATACGCCGAAGTGTTCGTCGTGCAGGCCGGTCAGCACGACGATCGGCAGCGTGACGTCGCGCTTGGTGATGCGGTCCAGCGCCTTGATGCCCTCGGCGTCGGGCAGGTTCAAATCCAGCAGCACGCAGTCGGGCCGGGCCACGGCCAGTTCCTGCTCGGCCTGTTCGATCGTTTTGGCCCAGGTCAGTTCAATGGTCGCGTTGGCGTCGCGCACCAGCTCCTCGACCAACACCGCGTCGGCCCGGTCGTCTTCGACGAGAAGCACCGCGAACGGCCGGCTACTGCCGCCTTTCGACACCACGTTCCCGCCCGTCGACTCGGGGTCGTAAAGCGCACGCATCAGTAACCAGGCCTCCCACGTTGGTCACCGTGGCCGTCCTGACCCTTCTTTAGTGACGGTTCAGACAATAGCGCTCGGATCCGCCGCACGCCGAAAGTACGGTTGTTCACGCTGTTTCCCGGCGTTCACGTCAATAAAGCGTGCGCTCGGCGCGGTTGGGAAGAATTTGGCGGTGGCGGAGGGATTTGAACCCTCGGACGGGGGTTACCCGTCACACGCTTTCGAGGCGTGCTCCTTAGGCCGCTCGGACACGCCACCGTGTGGCAGCTTACCGGGCGCCCGCCCTCCTATTCCAACTCGTGCCGTCGGGTCTTCGCGCAAGCGCTCATCGCTGTCGGGCGAAGAACTGCTCCAGCGGAGCCGCGCATTCGTCGGCCAACACACCTGCGCGCACCTGCGGCCGGTGCGTCAACCGTCGGTCCCGCACCACATCCCACAGTGAGCCCACCGCCCCGGTCTTGGGCTCCCACGCCCCGAACACCAGCCGCGACACCCGCGCCATGACCAGCGCTCCCGCGCACATCGTGCAGGGTTCGACGGTGACCGCCAGCGTGGTGCCCGCCAGCCGCCAGCCGTCGCCCAGCGCGGTCGCTGCGGCCCGCATCGCTACGATCTCGGCGTGCGCGGTGGGATCACCCAGCGCTTCACGCGCGTTGGCCGCCCGCGCCAACTCGGTGCCGTCGGCCGCGACGATCACCGCGCCGATCGGCACGTCGCGGGGGCCGGCACCGCGCGCCGCCGCCAGCGCGTCGCGGATGAGCTCCTCGTCCGTCTTCACGATTTGTGTGCGTTCACGAGCGGTGTGCGCAACAAAACGCACACAAATCGCCTATCGGCCAAGGCGCTCGAGCACCTTCGAGAGCTCGTCGGCGAAACCCATCTCGCGCGCGATGCGGCCCAGCTGCTCGTCGGCGTACAGATCGGTCTCGTCGAGGATCACCCCGAGCACCGCATCGGGCAGCCCGACGTCGGACAGCAGACCGAGGTCGCCCTCCTCGAAGGGCTCGGCTTCGTCGAGGTCCTCCGGGCCGATGTCGGCGTCGAGTTCCTCGAGCACCTCGGCGGCGATGTCGTAGTCGAGCGCCGCGGTGGCGTCCGACAGCAGCAGCCTCGTTCGCGATGGGGCGGGGCGGACGATGACAAAAAACTCGTCATCAATATCCAGCAGCCCGAACACCGCTCCGGCACTGCGTATTTCGCGCAGCTCGGTCTCGGCTGCGGTTAAACTGGTCAAAGCCGTACGACGCATCGGCGCGCAACGCCACTTACCGTCCTCGCGCACGACCGCAACGCCGAAGCCGTCCGGCATATCGGCCTGCTCTCGTGCCGGCGCACGCTGTGCTCCCATGTCGGCTTACGGTAGTCGCCGACCAGGCCATTTACCAGGAACCGCACGGAGCCTGACATCGGCCGATGCCAGAAGATGTGCCAACCTTGACGGGTGACGAAGACGCCCGTTTGCGTGGTCGGCCTGGGACTGATCGGCGGTTCGGTGATGCGCGCCGCCGCGGCTGCCGACCGGGAGGTCTTCGGCTACAACCGCTCACTGGATTCCGTCCAGGCCGCCAAGGCCGACGGCTACGACGCCACCGACGACATCGATGCCGCGCTGTCCCGCGCGGCTGACCGCAACGCGCTGATCGTACTGGCCGTTCCGGTGCCGGCACTGCCGCTGATGCTTGGGCATGTCCGCGACGCCGCCCCCGAGTGCCCGCTGACCGACGTCACCAGCGTGAAAAGTGCTGTGCTGGAAGAAGTCCGCTCGTTCGGGCTGCTGGACCGCTTCGTCGGCGGCCATCCGATGGCAGGGACCGCGCAGTCCGGTTGGGCCGCGGGCGACGCCCGCCTGTTCGCCGACGCGCCGTGGGTGCTCAGCGTCGACGACCATGTCCGAACCGACGTCTGGGCCGAGGTGATGGCGCTGGCGCTGGACTGCGGCGCTTTCGTCGTCCCGGCCCGCTCCGACGAACACGACGCCGCCGCGGCCACCATCTCACACCTCCCGCACCTACTCGCCGAGGCGCTGGCCGTCACCGCGGGCGAGGCGCCACTGGCGTTCGCGCTGGCGGCAGGATCGTTTCGGGACGGCACCCGGGTGGCGGCCACCGCGCCGGAACTGGTGCGGGCGATGTGTGAGGCCAACGCCGATCAACTGGTGCCGGTGCTGGAGCGCACGCTGGGGCTGCTCAGCCATGCGCGCGACGCGCTGGCGGCGAACCAGCCGTTGAGCGATCTGGTCGACGCGGGGCACGCCGCGCGCGTGCGCTACGACAGCTTCGACCGGCCGGAGATCGTCACGATCGCCATCGGAGAGCAAGGCTGGCGTGAGGAACTGGCCGCCGCGGGCCGCGCGGGCGGGGTGATCAGATCCGCGTTGCCAACCCGGGATAGTCGAGGGGAAAGCCCTCGGCGTCGACGGTGATCGTGGTGTCGGCGACCGGCGTGTGCAGTTTGATCCCGTCGGCGGCGCTGGAGTAGCTGATGACTTCGGCGTCCACCGAGACCTCCGGCAGCCGCACGTACACCACCGGACAAGACACGGAGTCCGAGCGCTGGTGCAGGCCGCTGCGGCGGATCGGTAGCGCGTTGAAGAACGGGCTGAAGATCACGTCGACGTCGAGTGCGCCATCGAAGGCCGCGCGGGTCGTCTGCCCGGTGTGGTCCTGCACCAGCCACATGTTCTCCTCGTCGCGGGCGATCGACAGCTGGCGTTCACGCTCGGCGAGGGTGACGGTCAGCGACAGCCGCTTGGTGGCTCCCGCCTCGTCGGTGATCAGGTTGTAGGAGGCTGAGAACGCCGGGTGCGACGGCGTCGCGGCGGCGACGATGCGGCCGTAGGCCTTGATCCGGTTGCCGGACAGCTGCACCCTGACCGATTCCATGCGGGCCACATCGTGCGACTGCCATGTCAGAATCGCCGGCCATGCGCTCTGGGCTGCGTCGGAACCGCCTGCATCGCTCACCCCTCTACGGTAAGCGACGGGTCCCCTCGTCCGTACCGCGGCTCCGACGGGCCGGTCGCGGTGTCGTGGGCGGGCGTGCGCTGACGGGATTCGAGCGTGACCTCGTCGCCGAGAAAGGGCTGCGGCATGCGGCGCAGTTTCTGCAGCCGCCCGGAACCGGGCACCGACGCCCAAACCGCGAACGCGAGCGCGGCGTCGAGGATCAGCGCCAGCGCGGTGACCATCAACGCGCCCACCAACGCGATGTGGAATTGCCGGATTTTGATGCCGTCGATGAGGTAGCGGCCCAGGCCGCCGAGGCTGGCGTAGGCGGCGACGGTCGCGGTCGCCACGACCTGCAGCGTGGCGGTGCGCAGCCCGCCGAGGATCAGCGGCAGCGCGTTGGGCACCTCGACGCGCAGCAGCACCTGGCGTTCGGTCATGCCCATCGAGCGGGCGGCGTCGACGACCGCGGCGTCGACGTTGGCGATGCCGGCGTAGGTGCCGGCCAGCAGCGGCGGGATGCCCAGCAGCATCAGCGCGACGGTCGGCGGCACCAACCCGAGCCCCCACAGCAGCACCCCGAGCAGCAACACACCTAGCGTCGGCAAGGCCCGCAGCGCGTTGACCCCGGTGACGATGACGAACGTGCCCCGCCCGGTGTGGCCGATGAGCATCCCGACCGGCACGGCGATCAGCGCGGAGAAGAACACCGCGAGCACCGTGTACTCCACGTGCTCGAAGATGCGCGCGGCCAGTCCCGCCGACCCGCCCCAGTTGGCGGCGGTGAAGATGTATGCCAGCGCGTCGGTAAGGAAGGTCATCGGGCTCATCCGGCGACCGCCTTGATGCGGTCGGCGCGGCTGATGCGCGTGGTGCGCGACGCACGTGTCCAAGGCGTCAATGCCCGGCCCGCGAGCATGATCAGGGTGTCGACGATGACCGCCAGCACGAAGATCGCGATGATGCCCGCGACGATCTGGTCGCTCTTGTTGGCCTGGTAGCCCTCGGTGAACCAGGTGCCCAGGCCGCCTATGCCGATCACCGAGCCGACCGACACCATCGAGATGTTGGTGACCGCGATGACGCGAAGGCTGGCGATGAGCACTGGAACCGACAGTGGCAGTTCGACTTTGAGCATCCGGATCAGCGGCCGGTAGCCGACCGCGGTGGCAGCGTCACGCACCGCGTCGGGTACGGCGTCCAGGGCTTCTGGCACCGCGCGCACCAGCAGCGCGAACGTGTAGAGGGTCAGCGCGACGATGACGTTGGCCTCGTCGAGGATCCGGGTCGGAATGACCAACGGCAGCACCACGAACAACGCCAGTGACGGGATGGTGAAGATGATGCTCGCCGTGACGGTCGTCAGCCGCCGCAGATAGGTGGTCCGCTGCACCACCGCGCCCAGCGGTACGGCGATCAACAACCCCAACACGATCGGGATCAGCGACAGCCGCACGTGGATGATCGTCAGCTCCCACGCGGTGTCGAGGTGCGTCAGCAGGTAGTGGATCAGCTACCCCTCTGCTGTTGGAGCGCGGCAAGCACATCGGCGGCCAGCACACCGCCGAGCGGCTTACCGTCGGCGTCGACGGCTACTCCGATGCCCGAGGGTGCCGACAACGCGGCGTCGAGCGCCTGGCGCAGCGAATCCTCGGGGGTGAACAGCGATCCGCCGGCGGTGGTGCTGTCGTAGAGCGGGCTGCCGTTGCGGTGCAGTTCGACCCCGTCGGCGTCGATCCACGCATACGGGGTTCCGTCGTCTTTGGTCACCAGCACCCAGTCGGTCGGGCCGAGGGTGAGCGCATCGATGTCGGCTTCGCCAACGGAGCGGATGTCGTGCAGCGGAAGGCCGCTGGAGTGCCGGAACTGCAGGGCACGGTAACCGCGGTCGGTGCCGATGAACCCGGCGACGAAGTCGTTGGCAGGATTGGACAGCAGCCGCGCGGGCGCGTCGTACTGGTGCAGCACGCCGCCGCGGCCGAACACCGCGATCTTCTCCCCGATCTTGATGGCCTCGTCGATATCGTGGGTGACGAACACGATGGTTTTGTGCAACTCGCTTTGCAGCCGCAGGATTTCAGTTTGCAGCTCCTCTCGGACCACGGGATCCACGGCGCTGAACGGTTCGTCCATCAACAGGATCGGCGGGTCGGCGGCCAGCGCCCGCGCCACCCCGACGCGTTGTTGTTGGCCGCCGGACAGTTGGGCGGGGTAGCGGTTGGCCAGCGCGGGGTCCAGCCCGACGCGTTCGAGGACGTCCAGCGCGGCTTTGCGTGCGGCGCGGCGGGTTTCGCCTTTGAGTACCGGCACCGTCGCGACGTTGTCGACGACGCGTTGGTGCGGCATCAAGCCGGCGCTCTGGATGACGTAGCCGATGCCAAGGCGCAGCTTCACGGGGTCGACGGCGGCAACGTCGTCGCCGTTGACGGTGAGTGTGCCCGAGGTCGGCTCGATCATCCGGTTGATCATCCGCATCGAGGTGGTCTTACCGCAGCCCGACGGCCCGACGAAGACCGCGAGCGTGCCCGTGGGCACCTCCAGAGTGAGCTCGTCGACGGCGAGGGTGCCGTCGGGATATTTCTTGGTGATGTGGTCGAAGACGATCATCCGCTCACCGGCTTGTCGAAGCCGTTGTCCTGAACCCACTTTCGGGCCGCTTCGTCGGGGTCGACGCCGGTGTTTCCGGTGACCGCGCTGTTCATCTCGATCAGTGCTTCGGTGGTCAGCTTGGCCGAGATCGCATCCAGCACCGTCTTGAGCTCGTCGGACTTCTTCTGCGAGCTGACCAACGGCATGACGTTGGCGGCCGGGAAGTTGTTCTTCGGGTCCTCGAGGACCACCAAGTCGTGCTGCGGGATCGCCGGTGACGTGCTGAAGATGTTGGCGGCGGTGACGGTGCCGTCGACCAGCGCGCGCACGGTGGCCGGGCCGCCGCCGTCGTTGATCGAGACGAAGTTGCCCGGCGGGATGTCGAGCCCGTAGTTCTTCTTGAGCCCGGGCAGGCCCTCGGCGCGGTCAAGGAATTCCGACGGCCCGCCGAACTTGACCTCGGCAGCGTGCGGGGCCAGATCGCCGATGGTGGTGAGGTTCCACTTCTCGGCGGTTTCGCGGGTGACGGCGACGGTGTCTTTGTCCTCGGCCTGGGACGGCGGCAGCATCGACAGGTCGCCGGGCAACACCCGCAACAGGGCCAGGACGATCGCGTCGGGTTTCGTCACCGTCGACGTGGGCTCGAAGTAGTTCAGCAGGTTACCGGTGTATTCGGGGATCAGGTCGATGGAGTGGTCCCGGACGGCGGGTACGTAGGTTTCGCGGCTGCCGATGCCGAACTGGCGTGACACCGTGAAGCCGTTGGCCTCCAAGGCTTGAGCGTAGATTTCGGCGAGGATCTTGCTTTCGGTGAAGTCCGCGGAGCCGACGATGATCGTCTTGAGGTCACCGGAGACGGTTCCCCCGCCGAGCGGGTTGGAGCTGCCGCACGCGGCCGTGGTGCTTACCAGCCCGAACAGCAACGCCAGGACGGCCACCCTCCACCTGCCGACGTTGCGCATGCCCAAATCCTCTCGGGTCCTTTCGGCGTAATCGTTCGGCCGACACTATCGACTGGTGGTTTCATTCGCCGCGGGAAAGGGTGAAGATGGAGTCATGACCAGCGATCCCGCGCAGCGGCCGTTACCCGACCCTGCCCAGGAGCCCTCGCGGGGAACTCCGGCAGAAGCTACGGGCACCGCCGGTGAGTACCTCGTGCACCCGGAGTCCGCGGTGAAGTTCACCCGGGCCGCGGCGTTGTGGGCGGCGTTGATCACCGGGTTCGTGATCCTGATCGTGCTGCTGGTATTCATCATGCAGAACACCGACACGACCACGATCCACTTTTTCGCATGGGAGTGGAATCTGCCTGTGGGCGTGGCGATCCTGTTGGCCGCGGTGTGCGGCGGGCTGTTGACCGTCGCGATCGGCACCGCGCGCATGGTGCAGTTGCGCCGCGCCGCCAAGAAAAACCTAGGCTCCCGCAGCTAGTTCTGGCGTTTCCCCAGCGAGCTTGCCTTTGGCGAGTGCTTCGCTGCCCAGAAGGACGTCTTCCACGCGCGAATATTGCATCCGCACACCGACACGTTCGCGAGATGTACGTTAACGCGGAAAAGTGTGAGAGGCGGCCGCGCTAACGTACGTTTCGCGGAATGGCTGTGGCAACCCGCCGCGCTTAGGCCAGCGTCTTGAGGCCCTCGGCGATCAGCGGGCCCACCGCCTGGTCCACCCGGTCGGTGTCGTCGGCGACGCCGCCGCCCATGCGGGCCCGGTAGGCGATGCCCGCGGCGATGATCGCCACCTTGAAGCAGCCCAGCGCCATGTAGAAATCCCAATTGTCCAGGGACTGGCCGGAGGCCACCGCATAGCGGTTGGCGAGGTCGTCGACCTCGGGCATCAGCGGTGACGCCCACGCCGAGCGGGCGTGGATGACGTTGAACATCGGGTGGCGGTACACGCACATCAGCGCCGCGTCGCTGAGCGGGTCGCCGAGCGTGGACATCTCCCAGTCCAGCACGGCCAGCACCGTCGTGGCGTCGTCGGCGTCGAGCATCGTGTTGTCGATGCGGTAGTCGCCGTGCACGATCGAGCTGCGGCTCTGCGGCGGAATCGCCCCGGCCAGGGCATCGTGCAGACGTTTGACGTCGGCGTCGCACGGGTCGTCGTCGCGGCGCACGAGTTTCCACTGGCCGCCCCAGCGCCGCACCTGGCGTTCGAGATATCCGCTGGGCTTGCCGAAATCGCCGAGCCCGACCGCCTCGGGGTCCACTGAGTGCAGGTCGGCGAGCACCTTGATCAGCGCATCGACGCAGTCGCTGATCGCGGCCTGGTCGCCGAGCTGCTCGAGTTCGTCGGCGTAACGCACCACCCGGCCGGAGACGTACTCCACCATCTGAAACGGTGCGCCGGACACGGCGTCGTCGTTGCGCATCGTCACCGCACGCGCCACCGGAACCGGGGTGTCGGCCAGCGCGGCGACCACGCGGTACTCGCGGGCCATATCGTGCGCCGACGGGGTCAGTCCGTGCAGCGGCGGCCGTCGCAGCACCCACTGCGACGCGTCGTCGCGCACCAGAAACGTCAGGTTGGAGCGGCCGCCGGCGATCAACTCGGCGCGCAGCTCACCGGCGCGCGGTATGCCGACCGAACGAAGATGGCGGTCGAGGGCCTGCAGGTCGAGCCCCTCCCGGGACGGTGTAGTCACCGCCTTTGTCTACCACCTGCCTGGATGGGCGGTTCGCGCAAGCGCTCACCACCGAAGATTCCGCGGCAGCAGATCCCATACGTGTTCGGTGCCGTTGACCGAGGCCACGTACAGCGGGCCCTCGCGCGAGGACAGCAGCCGGGTGACGCCCGCGTAGTCGACGTTGACGCACAGCACCTTCTCGGTGCGCAGGATGGTGTGCAGCAGCCCGTTGATCACGCCACCGTGGCTGAACACCGCGACGGTGTCCTCGTGGTTGCCCGCGGCCACCACGTCGCGGACGGCCTCGTTGACGCGGTCCAGGAACGCGCCCTCGTCCACGCTGCTGGGCAGGTGTCCGCTGGCCAGCCGGGCCAGCTCCTCGGGGAACTCAGCGGCGATCTGCTCGATCGGGATGTAGTGGGCCAGGTCCCGGTCATATTCGGCCAGCCGCGCATCGATCTCGATGGGCAGCCCCAGCGCGTCAGCGACCGGTTGCGCGGTTTGGTGCGCGCGGCGCTGCGGGCTGCTGATCAGCCGGGTGATCGGGAACCGCGCGAGCGCATCGGGTAGCCGCGCCGCCTGCTTGACGCCGTCTTCGGACAGGTCGGGGTCCGAACCCTGGCCCGGCTCACTGCGATGCGGCAACGCATGCCGGATGAGTAGCAACTGCACCGTGACACCATAGAGCGATGGGGTCCGACAAGGGATTTGCCGACGAACTTTTCGATTTGACCGATCGGGTGGTGTTGGTCACCGGCGGCAGCCGGGGCCTCGGCCGCGAAATGGCCTTCGCCGCCGCGCAGTGCGGCGCCGACGTCGTCATCGCCAGCCGCAAGTACGACTCGTGTGTGGCCACCGCGTCGGAGATCGCCGAGGCAACGGGGCGCAAGGCGTTCCCGTATCAGGTGCACATCGGGCGCTGGGACGAGCTCGACGGGTTGGTCGACGCGTCCTATGAGCAGTTCGGCAAGGTCGACGTGCTGATCAACAACGCGGGCATGTCACCGCTGTACGAATCGCTGACCTCGGTCACCGAGAAACTGTTCGACTCGGTGCTCAACCTCAACCTGAAGGGCCCGTTCCGGCTGTCCGCTCTGGTCGGCGAGCGGATGGTTGCCGACGGCGGCGGGTCGATCATCAACGTCAGCTCCAGCGGGTCACGCCGTCCGCAGCCGGCGCAATTGCCGTATTCGGCCGCCAAAGCCGGGCTCAACGCGCTGACCGAGGGTCTCGCGCTGGCCTATGGACCGACGGTGCGAGTCAACACGTTGATGCCGGGCCCGTTCCTCACCGACATCAGCAAGGCCTGGGACATCCCCGCGACGACCAAGGGGGCACAGCACTTCGCGTTGAAGCGACTCGGCAACCCGCCCGAAATCATCGGCGCCGCTTTGTTTTTGATGTCCGACGCGTCGAGCTACACGTCGGGCTCGATCATCCGCGTCGACGGCGGCATTCCTTAGGGCGTGACGATGTCGAACGCCGGGTCGGGCCGGTCCACCGCGGCGATCAGCGATTCCAGCGCCGCGGTGTCGCCCGTCACCTCCAGACCCGGGGAGTCGTTGTCGCCGACGGCAAGTGCCAGCAGCCGCAGCTTGTTGGCGAGCGCGACGGTGGCCTGCGCGGTGGCCGGATCAGCAGGTACCTCGCGGTGCACCAGCACCCCGTTGCGCAACGTCAACCGGTAGTTCGTGCCGGCGTCGAGGAACGTCACGTCGATGGCGATATCGAGATCCCACGCGCGAGGACCGTTTACATTGAGCGCAAGGCTGTCGAAGATCTGCTCGGGCGTCAGCTGCCCCAACAGGGTCGGGGAGGTCGGTTGGGTGGCGGTGCCGAAGTTACCGTCGCGAAGCTCGGTGGCGCCGGACAGAAAGAAGTTGCGCCACACGGCGTTCTCCGCGCCGTAGGCCAACTGTTCCAGCGTGTCCGCGTACAGCGAGCGGGCGTCGCGGTGGTTCTCGTCGGTGAACATAATGTGATCAAGAAGCGTTGCTGCCCAGCGGTAGTCACCGTCATCGAAGGCGGCCGTGGCGAGTTCGACGACGCGGTCGACACCGCCCATCGCCTCGACGTAGCGAGGTCCGATCGTCTCGGGCGGATGCGGCCACAGCCGGCCGGGGTTGCCGTCGAACCAGCCCATGTAGCGCTGGTAGACGGCCTTGACGTTGTGGCTGACCGAACCGTAGTAGCCGTGGGTGTGCCAGGCCTTGTGCAGCGCGGGCGGCAGCTGGAACTGCTCGGCGATCTCGACGCCGGTGTGGCCCTGGTTGATCAGCCGCAGCGTCTGATCGTGCAGGTAGGCGTACAGATCGCGTTGTACCGAAAGGTATTCCACGATGCGGTCGTGTCCCCACGTCGGCCAGTGGTGCGACGCGAACACCACGTCGGTGCGGTCGGCGAAGGCGTCGATCGCCTCGGTGAGATAGCCGGCCCACACGTGCGGGTCGCGCACCAGCGCCCCTCGCAAGGTCAACAGATTGTGCAGATTGTGGGTGGCGTTCTCGGCCATGCACAGCGCGCGGTAGCGCGGGAAGTAGAAGTGCATCTCGGCGGGCGCCTCGGTGCCGGGCGCCATCTGGAACTCGATCTCGACGCCGTCGACGGTGTGGGTCTCGCCAGTGCGGGTGATGTCGACGGTCGGCACGATCAGCGCCACCTCACCGGTCGAAGTGCGTTGGCCCAGTCCGCATCCGACCTGGCCTTGAACGCCGATCGGCAGTTGGGTGCCGTACATGTAGGTGGCGCGCCGCGCCATCGCCGTTCCGGCGTAGACGTTTTCCTGCACGGCGTGTTCGGTGAAGTGTTCGGGCGCGATGACCGCGACCTTGCCGGCGTCGACGTCGGCCTGGGTGGTGACGCCGAGCACGCCGCCGAAGTGGTCGACGTGGCTGTGGGTATAAATAACAGCGCTGACGGCACGATTTCCGCGGTGCTCCCGATACAGTGCCAGCGCGGCGGCCGCGGTTTCGGTGCTGATCAACGGGTCGATGACGATGACGCCGGTGTCGCCCTCGATGAAGCTGATGTTGGACAGGTCGAATCCGCGGACCTGGTAGATACCCTCGACGACCTCATACAGCCCTTGTTTGGCGCACAGTTGGCTTTGCCGCCACAGGCTGGGATGCACCGACGTCGGCGCGTCACCGCCCAGAAATGCATAGGCGTCGTTGTCCCACACGACGGTGCCGTCGGCCGCCTTGATCACGCAGGGGCTCAGCGCCGCAAGGAATCCGCGGTCGGCGTCGTCGAAGTCTGCGGTGTCGCCGAAAGGCAGGTCGATGAATTGTTGCCGGTGGGCGGATTCGATGACCGCGGTCGGCGGTTTCTGTTCCATGTCGACACAATATGTACCCGCGCATCGGCGCGGGAGTGGTTCACTGCACCAACGAACAGCCCGCCGTGGAACTGGAGCACGCGCCTGCCAATATGGAGAGAAGCTGCCCGGGATGATCCAGAAGGAGATCGTCGTACTGCCAACGGTTCTGCGAGCCGCCCATGCCTATGAACACGGTGATGTTCTGGCCGACTGCCACCGCATGGCATGTCACATGCATTTGTTCACGCAAAGTTCGGCCAGACTCGCCTGCGGGAGATCTGGCAGCGAGGGGTCGACCGGCGGCTGGTCTTTGGTCATATCGATGTCGCCCTCGAGGTTGGGAGCGATCGGAAAGAAGTAGCAGAGAATCGACTCACTCGGCGAACACCGATCGTCAGGTTGATCAGCGTGAGCAGCCGGCACCGCAGTGAAGAGACCACCCGCAAAAAGGGCCACCCCGACGATCGTGATTCGCTTCCTCGTCAACACAGACCGACACGTCGCGAGCATCTCGGACCTCCTATCTGATGGTTGCGCTCAGGTCACCGGACATGGCGGCCAGTTGGGCTGCCCAGGTCGACAGGTCCTGCAGGGTGACCCATCAGTCCCGCACTCCCTTCGGAAGGTCGTTCCCAGCGGTGATTGATGGTAACCGTACGGATGCCACCCACTCCGGCAACGCCTTTCGATTTGGCTTCACCCCAGAAACCTAATGCCTCATGGTTTGTGATTGACCATTTTTATCTATATGGGTAAGGTTTACTCGACTCAGTGGCCTGAGTCACAGTCGCGGCCTCGGTGGGGCGCAGCGACGCCATAGCGGGCGCGCGCCGGGACGCTCGCACAACCGAAGCAAAGGAGAGCAGCCGGCTGATTGGATGCCACGCCGCAGCGACGGCAAGCGACCCAACGATTGTCAGTTCGACCCGCCCGTCTGTGCTGGACTCAATCAAAAGCCACGGCTACAGCGCTATCTCGCGTGAGGAGATCATCATCACGAACATCAGCCAACCGACTGATGCAGGACCGATCCGAAGGGTCGCGCTCTCTGGCGAGTCGTCGTTCAGGTCGGCGGCAGGCCACTCCGGGGAAACGCCTGCCGGCGCGGGCGCACGTCAACACCGACGGACACTGCGGGGTGACGATGCACGGCGTCAGTGACCCTGCTGGGGTCGAGTCGCCGGCGGGGGTTCGCTCGGTCCTCAAAGGAACCCGTCTACCTACTCGGCTGGCCCAGGTATCTTCGGCCAAGTCTGCCAAGCCGGTGCGCGCCTTGGGCGGATTCTTCGCCATGGCGCTCGACGTACTGGTGCTACTGCCCAAGCGGCCTTTCGCGTGGCGCGAGTTCTTGCTGCAATCCTGGTTTATCGCTCGCGTCTCGCTTTTGCCGACGCTCATGCTGGCTATCCCCTTCACGGTGTTGATGATCTTTACGTTCAACATCTTGTTGGTCGAATTCGGTGCTGCCGACTACTCGGGCACCGGTGCCGCGTACGGAACGGTCACCCAGATCGGACCTGTCGTGACGGTGTTGGTCGTGTCTGGTGCGGGGGCCACGGCGATGTGCGCTGACCTCGGAGCGCGCACCATCCGCGAGGAGCTCGACGCGCTGCGCGTGATGGGCGTCAATCCGGTTCAGGCTCTGGTGGTGCCGCGGGTGTTGGCAGCCACCGCCGTGGCCACGTTGTTGTCATCGGTGGTGATCCTCGTCGGGCTGATCGGTAGCTTCGTCTTCTCCGTGTTCATCCAGCACGTCACGCCGGGTTCGTTCATCGGGGGTCTCACGGTGATCACCAAGGCGCCGGACGTGACGATCTCGTTGATCAAGTCGACGCTCTTCGGACTCGCTGCAGGGCTAATTGCCTGTCACAAAGGGATTTCCGTGGGCGGCGGGCCAGCAGGCGTCGGTAACGCCGTCAACGAGACGGTCGTCTACACATTCGTTGCGCTGTTCGCCATCAACATCATCGCCACCGCCGTCGGAGTGAAGGTGACCCTATGAGCACCGCTATGCCCAGCAGCCTCCATCCGCGCCTGCAGAGAGCGTTCGACAGCCAGATCAGTGGCCTCGTCCGGATCGGCGCTCAGGCTCAGTTCTATTTCCGCACCATCAGCGCGATCCGCGACGCGCTCGTCCACTACAAGACGGAGACGGTCCGGCTCATCGCCCAAATGAGCCTCGGCACAGGCGCACTGGCCATCATCGGTGGAACCGTGGTGATTGTCGGATTCCTTACGTTGTCGACGGGTGCGCTCGTCGCAGTACAGGGCTACAACCAGTTCGCCAACGTCGGTGTCGAAGCCCTCACCGGGTTCGCATCAGCGTTCTTCAACGTCCGACTCATCGCACCGGTCATCGCCGGTATCGCGCTGGCGGCGACCATCGGCGCCGGGGCCACTGCCCAACTCGGTGCCATGCGAATCAACGAAGAGATCGATGCCCTCGAAGTGATGGGCGTTCACGCCATCGCATACCTGGCCTCTAACCGCGTCATCGCTGGGGTCATCGTCGTGATGCCTTTGTACTGCGTCGCCATGATCACGGCCTTCACGGCGGCCCGCTTGGGCACCACCGTGGTGTACGGACAGTCCAGCGGCGTGTATGACCACTACTTCAACACGTTCCTCAATCCCGTCGACATCATCTGGTCGTTCTTCCAGGCAGTGCTGATGGCGATCGTCATCATGCTGGTGCACACGTACTACGGTTTCAACGCGTCCGGCGGACCGGCGGGGGTCGGCGAAGCGGTCGGCCGTGCGGTGCGCACATCCATGATCTCGGCAGTGTTGGTCGTCCTGTTCGTGTCACTGGCCATCTACGGGCAGTCCGGCAACTTCCACCTGTCGGGGTAGCGCGATGAACCAGGAGCAAAAGGACCGAAGGATCCATTTCTTATGCTGGACTGCAGCGCTTTTCGCGACGATCACTGCGCTGGTCGCGGCCTGCTTGGCATCATTCGCCGGTGCGTTCCGGGACTACCTGCCGGTCACGTTGACGTCGGATCGCACGGGTCTGGTCATGGAGACCGGCGCGAAAGTCAAGATGCGCGGCGTCGAAGTGGGCCGCGTCGCCGGCGTCGCCGGTGGGCGGCGGCCGGTCGGTCTCGAACTGGAGATCATTCCTGACCAAGTCGACATGATTCCGGCGAATGTGCAGGCAGAGATCAAGGCCACTACGGCCTTCGGCGCCAAGTACGTCGATCTCATAGTCCCCGATCATCCGAGTCGAGCACGGCTGACGGCCGGGGCGGTACTGCAGTCCCGCAACGTGGGCACAGAAGTCAACACGGTCTTCGACAGCCTGGTCGGCATCCTCGACCAAGTTGATGTGGCCAAACTCAATTCCGTGCTCACCGCCTTGTCCGAGGGCGTCCGCGGCAAAGGCGAAAAGATGGGCGAAGCGACCACCGACGCCCTTCAGGTTCTGCAGGCGGTCAATCCACGCATGGACGCTGTCAAAGAAAACTGGCGCTCGTTTAAAGGATTCAGCGACGCCTACGGCGCCGCCGCCCAAAACATCATGGCCACCCTCGACGCGGCCGCCACCACCAGCGCCACGATCACCGACAACGCCAAGGACCTGGACGCGCTGCTGCTCAACATCTCGGGTTTCTCCAACAGCGGCATTCACCTGCTGGCCGGCAGCAAGGACACCATCGTGGACGCCGTCAATGTTCTCGAGCCAACGACTGCTCTGCTGCTGAAGTACAACCCCACGCTCACCTGCACCGTCAAGGGAGCAAAGGTGTACCTCGACGTCGCGGGCGAGTGGTTCGGAGGGAACGGCCGCACCGCCCTCCTGGATGCCGGTATCTCGGTCGGCGATGACTTGTACACCTATCCGAAGAACCTCCCCAAGGTGGCAGCTAAAGGCGGACCCGGGGGCAAGCCGAGTTGCGGTTCGCTGCCCGATGTCGCCGAGAACTTCCCGGTCCGTCAGCTCGTCACCGACACCGGGTATGGCACTGGCCTGGACTGGCGTCCCAACCCCGGCATTGGACAGCTCTGCTCGGTGGACTACTTCCCCGTCACGCGCGCCATTCCCGAGCCACCGCACGTCGGCAGGTGCATGCCCGGCCCCGCGCCCGGCCCGCCCCCGCCGGACCCGGGCGGGCCGCCATACGGCGCTCCGTGGTACGCGGCCGACGGAACGCCCTTGTATCCCGGGCTTCCCGAGGCGCCGCCGCCGGCTCCCGCGCCGGCACCGCTGCCAGCCACTCCCCCGTCACCGTGATCAGGAAGCCGAGGACACTCGACCGTGCATGACAATCTCCGACGCGCGACGATCGGCTTCGTCGTCTTCGTGATCATCTGTCTGACAGGGACATTCGTACTGTACGGTGTCTTCTCGCAGTTCAGATTCTCCAGCGAGCAGACCTACCGAGCAGAGTTCGCTGACGTCAGCGGACTCAAAGAGGGCGATTTCGTCCGTATCGCCGGCGTCGAAGTCGGCAAGGTCAAGCACATCGCTGTCACCGATGCGTCCCGGGCTCTCGTCGAGTTCACCACCGACCCGACGGCGGTTCTCACGACGTCCACCAACGTCGCCGTCCGCTGGGAGAACCCCATCGGTGACCGCTATCTGGCACTGAGCGAGGGAAACGGTGGTGAGCAACGGAAACTCAACCCCGGCGGGACCATCCCCACGGCCAATACCGAGCCGGCGCTTGACCTGGATACGCTGCTCGGCGGTTTCAGGCCACTTTTCCGCGCGTTGGATCCGCAGCAAGTCAACGCGCTGGCAAGCCAATTGATCGGCGCCTTCCAAGGCGAGGGCGCCACCATCAACTCCTTTCTGAGCCAGGCCGCGGTGGTTACCAGTACGCTGGCCGACCGCGATGAGCTGATCGGCCAGGTCATCGACAACCTCAACGCCGTTATGAAGACATTCGGCGAACAAAACGAGCAGTTTGGCAAGGTCGTCGACTCACTGTCGCGGTTGGTCGACGGACTTTCCGCCCGCAAGACCGACATCACCAATTCAGTTGCCTACACCAACTCGGCGGCAGCGTCGATCGCCGACCTGCTCAGCCAGGCACGTCAACCCTTCAACGACACGGTCGGCCAAACCGACCGGGTGACCTCGATCGTGGCAGCCGACCATGAATGGTTCGACAATTACCTTGAGACCCTTCCCCATTCGTACAAGGTGCTCAGCCGCCTGGGGATCATGGGTGACTTTTTCACCTTCTACCTCTGCGACCTGATTCTCAAAGTCAACGGTAAGGGTGGGCAGCCGGTATACGTCAAGCTGGTCGGCCAGGCCTCCGGGCGGTGTGCACCAAAGTGAAATCATTCGCAGAACGCAATCACTTCGTCATCGGTGCCGTCGGCGTCATCACCGTCGTGGGACTGGCCGGGGTATCGCTGCAATACAACAAGATTCCCTTCCTCGGTGACTCCAAGGAATACGCGGCCTACTTCAGCGAAGCGGGCGGCTTGCAGTCGGGCGCGGCAGTGGAGGTCGCGGGGTACCGCGTCGGCGAGGTGTCGTCGGTCGACCTGGACGCGGCCCGGGTACTCGTCAAATTCGACATCGACAAAACCATCCGCCTTGGACAGCAGAGCGAAGCCAATATCCGGACCAAGAGCCTGCTCGGAGCCAAGGTCCTCCAAATCACTCCCCGCGGTGACGGCCACCTCGACCAGGCGATCCCCCTCGAGCGCACCAAGGCGCCCTATCAGCTGCCGGATGCCCTCGGGGACCTGTCAGCCACGATCGACGGCCTGGACACCGCCGCGGTCTCGGAATCGTTGGCGACTCTTGCTGACACGTTCAAAGAGTCCCCGCCTGAGTTGAAAGCAGCGGTGCAAGGTGTCGGCCGCTTCACCCAGACGCTCAGCATCCGCGACGCCGCGCTGCGCGAGCTCCTGTCCAACACCAGCAAGGCCACCGAAGTGCTGTCTGACCGAGCAGAAGAGGTGGCCAAGCTGGTGACCGACAGCAACGCCTTGCTTGCTGCGCTGCGAACGCAGACCGATGCGCTGGCACAGATTTCGGGCAACCTGTCGGCGATGGCGGTGCAGCTGAAGGGGTTCATCGGCGACAACCGGACGCAGCTGCGGCCGGCCCTGGACAAGCTCAATGTCGTCCTCTCGATCGTTGACAACCACAAGGCCGGGTTGCAGGAGGCCATCACGTACCTCAACCAGTACGCAATGTCGTTGGGCGAATCCGTGGCCTCTGGGCCGTTCTTCAAGGCGTACATCGCAAACCTCTTGCCCGGCCAATTCATCCAGCCTTTCATCGACGCAGCATTCCAGGACCTGGGTCTGGATCCCAACGTGTTGTTGCCCTCCGAGCGCACCGATCCGCAAACGGGACAGCGGGCCGTGCCGGCGATGCCCGTGCCGTTCCCGCGCACTGGTCAAGCAGGAGAGCCCCGGTTGACGATCCCCGACGCCATCACCGGCAATCCCGATGACCAGCAGTGCGGCCCGCCCGGAATTGCCTTGCCAGGGCCCGGCTGCTACCCGTATCGCGAACTCGCACCTGCGCCGGCACCTGGCGGGCCTCCGCCTGGACCGCCGGCAGCCTCGCCGGCCGCACCAACCACTGACCAGGCGTCCATTCCCGATGCCAACGCTGTTGATGGAGGACCGCGATGAGGTCACGAAAGTTGCGTAACGGCCTCGCGGTGGTGCTCGCGCTGCTGATCGTCGGCGGCATGACCTTGCAGTCCCGCGTGATCGGTGCGCTCAACCGCGCGTACGTTGTGGCCTATTTCGACAACAGCAACGGACTGTTCGCGGGCGATGAGGTCCGCATCCTCGGCGTTCGCGTCGGCCGAATCGAGAGCATCGATCCCCAGCCGCTGCACGCCAAGGTGACTTTCTGGGTCGAGGACAAATATCGGGTACCTGCCGACGCGAAGGCGGCGATCATCGCACCACAGCTGGTCACCGCACGTGCCATCCAGCTGACACCGGCCTACACCGGCGGGCCCGCTATGACCGACGGCGCCGTGATCAACCAGGACCGCACCGCGGTTCCCCTGGAATGGGACGACCTGCGCCAGCAGCTGGAAAAGCTGACCGATGCCCTGCAGCCCACCCAACCGGGTGGGGTCAGCACGCTTGGTGCCTTCATCGACACCGCAGCAGACAACCTGCGCGGTCAGGGTGTCGACCTGCGCCAGACGATCAAGACGATGTCGCAAGCGTTTTCAGCACTCGGCGATCACAGCAACGACATCTTCGGCACGGTCAGAAACCTTTCTGTGGTGGTTTCTGCTCTGCAGGACAGCTCGGCGCTGCTGCAGCAACTCAACGCGAACTTCGCCGCAGCGACCGCTGCCTTGGACTCATCCCCCGGCTCGGTCGGCACAGCGATCAAGAACCTCAACGATGTGGTCGGTGACACGACCAGCTTCATCTCCGAAAATCGAGAAGCGTTAGGCACCACCACCGACAAGCTGGCGTCGGTCACCTCCGCTATTCACGACAGCATCGACGAAGTTGAACAGGCACTGCACCTGTTTCCCAACACCTTGCAGAACTTCATCAACATCTACCAACCAACCCAACAAGGAATCACCGGGGCTCTGACATTGCAGAACTTTGCGAACCCGATCTCGTTCTTGTGCGGTGCAATTCAGGCAGCGTCCCGGTTGAACGCTGAGCAATCGGCCAAGCTTTGTGTCCAATACCTCGCGCCCATCATGAAGAACCGGCAGTTCAACTTCCCGCCCCTGGGCATGAACTACTTCGTCGGTGAATCCGCACGGCCCAATGAGCTGACGTATTCCGAGGACTGGTTGCGGCCTGACTTTCGGCCAACACCGCCGGCGACACCGCCGCCGGCCAGATCGCCGGATGCACCCGACGGTGCGCCGCTGGCTGCCGAAGCACCGACGGCGCCCGACGTTTCCAATGCCGCACGAGAAACACAGCACACCGACCCAGCAGCCGGCCTGCCCGGAATGATGATCCCGGGAGGTGGATCGTGACCCGCTCCGACGCGGGACGGCGATGGCGCACCATCGCCGGCACCCTCGCCGTCATCGTCGCCAGCACGACAGCCTGCGAATGGCACGGTCTGAACTCGCTACCGATGCCTGGCACCGAGGGCCGCGGCGCCGGTTCCTACACCGTGCAAGCCCAATTGCCCGATGTCGGATATATCCAGCCGAATTCACGTGTACGCGTCGGAGACGCCAATGTTGGAACGATCACCAAGATCGAGCGCCAAGGTTGGCACGCCCTGGTCACGATGAGACTCAACGGGGATGTCGACTTGCCGGCGAACGCCACCGCCATGGTCGGGCAGACCAGCTTGCTGGGCTCGCTGCACATCGAACTTGCGCCGCCGACGGACGCTCCCCGGCGGGGAAAGCTGCATGAGGGCTCGCTGATCCCCCTGGAAAGTTCCGGCGCCTATCCTGGCACCGATCAGACACTGGCGGCGCTATCGCTGATGCTCAACGGCGGCGGCATCGGGCAAGTCCAGGACATCACTGCAGCTTTCGCTACCGCATTCGCCCACCGCGAGACCGATCTGCGCGAGCTGATCAAACAACTCGACCAATTCGTCGATCATCTGCACCACCAGACCGACGACATCATTTCGGCGACAGAGAGCTTCAACGGTCTGGTGAGCCAGGTGGCCGACCAGAAGCCGGTACTCGACGAAGCCATCCGCGCGATCCCCGACGCGTTGGCTGTGCTGGCTGAACAACGGGGCCATCTCGTCGACGCAGCCGATGCCTTTGGGAAGTTCAGTGCCCTGGCCACCGATACCACCAACAGGAGCAAAGAGAACCTGGTCAAGGAGCTCCAACAGGTGGCCCCGGTGTTGCAGTCGCTCGCCGACGCGGGGCCCGATCTCACCCGATCGCTGGACTTTCTGGGCACCTTCCCTTGGCCAAAGGCCACTCTGGACAACTGGATCCGCGGCGACTACGCCAACATGACCGCTATCGCCGACCTGACCCTGAGCCGAATCGACAACAACCTCTTCACTGGAACCCGATGGGAGGGTGACCTCACCGAGTTGGAAATGCAATGGGGCCGCACGATTGGCCAGCTGCCCAGTCCCTACACGGCTGCCAATCCGCTGGTGGTTCCCTACCGACTCGACCAAGGTCCGTAACCATGCGCCTGAACAAGTGGATCAAGATTCAGCTGGCGATCTTCGCTGCGGTGGCCACCGTCGCCGGTGCGGTGATGATCTTCGGTTACATCAAAGTGCCCACCATGCTGGGCGTCGGCCGCTACACCGTGACGATTCAACTGCCGCAGGCGGGCGGTCTGTACGAGACCGCCAACGTCACCTATCGCGGTACCAAGGTCGGCCGGGTCACCGCTGTTCGCCTGACGCCCAACGGTGTCGATGCCGTGCTGTCGCTGCGTTCGGATGTGGCGATCCCCACCGACCTCGAGGCCGAGGTTCACAGCACCTCGGCAATCGGCGAGCAGTATGTGGCGTTGGTGCCACGCGGAGCCGCCGCTCCGCTGAAGAACGGTGATGTCATCGGCATCGACAACACGTCGGTACCGCCGGATATCGGTGGTTTGCTCGACGCAGCCAACCGCGGGCTTCTGGCCATACCAAAAGACAACCTCAAGACGGTGATCGATGAAAGCTACACGGCGGTAGGTGGTCTAGGTCCAGATATCTCCCGAGTCGTCGACGGTTCCACACAACTGGCGATCGATGCGCGTGAGAGTTTGGATCCGTTGATCAACCTCATCGATCACTCCAAGCCACTTCTCGACTCCCAAGCTCACTCGGCGGACTCCATCGACACGTGGGCGGCCAAAATGGCCGCTCTCACCGCGCAGGTGAAGTCCGAAGACGGCGCTGTCCGAGGCCTCATTCAACACGGCAGCAATGCCGCCGATGAGGCGCGTCAGCTGGTGGATCGATTGCAGCCCAGCGTGCCGGTGCTGATGTCCAACCTCGCGGGAATCGGCCACCTGGCACTGACGTACCACCCCGGCATCGAGCAGTTGCTCGTTCTGGTGCCGATGGGGGTGCAGGCCATGCAGGCCGGCACGGTGGCCAACCGCGATACCAAACATCCCGGCGAGGTCCTGTCGTTCAACTTGAATATCAACCTGCCACCGCCGTGCACCACCGGATACCTTCCGGCGCAACAGCAACGCACGCCCTCGTTGACCGATACCCCTGATCGACCCGCCGACGCCCTGTACTGCCGTATCCCCCAGGACTCCTGGAACGCAGTCCGCGGCGCACGCAACTTGCCGTGCATGACCAAGCCCGGCAAGCGCGCCCCTACCGCGAAGATGTGCAACAGCGATAAGGAGTACGAGCCGCTCAACGACGGGTTCAACTGGAAAGGCGACCCCAACGCGACGTTGTCGGGTCAAGACATCCCCCAGGCCCCGCCCGGGCCCGCGCCAGCAGCGAACCCCGCACCGAACGCGCCGCCGGTACTTCCCGAGCCGGAATCACCGATCGCGACAGCGACCTATGACCCCGCTACGGGCACCTATTTGGGACCGGACGGACGCGTCTACAAACAATCCGATCTGGCGCCGAACAGCGGAAAGAAGACCTGGCAGAGCATGCTGACGCCGCCGTCGGGCTAGTCGGTGAAGATAGACCTCCGACTCGTTTTCCGGCGTGAAAGCCACTCTCCCCTGGCGATTTTGGTCGCGTCGCGAGTCGCGCCGCGAAGCATCGCATGCCGAGCGCAGCCCGCCTCGGTCGGCAGTGATCACCTTCGGGCGTTGACCACCCCTCACCGCCTGGGGTTGCTCGCGGTTCACGTGCCGCTCCCGACAGAACGGGGCGCCCTCAGCGCTGGATTTATCTATAGGATATAGATTAATATTTTGTTGACAGGATCCGAGCGGATAGTGAGGCGTAGCTTCTCATGCAGTCGAACGAGCGGCAGCTCCAGCTGACGATCGCAAAGAAGGACTACGTCGCTGAATCAGTTGCGCACTTCGTCCTCATCGACCCCGCGGGCATCGACCTGCCTGAGTGGACTGCAGGGGCACACATCGACCTGGTTTTAGCGGATGACGTTCTCCGCCAGTACTCGCTGTGCGGGGATCCGCGCGACAGGTCGCGTTACGAAATCGCGGTGTTGCGTGAGCCGGCCGGTCGTGGCGGTTCTGCCCGCGTGCACGACTCCTTGCACGAGGACGACACGGTCACCGTGCGGGGGCCGCGAAACCACTTCCCACTCGTGGACGCCGAACGCTATTTGTTCATCGCCGGCGGAATCGGCATCACGCCAATCCTGCCGATGGTGCGGACCGTGCACGCCTCGGGGCGGCCGTGGCGACTGCTCTACGGCGGGCGGTCACGATCATCGATGGCGTTCCGAAACGAATTGACAAGCGGTTACGGCGAACATGTCTGTGTGTGGCCGCAGGACGAGTTCGGTCTGATCGACCTTGGGAAGGAGCTCGGCACACCCGTCACCGATACAGCCGTATACGGGTGCGGCCCGGAGTCACTGCTCACCGCGTTGCAGGAGCGGTGTGCGGCATGGCCTGCCGGGACGCTGTACGTCGAACGCTTCCGCGCCGCAGCTCACGACACTCGCGACCAATCCGCGTTCGAGATCGAGTTGGCGAAGAGCGGGCAGACACTCGATGTCCCCGCGAATCGCACCGTGGTGGACGTCCTTCACGAGGCGGGGATCGACGTGCCCGTCTCGTGCCGGGAAGGCACGTGCGGCACCTGCGAGACGCGCGTGCTCGACGGCGTTCCAGATCATCGCGACGCGGTCCTGACCGAGGAGGAGCGGGCGTGCGACGACTGCATGTTCGTGTGCGTATCACGAAGCCTGACGCCACGATTGCGGCTCGACTTATGAGGGAACCCGTCAGTCGTCGCGTTCCAGATGCGGCACGGTACCTAAGACGCCTAGGTAATAGCCGGCGTGCCTGCACGCAGAACCACGCAGCCTGTCGAACCGACGGATAACCACTGTGGAGGGAAGAGTGTTTCCAGGAGTTCCGCCCGACCTCGTCGAGATCGTCGAACGGCACGGCAGCAACGTCGCAGCCGGTGACAACACGGCGATCCTCGCCGATTTCCGTGCAGATCGGGTCGCACAGCTGATCGCATCGGCGTCCTTGCCGCGCCGTCTCGTGTCCTCGGAACTGGTCGACCTGAAACCTCAGGATGACGGCTTGTTCGCCGCCCTCATCCGGTACACCGCGTCGGACGGGTCACGGACCGTGCTGCGCTCGCGCTGGACCCGGCTACCGGAGGGCTGGCGAGTCACCCAGGTCCGGAACATGCCCGCTACGCCGCCGAGGATGAGCAGCGCCGGTCCCGCTGAGGATGGTCATGACGCGCCGCACTGGGAAGGCTTGCGTAACGGGGAACTACGAATGCCACAGTGCCGCGATTGCGCGAACTGGATCTGGCCATATCGCCCGATCTGCGCCCGCTGCCACAGCTTTGAGGTGTCGTGGAAAGCGGTCGAGCCGACCGGACTGGTGTACTCCTGGACTCGAACGTGGCATCCGTTCGCACCGGAATTCTCCGGGCACCTGCCGTTCGTGACCGTGCTGGCCGAATTGCCCCTGGCGGCTGGTCGACGCTTGCTCGGCGTGCTGCTCGACGCCGACGGTGTGGATCCGCGGCTCGGACAACGAGTCGAGGCCGAGATCGAGGTAGCGCCTGAGGGCGGCTGGCCAGTGCTGCGCTGGCGATTGAGCGCGAGCCGGCAGGGAAGGGACTGAAATGGCTGCAACACAAGGGTCGCGGGGTGCCGCGGCGGTCGTCGGCATTGCCAGCCCGCCTTACCACAAACGAGGGACCAGCCCCGAGTCCGCGCTGACGCTCGTCCTCAAGGCGATCCTCGCCGCGTGTGCTGATGCCGGCGCAGACCCCCGCGGCATCGACGGATTCGTCTCCTACGCCAACGACCTCAACGAAGGCCTCGCGGTTGGCGCCGCGTTGGGTGTGCGCGAGATGCGCTGGTCCAGCATGGTCTGGGGCGGCGGAGGAGGCGGCGTCGCCGCCGCGATCAACCAGGCGGCCGCCGCCGTCGTCACCGGGCAAGCCGAGTGCATCGCGGTGTACCGCGGTATCACCGAGGCCGACGATGGGAGGCAGAGCTACGGCAAGGGTCACTTCCCGCCGCTGCTCACCGCGCACGGCATCGTCACGCCTGCGCAGATCTGTGCGTTGCGCACACAGCGGATGCTGCAGGCGGAGGGCGTACCGCGCTCTGCCATGGAGGCGCTGGCCGAGGTGTCCTACCTGCACGCCCAACAGAATCCGGACGCCATCGCGTACGACAAGCCGCTCACCCCCGACGTTTACGCGGACGCGCGCTGGGTCGCAGAACCCTTGCGGCTCTACGACTGTTCGCGTGAGAACGACGGCGCGAGCGCCCTGCTCGTGGTAGCGACGCAACGCGCGAAAGATTTCGCCCGGCCCCCCGCTTATGTGCTCGCTGGAGTGCAGGGCGCCGGTCCGAACTGGAGCGAGCAGCTGGAGAACGACGAGCCTTACAGCAGCGCCGGTTTCCATCCGGCCATGGTGTCGCGACTGTGGGAAGCCGCCGGGGTCAGTGCGGGCGAGGTTGACGTCGCGCAGGTGTACGAGAACTTCACCGGGCCCGCAGTCGCCGCCATGATCGACCTCGGGCTATGCCCATCAGGTGCCGCGGCGGGTGAGTTCATGACGGTGGACAACCTACGCGCTCCCGACGGGCGACTGCCGGTCAACACATCGGGCGGAAACATCGCGGACGGGTTCGTGCATGGGATCGGGCTGGCCGTCGAGGCGGTACGGCAGATCCGAGGTACCTCGGCAAACCAGGTCGACACCCCCGACGTCTCCCTGCTGCTCGGTGGTCCGATGGCGCCACTGGTGAGCGCGACCGTGTTGGGCTCCGCGGCGACGCTGTGAAGCGGCTGCGGCGCTGCGCTTGTCACCGACCGCCAGCCCGCTGCGAAGCCTGGATCAGCTCGGTTGCACAGGTTCCAGGGCCAGCGCCCGTTCCGGGCACAGCTCGACGATCCGGCGGGCCACGTCGAGCCGGCTCACCGGCACCGGATCGACCAGAATGACCGGATCTCCTTGCTCGTCGGACCCGACGAGATCCGGGGCGGTGCCATAGCAGAGCCCGTGCCCGGCGCAGTACCGACGGTCCACCGTGAGTCGCTGAAACATTCCCGCTCCTTTCGTTCGGCGCGGGTCAGCCCGCGGCAACGGGCGTGAACAGCAACGGCATTCGCGCGAATCCCCGCACCTGGCTGGGCACCACGACCGGCGGGTCCTGTGGGTCCAGCCGGTAGTCGCGAATCCGCGCGTGCAACTCCTCGCACGCCGTAGTCAGCATCTGTCGGGCCAGGTGCGACCCCAGGCAGCGATGCGGCCCGGACCCGAACGCGAGGTGCCGGTTGGGAGTTCGCGTGACGTCCAGTCGGTTCGGTTCGGCGAACTCCGCCGCGTCCCGGTTCGCCGCGCACAACAACATGAGCAGCTGGTCCCCCTCCCGCACCCGCACGCCACCGATCTCGACGTCGCGCAGGGCCCGGCGACCCATCGAGATTGCGGCTTCATAGCGGAGGACCTCCTCGACCGCGACGGGGATGGCTGTCGGATCGCTGATGATCCGGCCGCGTTCCTCGGGGTTCTGCGACAGGTGCAGCATCATCCAGCACAGTGAGCCCTGGGTCGTGTGCAGACCCGCCATGAGCAGTAGGAAGAACATCCGGGCAAGCTCGTCGTCGGTGAGCGGCCGCTCGACGCTATCGGCGTCGAGGACCTCTGTACTGATAATCGCGTTCGTGACGTCGGCGGATGAGGCGTCACCGGACTGCATCGCGGCCCGACGCTCGGCGATGACGTTCATGAAGTAGCCGAACATGCCGAAGACGGCTTCGGTGCGCGATTCCACCGCCTGTTCGGGTGTGTCTCCCGGTCGCCCGTTCAACGCGATCTCGGTGGCTTCGGTGAAGCGGTGTGCGTGCTCCAACGGCCAGCCCATCAGCGCCAGGAACACGCGGGTCGGCAACTCGTGGGCGAACCGCTCGACGAACTCCACCCGACCGTCCGCCTGAAAGGAGGTGATAAGCTCGATGACGATCTCGCGGATTTGCGGCTCGAGCGCCTTCATCCGGCTCGGGTTGAACAGCGGCTGCAGAGCCCGTCGGAACGATGTGTGCTCCGGTGGGTCCAAATCGATTGGGAGAAGCCTGCCCTGGCTCGAGTTGACCAGGTTGGTTGGGTAGCTGGAGAACGTCTCGGGGTCGCGCAGGATGGTGTGCACAAGCTCGTACGAGGTGACGAGCCAGTGTCCGCCGTGCGCGGTCGACCACACCAACGGTCCGATTTCGGCCAGCGCGGCGGTCGTCTCCTGCATTCGGTCGATCGGCATGGTGACCGAGGGGTCATAGACGTCGAAATCCACGACGAGGTCCGGGTCGAGATCAGCCATCGTGGTCCCCATGGGTCGCTCCTGTTCGGTCGGCGGTCACGCGCAACACGACAAACGACGACGAGTGTGCCGTCCACCGCGAGATAAAACTAACATACATAGTTTAATCCTGGAATACCCGGCAGCAGGCCAGCTTTGATCGTATCGGCGACTCGCTCTCATGCTGTACCAACGGTCGTTGAGTACACGCAGCCGACGCGGGACGCATTGGCGGTCATAGGAATGGCGCAATCGTGTCCTCGGTGAGGTTGACCGTCTTGAGCTCGTAGTACGACTCGACCGCCTGGGGGCCGGTATCGCGACCGATGCCAGAGCTCTTCACCCCACCGAATGGCGCCTCAGGGTTGTATGTGAAGGAATTGACGCTGAATGTCCCGGTCCGAACCCGGTGGGCGACCTCGGCGGCGCGGCCCGGGTCGGTGGTGAATACGGCGCCATGCAACCCATAGTCTGAATCGTTCGCGATCGCGACCGCTTCGTCCACGGTGTCATAGCACAGCACGCACGCCACCGGACCGAAGATTTCCTCCTGAGCGATGCGCATCCCACCGTGCACGCCGACGAACACCGCGGGCTGAATGAACGCTCCCCGCTCGAACCCGTCCGGGATCTGGCCGCCGGTCGCCAGCGTCGCGCCCTCACTCCGGCCGATCTCGAGGTAGCCGAGCACCCGCTCGCGCTGGCGCGTCGACACGAGCGGACCCATGGTCGTCTGCGGGTCGAAAGGGTCGCCCACCACAAACGATTCCGCCGTGGCCACTAGTGCACCGACGATCTCGTCGTATCGGCCGCGGGGGACAAGCACCCGGCTGTAGGAAGCACACACCTGGCCCGTATTGAAGAACGATCCGGTGGCCAGGCCCGTCATCGTCGTTTCGAGATCGGCGTCGTCAAGCACGATCGCCGCGGACTTGCCACCAAGTTCCAGCTGTACCCGTGCGAACCTCGTCGCGCAGTGCCGTCCGATCTCACGGCCGACCGCGGTCGAGCCCGTGAAGCTCACCTTGTCCACGTCGGGATGTGCGACCAGCGCTCGCCCGGCGTCAGCGTCTCCGGTGACGTAGTTGAACACCCCGCGCGGAAGCCCCGCGTCGACGAGCGCCTCAGCCAAAAGGTATCCGTCCAAAGGTGTTTCAGGCGCGGGCTTGAAAACCATGCTGCATCCGGCCACGAGAGCGGGCCAGATCTTTGCCACGGCCATGTTGAACGGGCCGTTCCACGGCGCGATCGAAGCGACGACCCCCACCGGCTCCCTCAGCACCGCCGCCGGGCCGCACGATGTGCGCAGTACCTCGGTGGCGGGAATTCTCTGCGCGGTGTCGAGGAAGTATCTCCCCACCCCCAGCGCCCCGGGAATCTGGACACCCGCGTACGTGATCGGCAGGCCCATTTCCGAGGTGACGAGCGCAGCGATCTCGGCGCTGCGGGGCATGAGCAGGTCGAGGGCGCGATCGAGCACTGCCGCCCGCTCATCGACTGATGCGTTTCGCCATTCGCCCAGGTGAAGCGAACGGCGCGCCGCCTGAACCGCACGGTCGACATCCTCCGCGTCAGCGTCCGGCGCCTGCCCGATCACCTCGCCGGTGCTGGGCGACACAACCGGAATGCGGACCGCGGACACAGGTGTGCGCCACACGCCATCGATCAATAGTTCGCCACGAAGATCCACGGCAGTCCTTAGCGGTTGAGGTAGCCGGCGTCGACCGGAAACGTCACACCGGTGACGTATCGAGCCTCGTCCGAAGCGAGATAGACGAGCGCGTTGCTCACATCGACCGGTTCGACAAGCTCGACCGGCATCGGATTCTGGTAGTTCGGGCTTCCCGCGATCTCAGGGAACTCCTCGCAGAATGCTCCGTACGGCTCGTTGACGATCATCGGCGTGTTCACCCCCGTCGGATGCACCGTGTTCACTCGGATCGAGTGCTTCGCCAGCTGCGAGGCATACAGCCGCATCAGCCCGACGACGCCATGCTTGGCGGCCGAGTACGCGGCCGTGCCGGGCGCCGTATTGAGCCCGATGCTCGACAGGCCGGCCGCCGAGCTGGTAATCAGGATGGATCCGCCTTGCCCCCGTTCGATCATCGCGGGCAAGCAGACCTCCACGGTCTGCCACACGCCAGTCAGCATGGTGTCGATCACGTCGAACCATGCCTGTCGCTGTTCGCCCTCGTTGATCACCGGCATGATTCCGGCGTTGGGCAGCACCGTGTCAATGTGTCCGAACTCCCGGATCCCCGCCGCGTAAGCCGCCTGCAATGCCGCGCGGTCCCGCACATCGGCCACCTTCGCCACGATGCGAGCACCGAGAGACTCGACCAGAGCGACGGTCTCGTCGAGGTCATCGGCGGTAGCCATCGGGTAGAAGACGGTCGGGATCTGCTGGCAGATGTCGATCGCGACGATCGAGGCGCCCTCCTCCGCGAATCGGACGGCGTGCGAGCGGCCCTGTCCGCGGGCGGCCCCGGTGATGAACGCGACCTTGCCCTCGAGTCGACCCATGCCAGAGCTCCTTCCATCCGGACGGCCGGGCCGGTCGGCGATCACCACCGGCGCGTCATCGTGGGTGCCCCGCGAGCCTATGGCCTTTAGGTAAATCTGTCTAGGGAAGGGCCGGTGTTGGCCTGTGGCCGATGACACGCCGCCACCGAGCGAGCCCCAAAGCGGCGACACTCCACCGAATTTGGACCGATAGACGCGTGTTCGCCAACGTCAACACGTGCGCTGGTCGACGGACGCCCGCCTCTCGAAGCGTCGCCCAGTCCGAGGCTGCGGGTCAGGCACCCGGGACAGCCCGGGCGTCCTGAGCAGCAACGGGGGAGATGAAGCCCAACGACGCGACGCCGAGCAGGTAACTGCGGACCGTTCTCTCGAAGATCTGCTTCGACGTCAGACGGTTGGCGTCGCTGGCGGCGGTGAGAACGGGGTGGCGTCCCGGATCGGCGTGTTCGAAGCGGAACCGCCAGCGCGAGACGGAGTCCATCGCCTCGGCGATGGCCGATCCCAGGGTGAGTTTCTCCAGGCCGTCGAGGATCTGGGCGAGAAGCGGCATCGGCACTCCGCACTCGACCAGGTACACCGCGGCATCCTCGTAGATGTCGGTGAGCAGTTCACGTGGCATGTGGCGCAGAAGGATCGGCGCTGCCTGGCGGTGCCGGAGCACCGCTTCGCGGACGTTCATCGCAAGTTGCGTGAACCACGGAAACCAGTCGGGCTGCGCAGGTTTGCGAGGGACAACCGTCTTGGCAACGACCGCCCGGGCCACGGCCGCGAGAACCTCGTCCTTGTCGCTGAAGTGGTAGTAGAGCGAGGGTGCCTTCACGTGGAGCTCCCGCGCCAGTCGAGGGAGGCTCAGCGCGTCAAGACCCTCCGCATCGATCAGGGCGAGGGCCGCCTTGACCGTCGCCTCGCGGCTGATCAGCGGCTTGCTTGGCCGTGCCATCCCGATCCTCCTTGGCCCGTGCTGATTCCGATGTTCTTAACCATCTCCCGTTAGATTCTCGCACACTTGGTGGCGATGGGCCCCGTGCTGCGCGAGCGCTTGACGCCGTCCCCACGTCCCACGTATAACGAAAGCCATTAGATAAAATCGGTGTGGCCGCCCCGGAAAATGCGGGTCGAGCGCTACCTTCAGTGATGATTGAGGTAATGATGCGTCCGGAGACCGAGCTCGATCTGCTTCGTCGGCTTCGTCAGCTCGTCCTCGACAAGACGACGACCTACCTTGACGACCTGTGGCTTGTTCCTGTCGACCACTACACGGATGCAGAGCGGGGCCAGCGCGAGCTGACCGAGCTGCTGCGCCGGGAGCCGGTGCTTGCTGCGCGGAGCTCCGACCTTGCGAGCCCCGGTAGCTACCTGGCGGTCACCCTCCTGGGAGTCCGGTTGCTGTTGGTGCGTCAGCCGGACGGAAGCGTCAGGGCGATGGGTAACGCCTGTAGGCACCGGGGCGCCCAACTCGTCGAGGACGGCGGCTGCGGTGTCGCCAACACGTTCGTCTGCCCTTACCACGGCTGGCGGTACGGACAGGACGGTCGACTCTCGCGTGTCCCACACCATTTCGACAGCTTCGTCCCGATGGAGAAACGCATGTGGGGGTTGGTGGATTACCCCGTGGCGGAGCGGCACGGCTTCATCTGGGCGGTGCCGTCACCGGGCGGGCAGATGCCCGACCTCGGCGAGCGGCTGGGTGCGCTCGACGCTGAGTTCGATGCACACCGGCTCGCCGAATGGCGCCTTGTGCGGCACGAGACCTTCGATGAGGCGATGAACTGGAAGGTCGTCGCGGACGGGATCCTCGACCCGTACCACCCGGAGTTCGTGCACCCGGAGACAGTCGGGCGATACATCAACAACAACGTGTATGTCTTCGACACCTTCTCGGCGGCCGCGGCCCGGCTGGTGATGAGCAAACGAAGCATCGTCTCGGCCGACCTCGACACCGTGGCCGACAACCCGTCGAAATACCTGTTCCCCAATTACCTACTCCTGCCGAATACCTTCCTGGTATTTCAAAGCAGGCACTTCGAGGTCTGGACCATCGAACCGCACCCGTCAGGGGACCCTCAGCGTTCCCTCACGCACATCCGCATCCTGACTGGCCCCGATATGTTCGCCTCCGAGGAGGAACACGACTCCTACGTCGAGGAGAACTGGCAGCGGTTCCTCCAAGTCGGATACACCGAGGACTGGGGGGTGGCCCGACGAGTGCAGAAGGGCGTCGATAACCATTCCTTCACCGACACCATCGTCGGTCGAAACGAGGCTCCGCTGCATTTCTTCCACACCTACATCGGTGACCGGCTCGGTGACGGACAAAGCGGCCTCCGGCCACTCGGAGACGGTCCTGCCCCGTCGGACATGACAGCTGACGCCGTCGATGCCCGCAGCGCTTCCACGCGGACCGCTACGCCATGACCCGAATCTCGCGCGGCACCCGCTGTCACGCCCCGCATTACCTAATGTCGGTAGCTATGTCGGTAGCTTTCGATGGCGGCGCGCTTGTTGTCGCCGAGGGTCGGGAACGTCGTCGATGAGTGCGACGATCGGGTCCGCCCTGTCGTGGTGGGCGCGGACCAAACCCACCACCCCGGCGTTCGTGTTCGATGACACCACCCTGGATTGGGCTACCGTCGAACACTGGTCGAGCCGCATTGCCGAAGATCTGCGCAGCAGCGGCGTCGTCACTGGCGACCGGGTCGGCCTCATCGGCCGCAACAGCCCGGTATGGCCCGTCGCGGCCCTCGGGGTGATGAAGGCCGGCGCGGTTCTGGTCCCGTTGAACAACCGCTTCACGCCCACCGAGCTTCGCAAAGTACTGGACGACGCCGGTGCCGCGGTTGTGATCGCGGACGATACGCTGACCGAGATCGTCACCGAGACCAGCGACATGGGTGCACCGCTGAACTTGGTGTCCTTCCACACCATCGAGGAACTCCGCGATGGCGGGGTGAGCACCTTCCGGGTCGACCGGGAAGAGCACGAGCCCACGGCGATCATCTTCACCAGCGGGTCGACCGGGCGGTCGAAGGGTGTCGTGTTCACCAACCGCAGCCTGCTGAACATCGTGTTCGAGGCATCACTGGTGGAGGAGGGGTTCCACAGTGGATCAACCTCGATCGTTCTGGTGCAACTCGCGTTCCTGCCCGGGCTGATCTTCGGCGTACTGATGTCCACCGTGCTGGGAGGGACCCTGGTCATTGAGCGCGAGCTGGTGCCATCCCGGGCAGTTCGGCTGATCGAGGAACACCGCGTTGAGGCCCTCTTCGGGGTGCCGTTGCTGTACCAGCAGATGGCATCGACCCCGGAATTCGCCGCGGCCGACCTGTCGTCGATCAGGACGGCCATCGTCGGCGGAGCACCGGTGCCCGTGCCGCTGCTACAGCGGTGGGCCGAGAAGGAGGTAGCGCTTCGCCAGATCTACGGCATGACCGAGGCGGGCGGCACGGCCACCGCCACCCTGGCCCACGAGTTCCGCGAGCACCCGGACAGCTGCGGGATCGGAAACGTGTTCACCGACGTCAAAGTCGTCCGGGCCGACGGAACCGACGCGGCGGTAGGCGAGACCGGTGAGCTGGTGGTACGCGGCCCCTGCGTCGCGCCCGGCTACTGGGACGCGTCCGAAATCGACGACGAGACGTTCCGGGATGGCTGGTTGCACACCGGCGACCTGGGCACCGTCGACGAACAGGGCCGCATCACCTTCGTGGACCGGATGAAGGACGTCATCATCACGGGCGGCATCAACGTCTCGCCCGTCGAGCTGGAGCAGGTGGTGGGTGCGATCGACGGCGTCGTGGAGTGCGCGGTCATCGCCGCCCCCGACCCGAAGTTCGGCGAAACCCCCGCCGCCATCGTGCACGCGAGGGACGGGGTGACCGAGACGGTGATCATCGCGGAGTGCGCAAAGGCCTTGGCGGATTACAAGATTCCCCGCTACGTCGTGTTAGCGCAGGAACCGCTGCCCCGGCTGGCCACCGGCAAGATCTCGAAAGTCGCGATCCGGACCCAGTACCTGCACCTCGCCGAACAGTTCCCCCGGGTCCGCTGAGAAGAGAAGGGCTGACGTGCACCATCAACTCACCGCCCACGAGGCCTCACCCGCCCTGCGGCAGTGGATTTTCGAGGTCACCGATCTCGAAGACCTGCGGTTCAGTCGTCCAGAACCGATCGGCCGTTCCCGCAACATCTGGATCGTGTCCGGACGCAACAGCACAGGTGACAGCGTCGAATACGTCGCGCGCCAGGAGACCGGCCGTGGCACGTTCACAGGCACCGCGTTCACCCTCCGCCGGGAAGCCGCCATCCTCACCGCACTGCAGGGTAGTGCCGTCCCAACGCCGGACGTCACGGCGGTTTCCGAGGACGGCAACACGATCCTCATCACACGGCTGCCCGGCACCGCGGCGTTCGAGTTCGTCGACGACGTTGCCCGTGCGCGGACGATCGACAACTTCATCGCCGCCATCGTCGAACTCCATGAGATCGATCCTGCCGTGCTCGGCACCGAACTGGAACAGCCGACCACCGTCGCCGAACACGCTCTCTTGGACCTGCGACACCACCAGCGCTCCTTCGAAATTTTCGGATCCGGCGAACCTGTCCTGCGGCGGGCATTTGACTGGCTCCACCAATACATCCCGGCACATGTGCAGCGCACGGCGTTGCTGCAGGGCGATACCGGGCCCGGCAACTTCCTGCATCTCGACACCGAGATCACCGGACTGATCGATTGGGAGGCCAGTCACGTAGGCGACCCGATGGACGATCTGGCCTGGATCTGGTTCCGCAAGTGCTTCCTGCGAAAAGACGACGATCTCGTCGAATGGTATGCCCGATATGCGCGGGTCTCCGGGCTCCGAATCGACTACGACAGCATCTGCTACTACCGGGTGCTGGTTCTCGTGCGCGCAGCGGTCGCGACGATCGTGCGCAGTGCCCATAACCCGGGTGTCGAGGATCCCAAACCTGCCCGAATGACCCGCTTGGTGGAGGCGGTACTGCGCGATCCCTACGGCCGGGGTGGTGCCACCGACGCCTTGGCGCCCATCATCACCACCGAGGACCGGAACAGACTCGAGGAGCTGTCACCATGAGCCTGGATATCAGCGCAGACTTCCAAGCGGCCCCGACTGAAGACCACGTCAACCACCCGCCCACCGAATCTGTGTGGTTTCAGGAAAGCAGCCTCTTCACCATCTGCGATCCGGGCTCCGGCGTCCTGGGCTATTACCGCATCGGAATCCACCCCAACCTCGGGCAAGCAAACGCGTACCTGTTCACCTCGGCGGAACCGCTCGACCTGTTGGACCGGAGCTTCGTCGCGGGCAGATCGATCCCCGATGCACCCGTCAACGACTGTCAGGTCGACCGGCTGCAATTCGAGGTGATCGAGCCGATGCGGCGCTACCGCATCCGGGCGACCCACCCCACATATCAGCTGGCGGTCGAGTGGACGCCGTTCTTCTGGCCGATCTCGGTTCATTCAGCCGTGGGAACGGTGGGCTTCGCCCGAGGACACTACAACTCCATCGGTCGTGCCGTCGGCAGCGTGGAAAGCGGCCGGGGCGTTGTCGAGATCGACGCCTTCGGTTACATGGACCACAGCTGGGGTGAGCGAAAGAACCACTTCCCAGCCTCGAAGTGGATTTTCGCCTGCGCGGACCAAAACAACTTCGTGCAGGCCTTCCCCGTTCTGGCGGCCGACGGCCAAACGCGAAACATCATCGGCTACGCCGCGCGGGACGGCCGGCTGCGCAAGCTCGACAACGAGTACTCGACCGGCTACTCAATCCGCGACGACTGGCTGACGCCGAGTGCCTGTGACGCCGAACTACGGGACGAGGACGGTCGGGTGTTCAGGCTCACCGGCCGGACACGAGGTCCGGAGGGCATCTATCCATTCCTTCACGGCAAGTTCTGCGTGCACGCCCTGGCCGGTTTCACCCTGGACGGCCGCCCAGCCAAAGGCCTGCTTGAGAATTCGCCGCCGCGGGCCATGCCGACGCACATCGTGGACCATTACGGTATCGACCCCTCCGGGATGTGGTTCACCGCACCGGACGCGGTCGGCCTCGCGCAGAGGTGAACAGGACGCAGCGTGGTCGGTGACGAACCGCCTATCGCGCGATCGGGCCGGCGCAGTACATCGACTTGGTGATTCGGTAGGCCTGGAGACCCTCGGGGCCGAGTTCGCGTCCCAACCCACTGGATTTGACTCCGCCGAAGGGTGATCGGATGTCGAGTTGGTAGTGATTGATTCCGACCGAGCCGGTGTGCATGGCCCGTGCGACGTCGCGGGCGCGAGCATCATTCTGTGACCAGACGGTGCCAGCGAGACCGAATTCCGTGTCGTTGGCGAGTTGGATCGCCTCGGCTTCGTCGCCGTATGGCGTGATCGTCACGACAGGCCCGAAGATCTCTTCCCTGGCAAGGCGATTCTGGTTGTCGACGTCGGCGAAGACGGTGGGCGCGACGAACCATCCGCGCGGCTGATCGGAGGGAACCGATCCGCCGGCGATCAGGCGCGCCTCTGATTCACGCCCAATCTCGATGTACTCCAGCACCGTGTCGCGCTGGCGTGCGCTGACTAGTGGTCCGATCTCAGTGTCGTCGTGGAGAGGATCCCCGACCTTCATACCGTTTGCTAAATCACCTATCGCACCGATGAATTCAGCGTATCGCAAATGCGGGACAAGGATGCGTGCGCTGAGATGACAGGTTTGGCCGTTGTTCGCGAACGAGACCGTGCGCAGGCCCGCGATCGTCGCTTCGAGGTCGGCGTCGTCGAGGACCACGGCTGCGGACTTCCCGCCGAGTTCGAGGGTGACCGGTTTGATCAACCGGCCGCATTCGGCGCCAATCAGCCTGCCGGCATTCGTGGATCCGGTAAAAGCGACTTTGTCGATGCCCGGGTGGGTGACCAGATGCGCCCCCGCCGCTGCATCGCCAGGCACAATGTTCAGTACGCCCGCCGGTAGTTCTGCGTCCGCCGCGGCTTCGGCGAAGATGAGCGCGTCCAGTGCGGTCTCGGGGGCGGCTTTGAGCACGACGGAGCAGCCGGCGGCCAGCGCGGGGGCGATCTTCATGATCGCGATGGACTGTGGATAGTTCCACGGTGTGATCGCTCCGACCACGCCCACCGGTTCGCGGCGCACAATGGTGTGGCCCACCAGTGCCGACCGGATTTCCTCGGGATTCCACTCCTTGATCATCTTTGCGTAGTAGGCAACGAGCGCACCCGGGAAAACGCCGTTTACCGGTCGCGACAGGGTGATCGGCATGCCGTTCTCACGGCAGACCAGCGTGGCGGTATCCGCAGCGCGCGAGCGCAATGCTGCGGCGAAGCGGTTGAGTGCCGCGGCACGTTCTGCCGGCGGGGCGGTCCTCCACTGTTCGGCCGGACGCTCGTGGGCCGCGGCGACTGCGTCGTCGATGTCAGATTCGGTTGCGCACGGGCCGTCGGCGAGGAGTTGTCCGGTAGCGGCCTCGGTCACTGGGATTGTCTTCAAGGCGGGACGGAAAGCCCCGCCGATGAAGAGTCGAGCGGTGTCAGCAGCTGTGGGCGACTGAGTCATGCCGGCTGTTCCTCGTCGGTGGGGGTGGGCCGTTTCGCGGCGAAAAGCACGCCGTCAGAGATCAGACGGTCCAGTTCTGAGCTATCCATGTCGAGCCGTCGCTGACACACCTCAACGGTGTTCTCCCCGAGCAGCGGGGCGGGGCGCAGATCGACCGGCCGTATGTGGCGGTACTTTGCCGGACCGGTTTCGGTCGGCAGGGCTACGTCGAACAGCGGATGCGTCATCTCGGAATAGAGGCGGCGGGCACGTACCTGTGGCTCATCGAGGATGTCGGTTCCGCGCAGCATGGGCGCAGCCGCCACGCCTCCGCGTTGCAGCGAATCCGCCAGGGCAGTGGCGTCGAATCGCCCTGTGAAATCAGCCAGCAACGCCTTCATCCGGGTCTGGTGCTGCCAGCGATCCGACATCGAGGCGAAGTGCGGTTCCTCCGCAAGCTCGCACGCGCCGAGTGCTGTCGTCACCGTGTTCCAGTCATCGTCGGAAGCGATCGTCACGACGCACCATTCGTCATCCCCAGCACATGGATAGACACCGCGCAAAGTGAGGTCTTCGACAACCGCGGTTCCTGCGTTGCGAGCCCAAGCCGTCGCGTAGAGCACACCGAGTTGACTGATCGCGGTCTCGGCTTGCGATATGTGGATGTGTGCGCCGCGGCTGGTGCTGCGGCGTCGGATCAATACGGCCAACGTTGCAATCGCTGCCAGGCGAGCGACGACGTGATCCGGGTAGACGGTGACCGCGTCGGAGAACGGGTATTGCGAGTCCGGGTCGGCGGGGTCTTCCGTGGCCCACAGCTGGGTTATGCCGGTAGATGCGCGCACCAGCGGTCCATATCCGAGCCGGGTGCTCCAGGGACCAACGTCGCCATATGCGCTGCTCTCAGTCAGGATGACGCACGGATTGATTTGCTGCAGCGCCTCAAACGAAAAGCCAAGGGAAGTCAGCGTTCCCGGTTTGAAGTTGGCGAAGATCATGTCAGCCTGGCTCACCAGCCGGCTGAACACGTCGCCTCCGCCCTTGGCTCGCATGTCCAACCCAAGTGACAATTGATTACGGTGCGTCCACGCAAACGATTCACTCATCATCTGGCCCGGCCGCGCCTGCCGCAGCCCGTCAGGGTACGTCGGGCTTTCGATCTTGATGACTTCTGCGCCCATATCGGCAAATAGTCGGCCCAGTTCACCACCGGCGACGATGACGCCTAGGTCGAGCACTGTCAGACCGCTCAGCGGTCGCGACGGTTGGTCTGCGGAAAGCATCGCTCGCGGCCGTTCTGTCCATGTGGACGCAGCATTTCCGGGCTGCGGCGCCAGCCAACGAACGCCGGCGCGGGTGCCGTCGATGACCGTGCATCCGTCGGGGACGGTGATGGTCGTGCCGTCGGCCATATCGACATCGGTCCACGCTGATACGGAAATGAAGTGCTCACATGACGCGACGTCCGCCGGTGCAAGAATCGCCGCCACAGGCACTCCCCGTGAGGCACCCTGGGCGACTAATTCTTCTCCCGGCTGCGAGGCGAACAGTTCAGCGATCAGTATCCGAAGCCGAGGGAAGTCGATCGCGCGAGCGCTGATGCTGTCGTATTTGGGGTCCTGAAACTCCGTCGGCTCTCCCAGCCAGGAGCGCATCGCGCGCCACTGTCGTGGCGCGAGGATGCAGATCCTGACCCAGCCGTCGCGGCAGGAAAAGATTGGGTAGGCATCCTGGTTATTAGGTCGGCCGCGGCGGGCCGTGCTGAGTCCGCGCGCCGCAGCGGCTTGCCCCTGGGCGCCGAACGGCGGATCGAGTGCTTGAAGAACCGCCTCGTAGCGTGAGAAGTCGATGTAGTCGCCCCGGCCGGTCCGCAACCGTTGGTAATACGCGACGAGCACTGCCCAAGCCGCTTGAGCGGCAGCGGTGGATGAGGCAAGACTGTTCGGCGGCAAAATCGGTGGCCCGCCGGGCGCCCCGGATCGCGAGAGCACCGAAGACATCGCCACCAGCACAGGATCATCGGCCAACCAATCCGCGCGAGGCCCGTCTTGGCCGAAGTCGGTCATCGACATCACGACGAGGTGTTCGAACCGATCCGACAGCTCCATGCCAGACAGCCCAAATAGAGTGGACTGGTCGCGTTTTCCGCTATCAACGACGATGTCGGCGTCGGCAACCAATGCGAGGAAACGCTGCCGATCGTCCTCGCATACAGGATCGAATATGACACTGCGCTTATTCGCGTTGTGCAACGCGAAGCCGACAGTGTTGCCGTTGATCGACGGGAGACTGAGGCGCTCAGGTGATCCTTCGGGCGGTTCAACCTTGACGACGTCGGCGCCGAGGTCTGCCAGCAAGCGCGTGGTCTGAGCATCCTCCCCCGAAGTGATGTCGACGATTCTCAGGCCATTCAATGGCATTTCCACCGATGCCCAGGTCACAACGTCTCCCTTCGAAATGGGGGCGGGTCATCACACTCACATCGAGCCGTCGCGTTCCAAAACCAGCCCCAGGTCGTCTGCGACGGTGCCCGCTCTCGGCCGACCCGACAGTTTCGGCATTCGACTCCGAGCCGCGTACATGACGACCGCGGGAACACCGCACCGACGCCACAGGAGCGAGATCTCCGAACACAGTAGGCACACCTGTGCGTTGACGTAAATACCTTATACCATTAGTTTTAGATTAGGCCGCAGTTCCGCCTAGCTCTGTAGTAGCGAGATTGGATCCTGCGCTGGGCCTGGGCTGGTCCGAATACCAATGGCGCGTTTATCTAGCGATGCTAGTCCGGGCGACGCTACGCCACGGTTTGCCAAACCGAATGCATCAACTTTGGTGCGGTACTGGTTGAGACAGTTATGCGATCGGTCATGAGTGAGGCCAGCGTGCCATGGCTATGCGAGCCAGAGCCGGACGGTCATCGTCCTCGATGTCGGGATCAGCTTCCACTACGATGACCGCGGTCGGCGGTTTCTGTTCCATGTCGACACAATATGCATCCGGTGGATGGTTCACTGCACCAATGGACATACGCCGAGTGGTGACCGGCCATGATGCAGCTGGAAAGTCGGTATTCGTCAGCGACGACACGGTGCAGCCCGCCCGCCCGATGTTGATGCCGGGGGCCGAGTTTCACCAGCTGTGGGGTGGCGACAAGGCACCGGAGTTTCCTGGCGATGGCTCGCTGCCGCAGTGGCACAGTTACTTTCCGCCCATCGGCGGCTTCCGGTTCGCAATGCTCACGCTGCCGCCGTCGCTCGGCGCCGAAGCCCAGCCGCTCGATATCGAGACGGGGTTGGCGGAGATGGAAGACGTGCTGCCGGGGATGCTCGGCTACTTGGATCCCTCGGATCCCGGGATGCACACCACCGACACCATCGACTTCGAGGTGGTGCTGGAGGGCACCGTCGTCCTCGAACTGGACGACGGCGCCCAGGTGACCTTGGGTCCGGGCGATACCGTCGTGCAGAACGGCACCCGGCATCGCTGGAAGAACCCGGGCGACACGCCCGCGCGGATGGCGGTGTTCATCTGCGGCGCGTCGCACGCCAACGTGACGCGCTAAAGACGGTGTTCGGCCAGCCAGCGGTCGGCGCGTCGCCTGGACGCCCGCGACAGCCAGGCGTCCTGGATGAGCTCGGTCAGCTCGACGCGTCCGATCTCCCGTAACCGGCTGGCGCGCACCAAGACTGAGAGGTGCCCGTCGAAGCGGTCGGTGGTGAAGAACGGCGAGTTCGGGTCCTGGATCAACGCCATCTTGTCGGCCTCTGACTCCACCCAGATCATGATGACGTCGGTGTAGCGTTCGCCGGTGTCTGGGTCCTCGGCGTCGGGTTGGGGCGTGCGGAAGAACACGAACGACTTTGCGCCGACCTGGTAGATCGGGTTGCCCTTCGGTCCCTCGACGCGGGTGGTGTGCGGCATGCGCGACGCGATCTCGTGGACGTCGGCGACGCGGGCGGGCCGGTCACGCATGACGGTCGAGCGGGTGCAACAGCACGTCGGACAGTGCGCCGTTGGCGACCCGCGCGCTCATGTAGGTGCAGAACGGTTGGCGTCGCCGGTCGGTGGGTGAACCCGGATTCAACAGGCGCAGACCGGTTTTGGCGGTGGTGTCCCAGGGGATGTGGCTGTGGCCGAACACCAGCACGTCGGTGTCCGGGTACTGCCGTGCCATCCTGGCTTCGCGGCCGGTCGCGGCGCCGGTCTCGTGCACGACGGTGAAACGCAGCCCGCCGAGGTTGGCGTCGGCGCGTTCGGGAAGGCGACGGCGCAGCTCGGCGTCGTCGTTGTTGCCCCAGCACGCGACCAGACGCTTGGCCCGTTTCTCGAGCTTGTCGAGCAGCCAGACGTCCACCCAGTCACCCGCGTGCACCACGACGTCGGCCTTCGACACTTCGTCCCACACACGCTCGGGCAGGTCGCGGGCCCGCTTGGGAACATGGGTATCTGCGATCAGCAGGAGCCGCACGCCTCCAAGTTAGACGATCCGCAGCACCGCGCCGATCGCCAGCCCGACGACCAGCAGCGCGCCGGCCAACCGGACATGCACCCAAGCGAGCGCGGCGTACCACAGCGGCCACACCGGGAAGTTGGGCGGCGGTTCGTCGGGCGGCGGGCGCCGAAAGTATGGCCACAGCTTGACCAGCCGCGGCAGCGCGAGCAGGACCAGCAGCGCCGGCCACGGCATCGCACCGACGGCCACGGCGACCGCGACCAGAACGTAAAAGCCCACGAGCATTGCGAGGGTCGCGGTGCGGGCGCGGGGTGCGCCGAGCATGACGGGCAGGGTGCGGATTCCGCGGGGTTCGTCGTAAGGGATCTTGTCGATGTGCTTGCCCATCAGCACGGTCGTGCACAGCAGGCCGTACGGGATGGAGGCCAGCACGATGTCCCATCCAACGGAGCCGACGGCCGAGTAGTAGGTGCCACACACCATCAGCGGGCCCCACACGATCAGCACATCGGGTTCGCCGAGGCCGCGCTTCTTGAGCCGCAGCGGGGGCGCGGTGTAGGCGACGGACAGCACGAACCCGGCGAGGCCGAACGCCAGGACCGGCCATCCGCGCGCCCAGGTGAGCACGACGAGGATCGCGAGGTCGGCGAGGTTCACCGCAAGGATCGACAGCCCCAGGGTGCGCTTGCTGACCAGTCCGGACAGCACCGGATGGGGCGCGTACAACGCCCGCGGATAGGTGGCCTCGTCGAGCCCGGTGCTGGTGTCGTAGAGGTCGTTCATCAAGTTGTTGGCGATGTGGGCCAGCACGATTCCGACGACGGCGAGGGTGAGCCAGCGCCAGTCCAGGCCGGGCTGTCCGATGGCCAGCAACGCCGCGACCAACCCGGCGAACAGCGTCATCGGCAAGACGGCCGCGCGGGTGACCACCAGCCAGCGGGTGACGAAATCGATGCGCGCGTCCGGCGGCGGGTTGGTGGTGCGCAACGCGTACATCCAGGAACTCAGCCGCGAGCGCGACGTGACCTCGGCCATTTATGGATCGTAGGCGGGTGATGACGCCGAGCGGAGC
>NZ_JBEFRW010000071.1:0-212 GCF_053483195.1 Mycolicibacterium sp. XJ2546 | reverse complement strand
GTGCGCGAGGACCGCCCCGGTGACAAGCGGCTGGTGGCCTACGTCACCGGTAGCGCGGATCCGGCCGAACTGCGCGCGGCTTTGGGGCAACGGTTGCCGGGCTATATGGTGCCCGCGGCGGTGGTGGTGTTGGATGCGTTGCCGCTGACCGTCAACGGCAAGCTCGACAAGCGGGCGCTGCCGGTTCCGGAGTTCGCCGAGGCCGATACCTA
>NZ_JBEFRW010000070.1:0-221 GCF_053483195.1 Mycolicibacterium sp. XJ2546 | reverse complement strand
GTCGTCTCGCGTTGCAGACGCGCGAGCAAGCGGTGGCTGACCGTCGGCAGCTGACACGACAACGTTTCCATCTCATCAAGAGCGGCCACCAGATCAGTGCGGGTCAACAGGTTTAGATCGCACGCCGCCACCTCTTCGTAGGCGTCGCGCAGTCCGGCTATCGCCGCCTGCAACCTGCTCCCCGACATACTTCGAACATACATTCGAGATCCGACAAATTC
>NZ_JBEFRW010000007.1:0-260126 GCF_053483195.1 Mycolicibacterium sp. XJ2546 | reverse complement strand
GTGTGACGTGGAATTTGCGTATCCCAAAGACAGCAGCTAACACCGCGCTGAGGCACACCGGGACACGACCTTGGGTGTGAGCGAGGGGCTCGATTCTCGTTGTCGTCGTGCCGAAGCGGCAGGCTTTGTGGGTGCTACGGCCCGCACATGTGCTGCTACCGAACATTGTCACCTTCGAAACCGTTTGGCCGTGTCCGCATCGAGCTGGCACGTCGACATCAGGTCGGATAGTGAGGCATCAAATCTGCCGCTTGATACCAGATCGGCTCGGCATCATGTGCCGGTTGAAAACCGACCCAGCATGCGCCGCCTCCGATTTCGAAGATCCAGTCCATGCAGCCTCCGCACGGAGTGAATTTTGCTCTTTCGGCAACGACCAGTACCGCTGAAGCCCCGCTATCTCCTCGGGCGATGAGACTACTCAGAGCATTCACTTCGGCGTGGATATCGTGTGATCGATAGCGATGTTCGACATTGCAGCCGGTCACGATGTTTCCCTCGGCGGACAGGACTGCGCAGCCAACCTTGGTTTTGCCCATAACTCGGGCGTGCTCCCGCACGGTCCAGGCATGGTAAGCCATATCCGGAAGGTGTCTCTCGAGTACCGAAAGGCTCACGCGCCCACAGCCCTCGAAGTCCGCAATCTTTGGGCGAGAAGCAGCACCGCCTCGCGGTCCAGCGGATCGTCCGACTCCGCCCACAGGTGCTCCATAAAGTCACCAGCCAGAGCGTGCCAATCTTCAGGCATCGCGGAAACCTCAAGCGCTCGAATTGCCTCCCTGCGTAGATTCGGCTCTCTAGCTATGACCGTTGCAACTTCTGCATCGCCAAGGGCATCGAAGACACGTCCGCGAACTTCCACCGAGCCCTCGGCAGCGACCTCAAGCAGGCTTCGAAGAGCGCCGTATCGGACCCATAACTGCTCCGCCGAATCCTGGACTCTGCCAAGCAACAACTCGAGGGTGCTATCCGTCGGCCATGCACCAAGCGCGTGCACGGCACGCCACCTCACGGTGGGGTCCGGATGGCCGGTCGCATACTCGCCGACCCGTCGACGTAGGTCGTGGGATATGTTGAGTCGCTTAAGCATGTTGCTATTGGCCCATCCAACCGTGCCGATTGCGGACGTTAGGTCATTGATGTCATCAGCTGTCGCACTGCTCCCAGACGGCCGTTTGAACATCTCGTACCAATCTTGGAACCACCGCGGCCAAGTTGCGGCCCAGTTTTCAGGCAGCGCTGCGTCGATTATGTCCACGACGGCAGCGCGGTCGGTAGCAGCGAGTAACAGGGGAGCAAGCGCTGTCTCCTGTAGACGTAGCGCGTCCTCTACGCGGTGAGCTGTAACGGCCATCCTATCGAACCGCTTTTCGGCGAGCATGGCGAGGATCGCGATACGCATTGCATCCCAAATCCTTTTATCGCCTGCTTGGTCTTCTTCCAGAAGATAGGCGGCTCCGTAGTAGTTCCAATCGAACACACGATGGACGAAGTCATCCACGGCTTGCCGTTCGATCAAGGCGGCCGCTAGCGCCAGCGCATCGAATGAGGATGCCCTGAGAGTAAGCGTGTCGAATCCATTGGAATTCCAAAGACTTTTGTCAGCGCCCAGATGGAGAGCGGCGAGGAAATCCTGATGAAGGTGATGGTCGAATTGGGCTCTATCGTTTCCACCCACTAACAGTCCTGAATCGAGCATCTTCCTGAAGACCTCAATCCCTACTGCGCTCAGGATATCCTCTGAGCCAATCGCCCTCTCCCCATAAGCTTCGTAGCTTGTGTAAACCGCCCGAGCAAGTGACTCCAAAGCGGAATTGGGAACACCGCCATGTACCGTGATGCCGCGCCGCAAGATCTCGACCTGCGATGTCTCACCCTGAGATCTCGTGCCCGCCTCGCGGATTGATTGGTCGAGGTAGTACGGAATCGTCAAGTGATCTGGTAGCTCGCCTGTTTCTTTCCCGAGTCGGTCAAGAGCTTCTTGCGCTGGCACCGGACCCAGTGTCGCTAGAACCCACTCGGTTTGGTCGATGTCACGACGGGTTAGCCTGTCGGTGACCAGGATTCGTATAAATGGATAGTGAGCCGCCAACCTAGGAATCGCCATCAGAATGTCGGCAGCCCGGTCCTTTAAGATTTCGTTTATGCCATCAATAACCACCAAGCCCTCACCATGGTCGCGGAGTAGGCTCGCCCGTCGCGGATCAGCGCTCAAGGAGACGAGCAGCTCAATATTGAACGCCGCAGTAGCACCTTCTAGACCAGCTGGCAAGCTGCGGGCCGCCACGAAAGCTACTCCCGAAGACTCTGGCTCAAGGGCGGCGAGACGCTCAGCTGTTTTCGTTTTACCCGCTCCACCGCGCGCCTGCAGAAGCATCCGACCCGTCCGCTGCATCAAGGACCTGAGTTCGACGAGAGGGTAGGGCGCGCCATGTCGCTTGAGGACATCGTCAAAATTTCTGGCAATTAGCAGCGGATACCCGAACACTGGGACACCGTTCATCTCGGTCATGAGCCGAGGCTATCGGTCGGGTCTGACAATCCGGGTAGTTGAGGCATCGGATAACCAGCAATTTTTCTATGCCCAGGCTGGGGGTCCTGATCGCCTTTCACGAGCCGAGCCGTTAGGGCGACAGCGAACGCCGCCGCCGTCGCTGCGGCCGGTGCTGACCAACGCCCGCGCTCCGACGTCTTCTCCGCGGTTACCGGCGGTAGGTCCGATTGAGTCAACTCGCGCTTTCTTCCACGAGCGTAAACAATGTCGCTGACGCCGCGAATGGTGATGAAGCCAGGGCTGTAATGCACCGATTCCCTAGCTGCATAGAGTGATTGCGCTACGCCAGCGGATTCCATCTCGATCGCGCCCGCCCGATCAAAGTGCTTCATGAGGAATTGCTGCATAGGCTCTAGCGGGTCGTCTTGAATCGCCTCGCCTGAGACGATCTCCACAAACTTGGCCACTGGATCGGCGTCATTCTCGCTGCGGAATGTGCGAGAAAGGTCAATCCACGAACCGTCCTGGATTACGGCGCGCGCATGTCTGACGAGTTCAATCGAAGGTTGGTCCATGGGCATACCTCGGGGCAAGTATTCAGTGCTCGCGACCTTCATGAACGGCGAATAATGCACATATTCCGAAACCAGGATGTCGCCCCACGCCGGACCTTCAAATTCGTACACGTCAGCGTTGTCGTTCACTGGACGGTGAACGCCCCCAGTAGTTCCGGTCACGAGAAAGTGCTGCGGGCGAAAGCGGTTAACCCACCGCTCCACATCCTTCGCCGCGAAGAGATTCGCTCGGAATGGAAACTGCACCAGCACGAAAGGCAGCTCTCGCATCGACAGGCATGAGGCAAAGGTGTGGGCCCCTGTTGCGTTAACCTCCGCCATCGGCCCTAGCTGCTCCAACACGTTGTACGCAACCGGAAACTCTTTGTCGGTGACTGTGCACAGCACGACACGCGCGTGATGGCCAGTGGCGCCAATCAGCGATTGACGCACGTCGCCGTCGTTGTTAATGGTCAATTACGCCCTCAAGTGCAATCTGCGTCGCCAGCTTCCGTCGCTATAGTTGTACCTTCAAAGGCCGTCGTAGCGTTGTCGATTGGTCTACTGGCCCGATTGGGCTTCCGCGATACCCAGACCGTGAAGTCGCTGTCCTGGTTATCTGAGCGGTGGCCATGGTTTGCAGATCAAGCCGCAAACTGTACAACGCGTGGTCGATCACTATGCACCCCCAACTTCAAAGAAATCCAGACCCGGCACATCAGTTCGCGCCGTACCACGTGAACACCACATTCGGCGCTCCTGCTGGCGACTTCGACCGCGGCCTGCTGCACCGGAACTGGTGGGACCGAACTGTCCCGCGCCGAAAGGCTTTCGCGACCTTCCCTCGGCATCGACGCCCTCTACCTTGGCGGCATGGGCTGCCACGGCGCGCCGGGCATCACCTTCATCCCAGTTACAACGCCCGAACCAAGGTACTCGACGACCTTAGCTGAACCCAGCATCGAGCACAGGTCAGCGCGTTCGGCTCCCCGCCGTCGCCACCTCGCCGACACGACCTCGTCCCGAACCGGAGATGTCGCTGACGTCGCCTATGTTGAATCCTCCAACACGCAACCGAACAAAGGGACGCAGGTGCACGACGACAACGGAGCACTCTCCGCCGTTGACCTACTCGAGCTCAACCGCAACCTGCAGGGCTCCCGGGCCATCCGGCTACTCGCCACCACCAACCTCAGCCTGTACGCCACCCTCATGGAACGCCACCTCAATGACGGCGCGCTGCCCGAGGCCGAACTTGTCGTGCGCCTGGAACGCGACCTTCAAGACCTCGGCGACCCGCAGCCCGGCCTCGCGCTCATCAAGTCCTGGGCCGCCCAAGGCTGGCTGCACCGCGTCGTCGACGAACGCCACGACCACAACGCCTGCTACCTCACCCAGGACGCCCGCCGAGCCCTGGACTTCATCAGAGGCATGCGCCGCCAGGACACCATCGCCACCGGCGGCTCCATCACCGGCATCGCCGCCCGCCTCAAGCACGTCGCCGTCAAGGTCGACAACGACCCAGCCCGCATCCGCAAACACATCGAAGCCGAAATCGCCGCCCTGCACGACGAACTCGACCAACTCGACACCGGCCAACGCCCCCAACCCGACGTCACCGACTGCTACGACGAAGCCCGCGCCATCGCCCTGCAGATGGAACGCCTCATCACCGACATCGGCCAGTACGGCACCATGATCGAGCAGGCCACCGCCGCCCTCGACGAGCCCATCGACTCCAACACCGCCTACCGCGACCGTCAACGCCAGATGTACTCCGATTACCAGGCCGCCTGGGACTCGCAGGGCCGCGACTCCCACCGCGCCTTCCTGCGCATGATCAACGACCCCGACCAGCGCGCCGAGTTCGAAGCCGACGTCGCCGCCGTCGCGGCAGCCCTGCCCGACCTCGACCCCGCCCTGCGCAAGGTCATGGCCAGCTTCTTCGAACTCGTCGGCCACCAGATCGACGAAGTCGAACGCATCCAGCAGCGCTGCGCCCAACGCGTCAAACGCTTCACCGCCTTCGGCACCATGGAACAGAGCCGCGGCATCGCCCGCCAACTCAACGACGCCCTCGGCGCTGCCCGCGCGCTGCTCAAGTCCAGCTTCACCGACTCGCGCCTCGACATCGATGTCCCGCTGGCCCGCCACGCCGTCACTTCCGTTGGCGCACTGAGCTTCAAGATCGGCGACCTGTCCCACCCCAAGCCTGCCAAACCCGCCGACGGCGACGTCGACCTCACCAGCTTCGCCGCCCTCACCACCCAGGTCGATGCCCCCGCCATGTCGGCCATGCTCAACGACGCGCTGCGTAACGGGCCAGTCGAACTGCCCGACGCCGTCGCGATGCTCGACACCGCCTACCTCGGCCACGTCATCGTGCTGTGGTCCTGGGCGCTCAGCCAGCCCCAAACCCCCGCGTCCGAGCACGACACCGAATCCACCGTCGTGCGCTTCCAGTCCCTCGACGGCCGTGACCGCGAAATCGCTGTCCCCCGTTTGACATTCACCGAGCCGATCTCCACGCTCGCCGGAGCAGCGACGTAGGACGCGCCCGCGCCGGGGTTATTGCGCCGGATCTCGCGCACTCCAGGCAGACTCGGGGTGTGGCGGAGTTGGTAATCGCGCGCAACCCGGATGAGAATTCGCGGCTGCCGTATCTGCTGCGGCTGCCGCAGCCGGGCGGTGACCTGCTGTTTCGCACGTCGGGGACCTGGCCGCGGGTCAAGGCGCTGTACTGCCACCCGGTCGGCCTGGACGAGTGGCCCGCCGACGCGGAGATCGTCGAACGCCTCGAGCTGCGCTCGTGCCAGCGCCGCGGTGCGGCCATCGACGTGATCGTGCAGCGGCCCCGGGAGAACCGCTCGCAGCTGGTGTTCACCACCGCCCGCGGCCGCGACGCCGTCTTCTGGCAGGCGCCGCGCACCCGCAAGCAGGCGCGTCCAAATGTGCGCACCCCGACCGCACGCGCCCAGGGTATCGACGAGCTGCAGATCGTGATCGACACCCACGAGCGCTACGCCTACCGGTTCGGCACCCAGCAGGTCAGCACCGTGCAGCGAGCGCTGCCGTGCGGCGACTACGGTCTGGTGGTCGACGGGCAGCTGGTCGCCAGCGTGGAACGCAAATCGCTGGCCGATCTGGTCTCCAGCCTGACCAACGGCAAGCTGCGCTATCAGGTCGCCGATCTGGCCGCGCTGCCGCGCGCGGCCGTCGTCGTGGAAGACCGCTACTCACAGGTGTTCAAACTCGACTGGGTCCGCCCCGCCGTCGTCAGCGACGGGCTGGCCGAGCTGCAGATCCGCTGGCCCAACGTCCCGATCGTGTTCTGCGAGACCCGCCAGCTCGCCGAGGAATGGACCTACCGGTTCCTCGCCGCCGCCCACGCCTGGACCACCACCGAACAGGCTGCCCTACAACGTATCTCGCCGACCACCGTCGACGTCGATCAGGCCTCCGCAGCGCCCGGTCCCAGCACCACCGAGGTCCGCGCCTGGGCCCGCACCGCCGGGCTCGCGGTACCCGACCGCGGCCGCCTCCGCCCCGACATCTGGCAGGCGTGGCACGAGGCCAACACCCCTAGCTGACCCGGTGCGCCGCGCGGAACCGCTCGAGATACGCCGGCCAATCCCAAGTGGACAAGAACTCGGCAGTCGCCGAATACCCCTTCTCGTACAGTGTTTCGGCATCCGCACGGCTGATGCCGAAATCGAGCACACCGACATCGGTCGAGTCCACCCGGATGGTGCGCACCTTGACCCACGGCTGACTAAGGTGCGTCTGATCGTGCCCGACCAGCATGGTGGTAATCAAGCTCTCCAGCAACGACGGCCCACCCAACGGCAACCGGCCCAGCACCGGAATCAGCTCTCCGGCCCTCGGCGCCGGCAGGTAGGGCACCACCGTCACACCGAACGTCGGCCAGCGCGGCTCCTTGCCGTCGGGACGGTCGAAGGAATCGATCGGGAAGTTCGACAGCACACCGCCATCGACCAGCGTACAGGGTTGTCCGGCAGCGGTTTTCAATGTCACCGGGCGGTACAGGAACGGGATGGCCATCGAGGCCCGCACCGCGTCGGCGACCGGCTGCTCGTCGGGGTCCAGGCCGTAGACCCGGCGGTAGTCCCACGGCAGCCGCACGAGTTGGCCGGTCGTCAAATCGGTCACCGTGACCACCAGCCGGTACCGTCGCTCCGGCAGCAAGTGATCGTTGTCGACGGCCAGATCCCCGAAGGTGCGCACGCCCAGGTTATTCAACTCGCCGCGTATCCAGTCGTGCGCGAAATCGCCCCGGTAGATACCGGTTTCGCGCAGCAACCCCCATGCCGTGCCCAGCACCGGGATCCGCTCGATCGGCCCGCTGTCCCCGAACTTGTGGTACGGCACGTTCAGCGCGAGGTCACGCAACTGCTCGCTGGTCAGCGCGTCGCGCTGCGCCGCCGCGGCCACCACCGCCCCCACCAGCGACCCCGCGGAGGTGCCCGACACCCGCTGGATCTCATAACCCGCGTCCTCGAGCGCGCCGACCGCCCCCACCAACCCGATGCCCTTCACCCCGCCGCCGGACAACACGAGATCCGCACGGCCCGGGGGTGGCGTCGCAGTCATGGACCCAGCCTGACACGACATGGGCGCCGGGTCTGGCTCCTGGGCGAACATCATCTGTCTCATGCTTCACAACAGCCCCGGCCCAGCGGCGATGCGCCGAAATCCGCCCCCGACACGAGGCCGTCGCGCACTGAACATGTCGGGGCCGTGACCTATCTTGGGGCGTCCGACCAATTACAGAGCGAGGATCTACGTGACCACTGAAGCCGACATCGACTTCTCCTCCCTCCCCCAGGTCGACCAGAACGCCCGTCCGCCCGTCGCGCGCCGCCCGCGCTTCGACGGCGATGTCTCCGAGCTGCCCGACCGCGCCTGCTGGGCCCTGCAGCACCTGCTCACCCGCCGCTACCTGAGCGCCGAGGCCGACGCCGACGTCTACAGCTGGGTGCTGGAATACCGCAAGGAACTGGCCGTGCGGCTCTCCGAACTCGACCTGCTGCTGCGCATCGTCGACGGCATCGACATCGCCTACGTCGAACAGGCCCGCTACGAATCCGCCAGGGGCGTCAAGGTTTTGCGCCGCGAACCGCTCGGCACCTACGATTCCATCCTCGCGCTGCATCTCGCCCAGATGATGCGCGCCGCCGGCGGCCAGAGCGTGCTCATCAGCCGCGAGGAGATCCACGGCCTGTTCTCCGGCGTCCTCAACGACACCGACCGCGACGCCGTCACCTTCGCCGCCCGCATCGACGGCGCCATCGCCCGGCTCACCGGCCTGGAGATCCTGCGCAGGAACCGCGACGACGAGGACAGCTACACCATCTCCCCCGTCATCACCGCCATCATGACCGCCTCCGTCATCACCGAACTACAACAGCAGTTCGAGCAACTCCTCAACGGCGGCACCCCAGCAGAGGACACCGACCTTGACTGAACAGTTCCACCTGTCCAGGCTGCAGGTCATCAACTGGGGCGTGTTCGACGGCTACCACTCCATCCCGTTCAGCAGCGGCGGCGCCCTCATCGCCGGCGCCTCCGGCAGCGGCAAATCCTCACTGCTGGACGCGATCTCGCTCGGCTTCCTACCGTTCAACCGGCGCAACTTCAACGCCTCCGGCGACAACACCGCCGCCGGATCCAGCGCCGGGCGCCGCACCGTCGACAAGTACGTGCGCGGCGCCTGGGGTCAGCGCAGCGACGGCGGCACCAGCCGCGTCATGTACCTGCGCGGCGAGGGCACCGCCTGGTCGGCGGTCGCCGTCACATATAAGAGCGACGGCGGGCGCACCGTCACCGGCCTGGTACTCAAATGGCTCACCGGCGAGTCGCGCAACGACTCGTCGAGCCGCTTCGTCATCGGTGACGGCGATCTGGACATCGAGGACGTCTGCAACCGCTGGGCCGCCGGTCGCTTCGACACCGGCGTCTTCAAAGACGACTGGCGCTTCACCACCAAGGTCGAGTCGCAGTACCTGGCGCAGCTGTACGCCACCATCGGCATCCGCGCCTCCGACGCCGCCCAACAGCTGCTCGGCAAGGCGAAGTCGCTGAAAAGCGTTGGCGGGCTGGAACGCTTCGTCCGCGAGTTCATGCTCGACGAGCCCGACAGCCTCGCACGGCTGCCCGAGGCGCTCAAGCAGATCGACCCGCTGGTCGAGGCCCGCGAACTGCTGGCCGTCGCGCAGAAGAAACGCAAGATCCTCGGCGACATCGAGGCCATTCAGCAGCGCTACACGTCGGAATCGTCTGACCTCGGCATCATCGATCTCGTCGACGGGCCCATGGTGCGCGCGTACACCGACCACGTCCGGCTGGCCCAGTGCCCCGGCCAGATCGAAACCCTCGACGGCACCATCGACCAGCTGGAGAACGAGTACGAAGACGTCACCCGCAGCCTCAATCTTGCCAAGGCCGAAGCGGATTCGCTCAACGCGCAGATCAGCGGGTCGAGCGCCAACATCGCGCCGCTGCAGTCGCAGGTGACCGCCGCCGAGACCGAGTCCGAGCAGGTGACCCGCCGCCGCGCCGCCTACGAGGACCTGCTGACCGCCCAGGACATCGAGATCCCCGACACCGCCGAGGAGTTCTGGAACCTGCGCGAAGAGCTGCTCGCCCAAGCCACCGAACTGCTCGCCAAGGTGGAACGGCACCGCGAGGCCTCCACCGACGCCGAGTACGCCCAGAAGGCCGCCCGTATCGCCCGCGACGAGGCCGCCAAGGAACTCAAGCGCGTCGAGCACGTCGGCTCCGCGCTGCCCGAATTCGCGCTCGCCATGCGCGATCACATCAGCGCCGAAGTCGGCGTCGACCCCGCCGAACTTCCCTACATCGCTGAGCTTCTCGACCTCAAGCCGGACCAGACCCGCTGGCGCACCGCCGTCGAGAAGGTGCTGCGCGGTGCGGGGCTACGGCTGCTGGTGCCCGACCAGCACTGGGACAAGGTGCTGCGGTTCGTCAACCAGACCGACATACGTGGGCGACTGCAGCTGCATCACGTGCGGGCGAAGTTCCTCGGCGCCGACCCCGTCGAGGCAGACCCGAAGACGTTGGCGGGCAAGCTGTTCCCGGTCGACCCTGCGCATCCGTGCGCCGCCGAGGCCGTCGACGTCATCACGCACGCCGGTGACCACGTCTGCGTCGACAGCCCCGATGTGTTCGCCCGGTTTCGCCGCGCGGTCACCGACACCGGCCTATACAAGGACTCCGACCGGCTGGCCGTCAAGGACGACCGGCGCCCGGTCAAGCAATCCGAATACCTGTACCAGGGTGATGTCACCGCCAAGATCAACGCGCTCACACTGGAACTCGCCGCGTTGGAGGAGGGCTATCAGAAGGCCCGCCGGACCGCCGATGACATCGCCGCGCAGCGCCAGCGGTGGCGCGACCGGGCCGCGGCGTGCAAGGCGATCTGCGAGCAGTACCCGCAGTGGAGCCAGATCGACGTCGAGACCGCCGACAGCCATGCCGAGCGGCTGCGTGAACAGTACGAGCTGCTGATGGCCGACAACCCCGACATCGAAGCGCTCAACGCGCGCGCCGACGAATGCTGGTCACAGATCCAGAAATTGATGACCCGCCGCGGTGCGATTCAGACCCGGCGCGATGGCCTCGACGAGCGTCGTACCCGGTTGATGGAGCTGGCCGAGCGGCTGTCGCCGGCGTTCGTGTCCGAGCCGCTGACCGAGCTGCTGCACCGCTATGCCGCGCAGCTGCCGGTGAGCCTCGAGCTGCTCGACCCCGAACCGCACCGCGACGCGCTGTTTGCCACGATCAAGCGCGAACGCGAACAGCTGCGGGAAAGCCGGCGTCGCTCCTACGACGAACTGGCCCGCATCCTCAACACATTCGACACGTCGTTTCCCGACGCGATCCCCAACGACAGCGAAGATTTCGACGAGCGGGTGCACGACTACGTCGCGCTGTGCCGCCACATCGACGAGCGTGAGCTGCCCGAGGCCTACGAGCGGATGATGCGGCTGGTCACCGAGCAGGCCCCGGATGCCATCCTGACGCTGCACCGGGTCGCCGAGCAGGAGACGCGGCGCATCAGCGAGCAGATCGACCGCGTCAACACCGGTTTGGGCGCCGTCGAGTTCAACCGCGGCACCCAGTTGACGCTGCGCGCGACCCCGCGACAGCTGCCCGCGGTCGCCGAGCTCACCGAGATCGTGCGGTCGATCTCGCGGCGCATCGCCGAGGTCGGGTTGGGCGACAAGCAGGCGATCCTGGATCAGTACGCCGACATCCTGCGGCTGCGCAACCGGCTGGCGTCCACCGCGCCGGAGGACAAGGCGTGGACACGCGACGCGCTGGACGTGCGCAACCGGTTCACGTTCGACTGCGCCGAATGGGCGGGTGACGAGCTGATCCGCACGCACAGCAACGCCGGCGACAACTCCGGTGGCGAGCAGGAGAAGCTGATGGCGTTCTGCCTTGCTGGGGCGTTGAGTTTCAACCTGGCCAACCCCGAAAGTGCCGACAACACACCGGTGTTCGCGCAGTTGATGCTCGATGAGGCGTTCTCGAAGTCGGACCCGCAGTTCGCGCAGCAGGCGCTGTCGGCGTTCCGCAAGTTCGGGTTCCAGTTGGTGATCGTGGCGACGGTGCAGAACGCCACCACGATCCAGCCCTACATCGACAGCGTGGTGATGGTGTCCAAGACCGAACCCACCGGCCGCAACGCGCGACCGGTCGCGACGGTGGCCACGCGGACCATCTCGGAGTTCACCTCGCTGCGGCAGGAGATGCGGGCGGCCGCGAAGGTGCCGGCCGGGGTCTGAGCGTGGTGCATCCAGACCGACGCTTTGGTTGGTTTCGGGCCGGCGAATCGACCATTGCGTCGGTCTCGAGGTCCGAGCGCTACGGAGACTCCAGCACCGTGGTCGCCGGCGCCTGAACGGAACCGCCGCTGCTGCTGCCGCTTCCGCTCGACGGCATCTGCGGAACCGTCGGCGCCGGAGCGGGCGCAGGAGCAGGTGCGGGTGCCGGTGCCGGCGCAACGGTAGGCGGCGGCGTGTAGGCCGGCACCACCTGCGTCGTCGGCGGCTCCGGCGTCGGCGTGACGGGCGAGTCCGGGATCGTCGGCTCCACGGTGGGCGCCTCGGTCGTCGTCGGCACCTGCGTCGTCGTCGGCGCGGTCTCGGTCGTCGTCGGCACGGTCTCCGTCGTCGTCGGCGTCGCGGTGGTCGTCGGCGTCGCGGTGGTCGTCGGAGTGGCGGTGGTAGTCGGAGTCACCGACGTCGTCACAGTCGTCGTCCACGTCGGCAGCGTCGGGAACGGATTGAACGGCGGCGGAATGACCGGCACCACCGGAACCACCGGCGCATTCGGCACCGGCGGCGGAGCGGGCGCCGGCACCGGAACCTGCGGCGCCGGAACCTGCGGCACCACCCGGTTCGGCCCCCGATTCACCCGCACATCCGTCCCCCGCGGGGCCTGGGGCGCCGGCGACACCACCGCGACCGGCAACGCCACCGGATCCGGCTCATGCGGCACCTGCGGCAGATACCGTCCCGGCACCGTGTCCGCCTGCGCCTGCGGCGGGGGCGGCGGCTGCGCCGACACATCCGCGACCGGCCGCACCGCGATCGCCACCGACGCCGCCAGCGTCGCGAAGCTGACCACCACGAACCCCAGCGCACTGCCCATCAGCAGCGTCCGCGGCGGCGGAGCCGGGATCATCGAGGTGTAGGCCTCTTCGTCTTCCAGTTCCGGAACGAACTCCTCCAGCGAATCGAACGGCAGCTCGTACTCGCCCGGCTCCTCCTGCGAATAGGCCAGCTGCGGCCCGACCACGGCAGGATCCGCCGTCGGCGCCATCTGCGTCGCCTCACCGGCCGCCGGACCCAGCTGCGTCGCGTCGTCGGCCACCGGCGCCATCTGCGTCGCGTCAACAGCGGCCGGCGTCAGCGCCGCACCCCGCGCGGTCGCGAACTCGTCGTCCGCGCCGGCACTGCCGGCCAGCGCATCGGCCTCAGGCACCACCTCGACATTCGCCACCCCGGCATCCGACACCGTCTGGCGCAGCGTCTCGGCCGCCTCGGCGTCGGGCAGACAGATCCGCGTCGCGGCCACCCGGTTGCCCGAGTCGGCCACCGCCCGGTATGTGCCCACGATCGTGTCGGCGAGGTCGGTCATCGCGTCATCGGGCAGATCCAGCGCGTACTGGTCATAGACCTGCGCATCCGCGGCGCCGACCATCGCCAGCCGCGCGACCCGATCGGTCACCGCCACCCCGAGGACTACGTCCACCAGTTCACCCTCGCCATTCTCATGTCTGCCACGACGGTCCAAAGTTACCCTTCGCGTCTCGCTTGTGCGGTAACGCAAAAGTGAGCACGCTGAAGCGCAACCCGTCCCTAAAGGAGGAATCGGCACGTGAGCGACCCGCGTTACGACGCGTCCGGCCCGTCATCGCACGTCGGCTACGTGCCCGTACGCACCAACAGGGTGCGCGACGGGATCGCGGTCGCCCTGCTGGTCCTCGCGGTGCTGCTGCCGTGGAACCTCGACTTCGGGTTCGCCGTGCCCGGCAGCCGGAGCAGTGTGTGGGTGCTGGTCATCGTCGTGACGGCCCTGGCGGTCACCGCCGCGCTCGACGCGCACATCGGCCCGCTGCGCCTCACCAACCCGCAGCTCGACGTGCGCCTGCTCAGCCGGGTGCGGCTGTTCGTCTGCCTGCCCTACCTCGTAGTGGCGGCCGGGTTCGTCGGCTACCACCTGGTGGAGACCGTGCGCGACGGCGGAACCGGCATCGTGCCGCCGGGCATCGGCCCCGGTTTGGTGCTCGGTCTCGGGGGTGCGCTGCTGGCCATGCAGCGGCCGGTGACCAGTATCACCCTGGAGGACAACGGGTTTCGGCGCTGGTATGCGGTCGCGCGGGTGCTCGGTGCGGTGTCGATCACGCTGGCGACGCTGTCGATGGGGTGGAACGTGTACTGGCGGCTGCGCTACCTGTTCGTCGCCAACGCCGAGTTCGACGGCGAGGACATCGCGGTTATCGTCACGACGCTGCTCTACGGCGCGGTGGCGCTGACCGCGGTGATCATCGGGTCGCGCTGGCTCATCCTGAAGTCGGCGGCCGCGCGGATGGCCACCACGGCGCTGGGCGCGTCGGCTGGGCTCGCCGCATTGCTGGTGTGGGTGCTGCCGGTCGGCCGCGACGTCGACGCCTTCCACGGCATCGCGCAGAACACGTCGACGGCGGCGGTCGGCTACGAGGGTTACCTGTTCTGGGCGGCCGCCGCGGCGATCGTCGCGCCGACGACGCTGTACACCGTCTTCCTGATCAAGCCGCCGACACTGGGGGCGTTTCGCTCCGCCGCGCAGAAGTGCTTGACGCTGATCGCGTTCTGGGCGTTCGCCGCGGCGGTGTGCCGGGTGGTCGACTTCGTGATCGCGGTGTCGCTGGATCTGCCTCGCGCCATGTACGACAGCGTGGCGATGACGGCGTTCAACCTGTTCGCCGGCATCATCGCGTGGTGGCTGCACCGCCAGCTCGGCCGGGGGTCGTCCTCGACGGCCGTCCTCGCAGCATTCAGCGCCTTGCTGTTCGTGTTCACGGTCGCCAACGTGGCGATTGGCGTCGCGCTGGCCCCGCGCTACGCAGAACCGTCGTCCGGCGCCATCTACGGCAACAACCTGGCCCAACAGATCACCAGCACGTTCGACGTGGTGATCTGCATGCTGTGTCTGGTCGTGTTGGTCGTGATGCTGTTCACCGGGCCGCTGGCGGGCTACCTGATGCGTCGCCGCGAACCGCGTCTGCCGGAGCCTGAGCCTGAGCCTGAGCCGTCGACGGTGGTGCATCCGGCGCCGCCGCCGAGAATCGTTCGGCGGCCAGAAGATTCGTCGACGACCGTGTTGGCGCCGGAGACCGAGCAGTTCACCACCGCGCTGCGGATCCAACGCCGCGAACCGCCGTCGTAGGTGTGATTTCGGTGCGCTAACCTGCGCTGTTCGCTTGTTAGCGCACCGAAATCGCAGAGAGGGTGTCAGCGTAGGTAGGTCTGGCCCTCCGGCGGGAATCCGCCGCCCTCGGTGGCGATGTGCACATGGTCGTAATGGTTGGCGGTGTCCGAACCCCGGTTCGCCATCGTCCTTTTCGAACCGTCGGGCTTGTAGATGGTCTGTCGCCAGATCGCGTGCACCAGACCGAACCGCTCGGCGTTCTCCAGCACGTACGCCGTGACCCTGTCCCCCAGCGCTACTCCCTCCGCCGAGCGCGCGTTCGGGATCATCACGTCGATCGCCAACCCGTGCGGATGCCACTTCAACGGATCCGATCGGACTCCGCCGATGTCGAGGATCTCCGGAAAGGTCGCGCTCACCGCACGCGCGGTCAGGATCGTGTCGACCTGCAGCCCGGTCTCCGGTGCCACCCCCGGCGGTAACGGAGCCGGGGCAGGCGGAGGCGGCGGCTCGGCGGCCATCAGCTGCATCGGCGGCGCCGGGCTCGGCTGCGGCGCCGTCACAGCCGCGTCGACGGTGCGCGGAGGGCCGTCTGCACCGACGACAAACAACGTGCCAGCAGAGACCACCCCTGCGACTACTGCCAAACGCGCTGACTGACGCCGTTTGGCTACCGAATGCCTTCCCATCGGGGCCGCAGCCTATCGACCGCTCCGGTGAGCGCAAATCGCCGTGAACCCTTCGTGGGCACGCCGATTCACCGATTTGAGCACAAAACACCAGCTCACCGGGCCGCCGCGGCGCCGACGCCCCGCAGCCACCCGTGGTCAGCCTCATGGTTAGCGGCGCATGTGACCTCCGCCGCTTTGGCCGCTACGACCGCAATGCCTCACCCGCCGGACCGAGATCGAGGAACTGGGTTTCGCCGTTCGCGTCGTCGAGTCCGTCGTTGTCGGTGACGACGTACAGGTTGCCATTGCCGGCGGTCGCGAAACCTTCGACCTTCTCTTGCACGAAGCCGTTGGTCGCCTGAAGATCCGGTAGCAGGTTGCGCGCCAACGTCTTCGACAGCACCGGCGGCGCTTCGCCTGCCGACGTCACTCCGGGGCCGTCGGGCACCGCGACACGGTAGATGGCCTTCACCCGGGCATCGGGCCCCTTGAGCTTGTCACGTTCCAAGACCAAAAGGGCGCCGTCGTGCACGCCGATCTCGGACAACCCGATCCAGTCGCCCTCCGCCGAAGTGTTTTCCAGCGGGTAGCCGTACCACTCCCACGTGTCGCCGTCCGAGGTGTGGCGACCGATCCGCGCGACGCCCGCTGGATCGCCCTCGAGCTCGCGCTGCAGCACCACCCAGACGCCGTCGCCGTCGACATCCACCCCTTCCAGGCCCTGCCCGCCCAGCGCCGCGGCGATATCGGCGGGCAACCCGACGCGCCGTTCGATGCTGCCGTCGGCGCCGACGTAGACCAGCTGGTTGCCCGGGCCGTCTTCGCCCTCCACGGCGAGCACGAACCCGCCGTCTGGCCGGGCGGAGACGCCCTCGATGTCCAGCGTGACGGGCTGTCCGTTCTCGGTGACCGGCAGCGCGGTGTCGATCAACGCCGGGGTCTTGGTCAGGTCGATGCCGAGGATCCGCGACGGTCCGACCGCGATGTCGGGTGAGGTGTAGAGGCGGTTCTCGTCGGCCGGGTCGGCGGCCAGGGCGCTCAGCGCGCCCCAGCCAATCGGGGCGCCGTCGACGTCACCGGACACGATGGACGGGAACGCGGGCGTGCCGCCGGCCGCCGCGTACTGGTCGCCGTAGCCGTAGACGGTGACCGAGGAGCGCACCCGGGCTTCGGCGTCGTCGGCCTCCGACGAGATGACCAGAAGGTTGCGCGCCGGAATGGGCAGGACACCTTCGGGTCCTGGCGTGGTCGGCATGATTTGGCGAAAGACCGGCGCGGTGACGTCGCTGACGTCGTAGGCGGCGACGAAATTGCTGCGCTCCGAGGCGATCAGCACGGTGGGCTTACCGCCGATCTCGGTGATGGCGAGCCCTTCGGGTTCAGGTCCCTTCGATTCGGCGCGGCTTTCGATGTGCAGGCCGGTGCGTACCGCTAGCTGTTCGAACGTGTTGCCGGCGTCCCAGACCACCTCGCCGGTGTTGGCGTCGAAGATCGTCCAGCCGCGGGTGCCGCCCGTCCAGTCGCCCTCGTTGGCGGTGGCGAGTTGATCGTCGCCGATCCAGCCGATGGCGTCGGGCTCGCGGGCAGTGTCGGGGATGGAGCCGGTCTGGTCGATCGATCCATCCTCGGCGGTGTCGATGCCGTCGACGGAAGTACTTCCAGCGCTGTGGATCTGGCTGACTTCACCGGTACGTCCGTCGATGATCGCGATGCCGTTGTTCTCCTGCAGCGTCACCGCGACCTGACCCCGGGAGTTGATGGCGACGTACTCGGGTTCGAGGTCTTCGGGTGTGTGGAGCCCGGCGGCGCGGGCGGCGTCGACGCCGAAGTCGACGCGGCGTGGAGTCCATGTCGTCGGCGCACCGGCGAGGTCGATGAGTTGGACGAATCCCGGTGGCGGCTGCGGTAAGTCGCCTTCTTCGCCAACGGGCGGGGTGGCCTCCTCGTCGCGTTGGTTCTCGATCGCGACCGCGGCGAACGAGCCGTCCGGGCTGATCGCGATCGAATCCGGTTGTCCGCCCAGGCCGATGCTGTGCACGCGAGTGCGGTCGTCGACGCGGACGATGTCGACGCGGCCCGACGGGTTGGTGAAGTCGCCGCCGGTGGTGTCGACGACGACCAGCACGACGTCGCCGACGGCGGCCACCGAGGTGGGCTGGTCGTCGGCGTTGCCCAGCTCTGCCAGTGAAAGCGTCCCCAGGCCAGCGGGTTTCGCCGGGTCGCGGATGTCGAGGAAACCGATGCGCTTGGCGGCGGCGTCGGTGTAGATGACGGTGTTGCCGTCGGGTGTGACGGTGGAGATCTCGGCGACCGTCTCTGCGTCGACCGGATCCTCGGCGGGCCCGTTGAGGTACACCGGGTAGGTGGTCAGCCGGTGGTAACGCTGCGATGCCGGCAGGTTGAAATCGCCGTCGGGGCGGTTCTCGGTGGTGTTTTCCTGCTGCCGGTCGGCCGAGCATCCAGCCACCATCAACGCTGCCATCGTCGCCGCGGCCACCGCCCGAGCCGAGTTCGTCCTCACGCGCTACACCCTCTTCAGTTGTCCAATGGGTCGAGTGAGTTTGGCGCGTACAGGTAGCCAGCCGGCAATCGCCGGGTGAACAAGAGGCAACAGCGTGACTTTGGCGCGCTCGTCAACTGACTCGGCAGTAACCTTCGGCGGCGAACCGGCCTAAGCGATGCCGCGTCCTGCCGACAAACTCGCCGCCTTTGTCAAATTCCTCAACCGCGTTGATGTTCAACCTGTTTGGCCATGCGAATAGGTTTAATCCCACGCACACTTTGCTGTTGATCAGCCGAGCGGATCGCCTCCCGGCCAAGCACACCGACCATCGTCCCGGGATCGGGCAGCTGATCGGCGGGCCGCGACGCCGTTGCGAGCGGTCGCCGAACCGACCTTATTGAATCCCTTGCCCGCCTACATAACCGCGTCCGCCGCCTCAGCCCCCACAGCAATCAGCATTGCATGCATGGGTCATGCTCCCGCAATACCGACGTCTGCAATAGCGCCATCTCTTTTCTCAGAGACATACGTTGAATCAATTTGCACCACCCACGAGTCAGTTACCTTCCGCGGTCCGGCGTGGAACTCATTGGCCTTGGCCGACAACTCGCTGCGCGCGCTTTCGAGCAATGCGGCGCCGACACCTATCGCAGTCGCTACCGCGCCGGTGTCATTCCAGAACTGTTCGGCCACAACATCAGCGCGGCTAACCGTTTCTTCCTCCGGCATTCTGTGCAGTTTCCGTCCACGCGCGTGGACGGCAGGCGGCGTTTACGCCCGAAACCGCGGCCCGTTCCACGTCGCCGGCGGCACCGACGCCGCCCACAGCGTTTCTGGATTCGAGCTGTCAACGTCGAGCGGGTCGGCAGCACACGTCATTGTCTCCCACCCGCCACCGTGCTCTGAGCACAGATTTGCCAGCCGCCACAGATCAACGCGATGCTCCGCACCTGCCATCTAAAGCTATTGACACACAGGGAAATCGAGCGTCTACTAAGCTTGAACCGGCAGATGAGAGACCGCCATGCTGACTAACCTTGAATCTCGAATACTGGCCCTCTTCGAGTACCGCCCGATGGCGTCACTCGCACGGCTGATCGGCGCCCAGCCCGATGCGAGCTGCACATCCGTCTACCGGCTCGCACTCACCTACCTTCGCGATCAGCCCTCTGAAATTGAGCGGAGCGCTTAGCTTTTGAGCTTCGCGAAGTGAGCGGGCCGCTTACGTCGAAGTCGTAGCGCCGATTTCAGGACTTCAACAGTGCAGTCAGCTCCGTCTCGAACCCATCCGCCAGGTTCCACAGGTCATCGACCAGTTTGCGACACGAGATGATGCCGACGTTCAGCTTGTCGTTCAACGACATCACGGTGATGTTCAGACCGGAGCCGTGAAAGACCGGCCCCAGCGGATACAGCGATCTCATCTCCGCGCCCATCGCATACAGCTTGGTTGGCGGGCCAGCCACGTTCGAGATCACCACATTGTGAATCGGTGCGCGCTTCAACGGCGTGCGCGACAACACCTCGAACGCCAAACCGAACATCGCCGGCGGCAGCGCCTGGGTCACATCCGCCAATAGCGTCGGAGCCAGTGCTGAGCTGTGTTCTTTTGCCCGCGAACTGGATTCGGCGATTACCCGCAACCGCTCGACCGGATCTGCGATATGGGTCTGCAAACTGCAGAACATCCCCGACAGCTGGTTGCGCCCCGGCCGGTCCGACTCCTCGCGCACCGACGACGGCACCACCGCCACCAAGGGCTTGTCCGGAAGCTCTCCGCGGTCTTCGAAGTATCCCCGTAGCGCCCCCGCGCACAGCGCCATCACCACGTCGTTGACCTTGACGCCGAACCGGTCCTTCACCCGTTTGACGTCGTCCAGATCCAACTGCGCCAGCGCGAGCGTGCGGTCCGCGGTGATTTCGGCGTTGAACACCGTCGCCGGTGCGCTGAACGGCGCCGCCATCGCCCGCCCGCTCACCGCCCGGCTGACCGTGTTGACAACGGTCGACACCGTGGCAGGCACCGCACGCATCAGCTCCAGCGGACGTGTGAGGAACCGCATCAACCCTCCGGCAACGATCTCCAACCGCCCGGCCCCACCGGGTCCGTCCACCGGATCGGGCGGCGGCGCGTCGGGTTGCAGGTCGCACAGCTGGTTGAGCAGGTTGCCCGCCGAGACGCCATCGACCGCGGCGTGATGCACCTTGATCATCAACGCGATCGGCCCGCCGTCCTGCGGATCCGTGCCGGCGATGCCCTCGATCACCCACATCTCCCACAGCGGCTTGCTGCGGTCCAGCGGAGTCGAGGCGATGCGCCCGCAGACTTCGGACAGTTCGCGGCGCCCACCCGGCGCGGGCAGCGCGACCCGGTGCAGATGGTGTGACACATCGAGGTCCGTGTCCTCCACCCACACCGGATGGTCGAGGTTCAGCTGACTGTTCGCAAGCTTTGCTCGCAACTCCGGCAGCGCGCTCATCCGCGACGCCAGACGGTCGCGGATGCCGTCGAAGCTGTAGCCACCGGGGATCGTCGAGGGGTCCAACTCCGCGATCGAACACACATGCAGCGGAACCGAAGTCGATTCGGCGTAAAGCAAACTGGCGTCGAACGCCGTGAGCCGTTCCATCGACCCGATGTACCCAGGCTGACAGTCGTGTCAAACCTCGGGTGCGCAGAATCGGTTAGCCCGAACCGTCGGGCGAAGCCCCCGGGACATGCCGCGCCACAGTTTGATCCATGGTTTCGCGCAGCGCCGGCATCTCATCGAGCAGGCGCCGCAGATCGTCGCGGGCGATGTGCAGCACGGCGGCGCGACCCATCGTCGTCACCGTCGCGTTGCGCAGCGATCCGCGCAGCACCGACTCCCCGATGACCTCACCGGGCCCCACCACCGCGATGCGGTCATGTCCGACGTACACCCCGGCCTCCCCGCTGAGCAGGATGTAGCACGCATCCGAGGGCGTCTGCTCCTGAATCAGCGGCCACGGCCCCGACGTCGACGTGCGATGCGCCGCTGACACCAGCCGCTTGAGGTCCTTGTCGGAAAACTTCGCGAACGTGTCGAACTCCCGGAGCCGACCCGCGTCCTCTTCGATCTCCTGCGCGCGAGCCTGTTCGCTCTCCCGGGCGTATTTGCGGTTGTCCACCATGTGATCCCCGATCCGCGACGTTTTCGCTGCCACCGGGAGCTTAGTGAATACCCGTCGTTTCCAGCGCTGGTTTCCTATCCTGGACAGGTGTCCAGCCCATTCGCGGTGACCTGCCCGCTGTGCGAGGCGATGTGCGGCCTGCAGATCCGCGTCGACGGCGGCGTGGTCACCGACATCCGCGGTAACCGCGACGACGTCTGGTCGCGGGGTCATATCTGCCCGAAGGGCACCGCGCTGGCGCAGCTGCACACCGACCCCGACCGGCTGCGCCAGCCCATGGTCCGTACGCGCACCGGCCACACCCCGGTCGCGTGGGACGACGCGTACGCCGAAGTCGAACGGGTGCTGCGACCGGTGCTCGACCGCCACGGCGCCTCCGCCGTCACCGTCTACGTCGGCAACCCCGTCGCCCACAACCTCGGGCTGTCCACCCACATCGGCGCACTGATCGGCATGGCCCAGGCCGTCGGCATGCCCGCGTACTACTCGCCGGGCACCGTCGACCAGTGGCCGCTGAACCTCGTCAGCGCGCTGCTGTTCGGCGGGATGTGGAACGCGCCGATACCCGACGTCGACCGCACCGATCACCTGATGATCCTCGGCGCGAATCCGGCTGCCTCCCAAGGCTCCATGCTCTCGGCACCCGATCTCATGGGTCGGCTCGCGGCGATCCGCAGCCGCGGGGGCACCGTCACCGTCGTCGATCCGCGCCGCACGCTGACCGCGCAACGCGCGTCGCAGTGGGTGCCGATCCGACCGGGCACCGACGCACTGCTGCTGTTCGCGATCCTGTACACCCTGGCCGAGCAGGGCTGGGTGCGCCGACCCGCCCACCTCGAGGGCCGCGTCACCGGCCTCGACGACGTCATCGCGATGGCCGCCGACTTCGCGCCGGAGACCGTCGCCGAAGCCTGCGGCGTCGACGCAACCACCATCCGCGGACTCGCCCGCGACCTCGCCCACGCCGAGACACCGGTGCTGTACAGCCGAATCGGCGCCTGTACACAGGAATTCGGCACGCTGGCGACCTGGTTGGTGTTCGTGCTCAACACCGCGCTCGGCTCGCTGGACCGCGCGGGCGGCGCGGTGTTCGCCAAGCCGGCGGTGTGGTCGCCGATGTTCATGAAGCCGCCCGACCAGGACGGGCCCGGCTGGCGGTTCGGCCGGTTCCACAGCCGGGTCCGCGGTGCGCCCGAGGTGTTCAACCAGTTCCCGGTCAGCTGTCTGGCCGAGGAGATCGACACACCCGGTGACGGACAGCTGCGCGGCTTGATCACGGTGGCGGGCAACCCGGTGGTGTCGGCGCCCGGCGCGCGACGGCTGGACACGGCGCTGGCCGACCTGGACGCGATGATCGCGGTGGACAGCTGGCTCAACGAGACCACCCGGCACGCACACGTCATCCTGCCCGGGCTCTCGCCGCTGGAACGGCCGCACGCCGACGACCTGTACTGGATCTACGCGACGTCGTCGTGCCTGAAATGGTCAGATCCGGTGTTCGCCCCGGACCCGAATCGCCCGTCGGAGTGGGAGATTCTGCTGCGGCTCGCGGGTGCGATGGTCGGCACCCCGACGCCCGAGGTGGACGTCGCCGCGATGGACGACCTCTACGTGGCCGGGCTGGTCGCCACCGCCTGCGCCACGGCGGGCACGCCGCTGACCGGACGTGATCCGCAGGAGGCGACAGCCGCGCTCTCCGCACGCGGACCAGAGCGCCTGGTGGACTTGGGAATTCGGCTCGGCCCGTGGGGCGACGACCTCGGGCGGCGTCCGGGTGGGTTGACGCTGGCCGAGGTGCGCCGCCATCCCAACGGGCTGCGGCTCGACGAGTTGGACGGCGGCCGGCTCGACGAGACGGTGTGCACGCCTTCGGGCACAGTCGAATTGGTGCATCAACGCCTCGTCGACGACGTGCCACGGTTGCGGGCGCGGTTGCAGCGGCCCGCCGGCGGGTTGCTGCTCACCAGCCGTCGACACCTGCGGTCGAACAATTCGTGGATGCACAACGTGCCCGCCCTGATGCGCGGCAGGGACCGTTGCACCCTGCTCATCCACCCCGTCGACGCCGAACCCGCCGGCATCCGGACCGGCGACCTCGTCGAGGTGTCCACCAGCGAGGGTGCGCTGACGGTACCCGCCGAGGTGTCCGACGAGATGATGCCCGGCGTGGTGTCGCTGCCGCACGGCTGGGGACACGGCCTCGACGGCACCCGGCTTCAGGTCGCCAACGCGCATCCAGGCGTCAACTCCAACCTGCTCAACCCCGCCGACCTGCTCGACGTGCCCAGCAGCACGCAGGTGGTCAACGGCGTATCGTGCCGCGTTCGCCGACCCGACTAACCGATGCGAGTACCCACCCGACGACGCCTGGCGACCCTGGTGATGGCCACCATCGCAGCCGGCGTACTACCGCACTGCAGCGCCGATCCCGCGCCTGCGCCCCCGGCTCCGCCGCCGTCGTCGACCGTCGTCCCGGCCGCCCCACCAGCTAGCCCGCCACCGCCGCCGAGCCCGCCGCCCCCGGCCGTTCACCCGGTGACGGCCGCCGAGCTCGGGCCGAGTTGGCGCCCGGGTTGTCCGCTTGCACCGGAGCGGCTTCGCCGGGTCGAGATCGACCACATCGGTTTCGACGACCAGACCCGCCGCGGCGAGCTGATCGTGCACGAGGATCTGGTGGCCGAGGTCGTCGAGATCTTCGAGGAGCTGTACCGGCTGCGCTATCCCATCGAGAAGATGCAGACCGTGGAGCGCTATCCGGGCGCCGACGACGAGCTGTCCATGCGCGACAACAACACGTCGGCGTTCAACTGCCGCGACATCCCGGGCAGCGGCAGCTGGTCGTGGCATGCCTACGGCCGCGCCATCGACCTCAACCCGCTGATCAACCCGTACATCGACGCCGCGGGTGACTTCCAGCCCGACAACGCCGAGGTCTACCTGGACCGCAGCCGCATCGACCCGGGTCTTCTGCACGACGGCGATCCCGCTGTGCTCGCCTTCACCGATCGCGGCTGGCGTTGGGGTGGCCACTGGCGGACGCCCAAGGATTACCAGCACTTCGAGCGCCGCTGACCCGTCCCGACGCGGCCAGCGACCACACCGTCAGATACGCCAGCCCGAAGAACGCCGCCACCGCGACCGCCACCCCCGTCGACTGCACGTACGCGAACGGTGAGCGCACCCAGTCCAGCGTCGACGCCGCCACCGCCTCCGGGTGTGTCAGCAGGTTCCACGAGTTCCACCGCTGAAAGCGTCCGATCACGACGCCGATCGCGCACAACCCCACCGAGACGATCGCCGCCGTCCAGCCGACCAGCAGGCCGAACTCGCGTTCGATCCGTCGATGCACCAGATACAGCGACACCGTCCCGAGGATGATGCCGGTCCACGCCGCCACCCCGTATTGCAGGACGTGCCGCCACAATTCGACGCCTTCGCCCAGGTGCACCAGGTCGGTCACCAGATAGGGGGCGTTGGGCAGGAACGCCAGCCACACCAGTCCCAGCGGGATCAGCCAGACCCGCCGTCGCACCGCGGCGAACCCGGCCGCGAAGCACATCGGAATCCACGCCAGCACCAGGTTCCAGATGAGGAACCGGGTCGGATAGAACAACGGTTCGGCCGGATCGGTGATCCCCAGTACGATCGCCAACCCGGTGGTGGCCACCAGCGAAACGAGCAGCACCAGCCGCGACGACTCGGTCATCTCTGCAGCTTGCCAGCACAGTTTTATCCGCGACGATTGAAAGATCTTGTTTCGGGTACGTGCCTCCCATGTCCAAGTCGAAAACCGCAGCTGCCGCCGCCCTCGCCGCACCCCTCGCGATCGCCATGTTGAGTGCTTGCGACACCCAGGGCGCCGACCAGGAAACCACCTCGCCCACCACCAGCCCCGCGCCGGACACCGAGACGATCAGCACCGATCTGAAAACCGCCGACGGCACCACGGTCGCCAACGCGACGATCGAGTTCACCGACGACTTCGCCACGATTACCTTCGAGACCACCGAGGGCGGCGTCCTGACGCCCGGATTCCACGGCTTTCACATCCACGAATTCGGCAGATGCGAGCCCAACTCCGTCGCACCGGGCGGTGGGGAACCCGGCGACTTCCTCTCCGCCGGCGGGCACCTGCACATGCGCGGCCAGTCCACCGACCACCCGGCCGCGGGCGATCTGACCCCGGTGGAGGTGCGCTCGGACGGATCGGCACGCCTGGTCGCCACGACCGACGAGTTCACTCTCGAGGACCTGCGTACCGCGCAAGGGTCTGCGCTGATGCTGCACGAGCAGCCCGACAACTTCGCCAACATCCCGCCGCGCTACACCGTCAACGGGGTGCCCGGCCCGGACGCCGAGACGCTGTCCACCGGCGACGCCGGCAGCCGCGTCGCGTGCGGTGTGCTGGCACCGGCCACCGAGGCCCCGCCGACCACGGACACCACGACGGTGACCGAGACGTCCCCGGCGGTGCCGCCGCCTGCGGGCACGACCTCGCCGGGCACCGAGACGCCGCCGGCCGAGACCACCAGCCCGACCACGACCGAGAGCCCGGCCACGACGACGTCACCGACCACGGAGACGACGACCACTACCACCGTGACGACCACGCCGACTGAACCCGAAGAGGGTCAGCCCGGCGGGTAAACGCGTTTCGCGCACCGTCACCCCGGTCGGCTGTTACGCGTGGGCGCGCTGGCCCGCGTCGACCCGCTCCCGCTGGGGCACCACAACGTATTTCGGGTCGCGGGTGGACTCCACACCCGCCTCGAACACGGCGAACCGCTGCAGCGCGCTGCCCAGCAGCAGCGCCGCTCCCGACGCGGCCGTCACCGCGCGCCGGCCGCCGATCAGCGCGCCGACCGCGCCGCCGACCGTCAGTGCCTCCGACACTTGGCGCAGCCGGTGCGGCTTGCCCGATGCGTACGCCTCGGCGGCCACGCCCATCCGCTGGTCCATCACCCGAGCCGCGGTCACTTCCAGCGCCGCGCCGACGACGGCCATCCGCCGCGCCGGGCCGGTCTCGTCGCCCGGCGCCAGCAGCATCCCCAGCCCGCCGCCGCTGGCCGCCGCCGAGCCGACGAACACGAACGGCAGCTGCGGGTGCGCCTCCTTCCACGCCGGAACCGCCGTCTGCGACAACAGCACTGACGTATAGGACGCCACCGCCGGCGCCGTCGCCGCCGCGCCCAGCCCCGCCGGGCGCGCCAACCGCGCCACCAATCGGCCGAGCCGCGTGCGGCGCAGCCGCTGAGGCATCACCTCGGCCACCGCGGCCGCCCCGGCGCCCGGCCCGTACGCCGACAGGATCCAGGTGCCCATGCTCATCGGCGAACTCGGTTTGGCCACCCGCAGCATGTGATGGAACCGCTCCGGACGGCCCAGATCCGCGATGAGAAAGTAGAGGCTCGCCAGCACGCTCACCAGCGCGCCGATCCGCGAAACCTTGCGCAGCCCAGGCAGATCCGTCAAATCCGCGCCCGCGGCCAGCATCGCCGAACCGCCCGAGAGGCCGCCGGCGAACAGGTAAGCCGCGATCCGCCAGTCCCATACGGGAGTCTTGAGGATCTGCTTGCCGTAGTAGGAGCGAAACTCCGCGCGCGGCACCGCCAGTTGTTCCTTCATCGCCGCCACCCCGCGAACGCCGACACCGCGATGCCCACCAGCGCCGAGGCGGCGATGCCCGCGTAGCGCCACATCGCCGGGGCGTCGCGCGTGGGCACCACCGGATCCGGCGGCAACCCGTACACCTCCGGCTCGTCGAGCAGCAGGAAGAACGCGCCGTTGCCGCCGACACCGTCGTCGGGGTTCTCTCCGTACAGCCGCGCCTCGGTGACGCCGCGTTCGTGTAACTCGGCCACCCGCAACGCAGCTCGCTCCCGCAGCTCGTCGAGCACACCGAACTGGATCGAGTCGGTCGGACAGGCCTTCGCGCACGCCGGTTCGAGCCCGTCGTGCAGCCGGTCGTAGCACAACGTGCACTTCCAGGCGCGCCCGTCGCCTTCTCGGCGTTCGATCACCCCGTACGGGCAGCCCGAAACGCAATACCCGCAGCCATTGCAGATGTCTTGCTGCACAACGACGGTGTCGAACTCGGTGCGGAACAGCGCGCCGGTCGGGCAGACGTCCAGGCAGCCGGCGTGCGTGCAGTGCTTGCACACGTCGCTGCTCATCAGCCAGCGGAAGTCGGTGCGGGTCTCGGCACCTGACGTATCACCGGGCCGCTCAAATCCCGGCATTCCCAGGTCGACTGGGGGGTCAACTGGCGGCTGCTCGATGAACGCGACATGCCGCCACGAGTTCGCCCCCAGCTCACCGGTGTTGTCGAACGACGTGCCCAGCAGGTCGTAGCCGTCGTCGGGCACCGCGTTCCATTCCTTGCACGCCACCTCGCACGCTTTGCAGCCGATGCAGACCGACGTGTCGGTGAAGAAGCCGACCCGCGGTTGCTCGTCGTAGGCGGTCATGGCGCCTCCTCGGTGTGTTCGTCGGCGGGTTTCGTGGTGTCCACCTCGGTGCCGGTCTCGGCCGTGACACCGGCCCGACGCCGGTATTCCGCGATGTACCCCAGCAATTCGACACCGCGCGGCCGCCGGCCCGGCTGGATGTCGCACGTCGCGACCTTGCTCTCCTGGATGAACACGTTCGGGTCGGCGACCACGCCGAGCAGATCGTTGACCACGTCGCCGTCGATCAGCCCGACGTGTCCCCAGTGATACGGCATCCAGATCTGGTGCACCACCCGGTCTTCGATGCGCAGCGGTCGCATCCGCTCGGTGACGAGTACGCGGGCGTCCACCGCGGTGCGGCTGGTGATGACGTGCGCCCAGTCCATATGCGAAAGTCCGCGCAGCTCAGCCAATTGCGGCGACACCTCCACGAACAACGCCGGCTGCAGCTCGCTGAGATACGGCAGCTGCCGGCTCATACCGCCCGCGGTGTGGTGCTCGGTCAGCCGCGCGGCGGTGAACACGTACGGGAACACCTCGCCGTGGGGTTCGGGCGGTGAGGGGTTCGACGGGTTGTCGGCGCGGCCGTACACCTTGCGCGCCGGGTTGCCCTGCTGCCGGTACAGCGCGTTGCGCACCGGTGATTCGTGCGGTTCGTAGTGCGTCGGCAGCGGACCGTCGAGCACGCCGCTGGGAGCGAACAGCCAACCCTTACCGTCGGCCTGCATGACGAACGCGTCGTCACCGCGCAATGCCGCCACCCCGATGGCGTCCGGATCCGGCCGGTAGTCCGGGGGTTTCGTCTTCTCGAAATCCGGTACGTCATAACCGGTCCACTCGCCAGCGTCCCCTTTCTCGGGGTCCCACCAGACGAGCTTCTTGCGTTCGCTCCAGGGCCGGCCCTGCGGATCGGCCGAGGCCCGGTTGTAGAGCACCCGCCGGTTCATCGGCCAGGTCCAGCCCCACTCGCCGGGCGGGCCGTGGTCGGTGTGCGGGTTGCGGCGCGCGGCCTGGTTGATGTCCTCGGCGTACACGCCGCTGTAGATCCAGCAGCCGCAGAGGGTGCTGCCGTCGGCCTTGAGTTCGGTGTAGCCGTTCACCGCGCGGCCGGTGGTCAGGTCCACCCCGTTGATGCGGTGCAGCACGTCCTCCGCGGAGGGCTCGTCGCCGTCCATCGCGTAATCCCACGACAGCTCCAGCAGCGGCCGGTCGCGCTCATCGGTTGAGCCGGCGAGCTTTTCGCGCAACCGGCGACCCAAGTGGTAGAAGAACCACAGCTCCGAGCGGGCATCGCCCGGCGGTTCGACGGCCTGCTCACGCCACTGCAGCATCCGCTGCGTCTGGGTAAACGTGCCCGACTTCTCCACATGCGCGGCCGCCGGGAACAGGAACACCTCGGTGCGGCAGGTCTGCGGGTTGATCTCGCCCGTCTCGATCTCCGGGCCGTCCTTCCAGAACGTCGCGCTTTCGATCTCCACGAGGTCGCGCACCACCAGCCAGTCCAGGTTCGCCATGCCGAGGCGCTGCAGCCGGCCGTGCGCCGAGCCCACCGCAGGGTTTTGGCCCAGCAGGAAGTAGCCGAAAACCTTGCCGTCGACCATATCCATTACGGTGCGGTAGGTGCCGTGGTCGCCGTTGATGCGGGGCAGGTAGTCGAAGCAGTAGTCGTTGTCCGCGGTGGCGGCGTCGCCCCAGTACTCCTTGAGCAGCGACACCATGTAGGTATCGGCGTTGCGCCAGAACCCTTTCTGGTAGGTGCCCATGACGTCGTCGAGGTAGTCGGACAGCGACTCATGGCCAGCCTCGGGCATCGCGAGATAACCGGGCAGCAAGTTGAACAGTGTCGGTACGTCGGTGGAACCCTGGATGCTGGCGTGCCCGCGTAACGCCAGCACGCCGCCACCGGGCCTGCCGATGTTGCCGAGTAGCAGCTGGATGATCGAACCCGCGCGGATGTACTGCGCGCCCACCGAGTGCTGCGTCCAGCCGACGCTGTACACCAGCGCCGAAGTCCGTTCTCGCCCAGAGTTTTCCGCCCAGGCCCTGGCAACCTCGAGGAACTGCTCGGCGGGCACCCCGCAGACCCGCTCCACCATTTCGGGGGTGTAGCGGGCGTAGTGGCGTTTGAGGATCTGGTAGACGCAGCGCGGGTCCTGCAGCGTCGGGTCCGACGGAATCTGCTGGGTGCCTTCCAGCGGCGCACCGCCCGAGCCGTGCCGCTCCGGTGCCGCCTCTTCCTTGTCTTCCTTGCCGCCTTGTTCTGAGCCCGTGGTCTGGTACTGCCAGGTCGAGGGATCGTAGGAGGCGGTGTCGGTGTCGTAGCCGCTGAACAGGCCGTCGAGATCCTCGGCGTCCCGGTAGCGTTCGTCGACCAGGAACGACGCGTTGGTGTAGGCGGCGACGTACTCGCGGAAGTCCAGCTCGTTGGACAGGATGTAATTGATCACCCCGCCGAGGAACGCGATGTCGCTGCCCGCGCGCAACGGGACGTACTGGTCGGCCAGCGCGCTGGTGCGGGTGAACCGCGGGTCGATGTGCACGACGCGTGCGCCGCGGGCCTTGGCCTCCACCACCCACTGGAACCCGACCGGATGGGCTTCGGCCATGTTCGAGCCCATGATGACGATGAAGTCAGAGTTGGCGAGGTCCTGCTGATAGTCCGTCGCTCCGCCGCGACCGAAGGAGGCTCCCAGACCGGGAACCGTGGCGCTGTGTCAAATACGGGCCTGGTTCTCGATCTGCAAAGCGCCTAAGGCGGTGAAGAGCTTCTTGATCAGATAGTTCTCTTCGTTGTCCAGCGTGGCGCCGCCCAGGCTGGCGATGCCCAGGGTGCGGCGCAACGTGTTGCGGTCGGCGTCGAACTGCTGCCAACCCTTGTCGCGGGCGTCGAGCACCCGGTCGGCAACCATGTCCATGGCGGTGTCGAGGTCGAGTTCCTGCCATTCGGTGGCGTACGGCGGGCGGTAGCGCACCTTGGTCAGCCGCTGCGGGCCGGTGACCAGCTGCTTGCTGGCAGATCCCTTGGGGCACAGGCGGCCTCGGGAGATCGGGCTGTCCGGGTTGCCCTCGATCTGGATGACCTTGTCGTCCTTGACGTAGACGTTCTGCGCGCAGCCGACCGCGCAGAACGGGCAAACCGAGCGCGCGACACGGTCGGCGTCGACGGTGCGTGGGGTCAGCTCCGCGCTGAGCTTGGACTGGGCGGCCCGGCCGCGACCCGTCGGATCCTGCCCCGTGAGCTGCCGATACACCGGCCACGACTGGAACAGTTTCTTGATCTCCATGAAGCTCTCCCTACCCGGCGGTCCCTCGATCAAACCACGGGCGGGAGCGTCCCGCGTATTGCTCAGCTATTGCGGCCCGTCAGCGCGTCGCGCAGCCGGTCGACCAGCCCGGCACCCGGCCCGAGGATCTTGTTGGCCGGCGGGCGGTCCGGTGCCAGCGGATGCGGCCTGGTGGGGGCGAGGTTCTTGGCCTGGTGGAACTTTTCGCTGAGCTCGCCGAGCTCTTCGCCGGTGCAGGCGTCGCGAAGCTGGGGCAGCAGATCTTCTTCTTCATCTTCGATGTGATGGCGGATATCGGCGATCAGCTTGCGGACCAGGTCGTCGTACTTGGGGTCGTCGGTGCCGGCCTTCTCGATGTCCTTCATCACCTCTTCGGCCTCCGAGTGCTCCTCGATCTCGTGCTCGACGAGCTTGTCGCCGTCGGGCACCTTCTCTCGGGCCGCCGGGTAGACGAACTGCTCCTCGGCGACGGCGTGGCGCACGATGCCCGCGATCACGTGCTCCACCAGTTCGGGTTGGGTGCGCGGATCGCCGGCGGACTCGATTTCGGTGAAGACGCTCTCGAACTCGCGGTGGTCGGTGATGATGTCGTCGACGATGTTGCCGGTTTTGACGTCGGCCATGGGCTGCTCCTTCCGTACCTCGGACGCGTACCCGCGCGGAACGGCGCCAAACGTTCGACCGGCGGGCGCTCAGGCCCGCGAGCGCTCACTCTGGTACAGATTTCGGGGGCAAAACCGTACGAGGGTGAGCGCTCGCGGCCAGCGGAGCGGCGAAGGACGGCTAGATCACCGTGCGGGTGCCGTCTTCGGCGCGACGGGTACGGCCCCGCTTGTCGAGCTGCTCCAGCAGCGGCACCGCGACGCGGCGGGTGGTGTTCAACGCCCGCTTGGTTTCGGCGACGGTGAACGGCTGCGGCAGGGTCTGCAAAATCTCGGCGGCCCGGTCGAACGCGTCGGCGCCGAGCACGACACCGTCGGCGATGCGGGTCAGGCGTTCGGCACGGATGGCAGCGGCCAGTTCCCGCGCGCCGAGCCCGAGCTCGCTGAGCTGATCGGCCTCCGGCGCCCGGAACGGCTTTGCCGCCAACCATTTTTCGACCGTTCGCACCGCCTCGTCCACCCGCGGCGGCAGCGTCGCGTCCGGTCGCCGCACCACCCCGTCGGCCACGAGCAAGCCGGTACCGTCGAGCAGCGCGGCCACCAGTTCGGCGGCGGATAACTCGAGGTCCTGCCGCAGCGTCTCCAACGGCATGCCCGCGGCGATGTCGTGCTCGGTCGACCACCGTTCGACGGCCACCGACACTTGCCGGCGTTGCTGCGCCCACCAGTCTGGATCGATTACCCACTCGCCGACCCGCAGACCATCTACGACAAACCCCATGGCGTGCAAGTCATCTAACCGCGCACACACCGGCGGCTTCGCGCGTCCGGACGCCAACTCCTCGGCCCGCGCTCGTGCGGCGCCCCGCCGACGCAGCGCCGGCGGCCGCACATCGAGCACCTCGATGCCCGCCGCGATCAGATGCTGACCGGGGTCGCGCAGCAGCCCGACGTCGCCGATACGCAACGGCAACGGTCGCGCCAGCCGCAACCGCGCCGCTGCCGTGCCCAGCGGTCGCAGCTGGACCGGTACGGCTGCCGAACCGATGTGCAGCAACAGGTTTCGGTGCAACTCTCCCGTTGCCCGCACCGAAACGTCCACTTCGGCGGTGTCCAGCCACGCCCCCGGTGTACGCAGGGTGTCGCCGCGGCCGACCTCGCGGTGGTCCAGCCCGCGTAAGTTCACCGCGACGCGCGCCACCGCCGAAAGGGACGTTTGGGCGCGGGTGAGCGACTCTAATCCCCGCACGGTATAGCGCCGACCGGCGTGCTCGAGCTCGTCGCCGACCCGCACCGTCCCCGCCGCCAGCGTCCCGGTGACGACGGTCCCGGCCCCGCGAATCGTGAACGACCGGTCCACCCACAGCCGCACATCCGCGTCGACGTCGGGGGCCGGCAGCCGCGCGGCGAGCGCCACCAGCTCCGCCCGCACCGCATCCAGATCCGTGCCCAGCACGACGGACGCATCCGGAAGCCGTTGCTGCACAGCAGCTATCGCCGCAGCAGGATCGACCAGGTCAGCCTTGCTGATCACCACCATGATGTGCCGCACACCCAACGCCCGCAATGCGGCGAGATGCTCCTCGGACTGCGGCATCCATCCTTCGGTGGCCGCGACGACGAACATCACCGGGTTTTCCGGGGCTATCCCGCCGACGCCGGCGAGCATGTTGGCCACGAACCGCTCATGGCCCGGCACGTCGACGAACGCGAACTGCCGACCCTCGATCTCCGTCCACGCGTAGCCAAGCTCGATCGTCAACCCGCGGCGCTTCTCTTCGGCCAACCGGTCCGGCCACATCCCGGTGAGCCGCTGCACCAGCGTCGACTTCCCATGATCGACATGGCCCGCCGTGGCTACGACATACATGCCCGCACCGCACGCACCAGCACGTCGTCGTCGTCTGGCCGCACCGTGCGCAGATCCAGCAGGCAGCGGCCGTTCTCCAGCCTGCCGACCACTGCCGGGCTACCCATCCGCAGCGGCGCCGCACATGACTCGGGCAGACTCACTGCCGCACTAGGCAATTCGACACCTGGTGCGCCTCCACCGCCCACCGCGGCGACACAGTCCACCGCCCAGGCGTCGGGTAACTGCGCGGCCAACCGCGCCGCGCGTTCCCGCAACGAGACCACGTCCACGTCGAGCGCCTCCGCCACCGGCGACGGCGGGCCCTTCAGCGTCGCCTCCAGCGCCGCCAACGTGAGCTTGTCGACCCGCAGCGCCCGCGCCGCCGGGTGCCGTCGCAGCCGCTCGATCAGCTCCGCGGCGCCGAACAGCACCCCGGCCTGCGGCCCGCCGAGCAGCTTGTCGCCGCTGGCGGTGACGACGTCGGCGCCGTCGCGCAGAACCGACGTCGCATCGGGCTCGTCGGGCAGCAGCGGATGCGGATTCAGCAACCCCGAGCCGATGTCGACGACCAGCGGCACGCCAAGGCCCGTGAGCTCGGAAACGCTTACCGCCGAAGTGAATCCGCTGACGAGATAGTTCGACGGGTGCACCTTGAGCACGAAACCGGTGTCGGCGCCGATGGCGTCGGTGTAGTCGCGCAGGTGGGTGCGGTTGGTGGTGCCGACCTCGCGGAACCGCGCACCGGTGGACTCCATCAGCTCCGGCAGCCGGAAGCCGTCGCCGATCTCGATCAGCTCGCCGCGGCTGACCACGATCTCCTTGCCGGGCGACAGCGTCATCGCAGCCAACAGCAGTGCGGCGGCGTTGTTGTTGACCACGTGCACCCCGCCTGCGGTCGGGACGGCCGCGGCCAGCGCCGCCAACGCACCCCGCCCGCGTCGCGCACGCCGTCCCGACTCGAGGTCGAACTCGACGTCGGTGGCGCCCGCAGCGGTGACCATCGCCTCGACCGCGGCCTGCGACAGCGGCGCGCGCCCGAGGTTGGTGTGCACGACGACGCCGGTCGCGTTGATCACCGGGCGCAGGCTCGCGGCACTGGTGGGCAGCGCGGCGACGGCGTAGTCGGCGACGTGTTCGGGCGCGATCGTGCCCGCCCGCGCGCGTTGCTGGGCGTCGGCGATGACGGACTTGACCAGCGTGCGGCCCAGCGTCCGCGAGGCGTCGACCAGGCGCGGGTCCGCGAGCAGCGCGTCGGTGCGCGGCACCTGCCGGCGCGGGTCCTCGTCGTGCGATTTCGGCGCGCTCAGGGACTCTGAGGGGGCATTAGCGCGCCGAAATCGCCGGGACATGGGGCCATCATGACAAGCCGCTCCTCGGGTACACAGAAGAAGTGCTGATCTCGGTGGGCCACGGAAAGCTGGACAAGGCTGCGCTGTCGCAGTTGTTGACGGACGCCGAGGTCGAGGCGCTGGTCGACATCCGCCGCTACCCCAACAGTCGGCACAATCCCGACGTGGAGACCGGCGCGATCACCGTGTGGGCGGCCGACGCCGGGCTGGACTACCGCTGGGATGCCCGCCTGGGTGGGCGCCGACGGCTGCCCGCCGACACCGAACCCGAGGACACCTGGTGGCGGGTCAAGCAGTTCGCCGCCTACGCCGCCTACACCCGCACCGAGGAGTTCGGCGAGGCGCTGGCAGAGCTTCTCGAGCAGGCGCAGCAGCAGCGCACGGCGATGATGTGCAGCGAGGCGGTGTGGTGGCGGTGTCATCGGCGCATCGTCGCCGACGTGGCGGTGGTGAAGTTCGACGTGCCGGTCTGCCACCTCATGCACGACGGCCGGCTGCGTGAGCACCCGGCATCCGAGGGCGCGCAGCTGCGCGACGACGGCCAGCTGGTGTGGGTCTGACCTGGCGTTACGGGTGGCGGAGGCGGACGGGAATCGAACCCGCCAGCGACAGAATCTGCCGCTCAACGATTTTGAAGACCGTGCCGGTCACCAGACCAGATACGCCTCCCTGCCCGGGTCCGATCATGCCAGGGCAGCATGGAGCCATGGCCTATCGACTGACCCAGTACGCCCACGGCGGCGGTTGCGCGTGCAAGATCCCGCCCGGCGAGTTGGAGGACGTGGTGCGCGGGTTGACGTTGGCCGCGCCGCGCGACCCGGTCGGCGAACTCCTGGTCGGTCTGGACGACGGCGACGATGCCGCGGCCGTGCGCATTGACGGCGATACGGCGCTGATCGCGACGACGGACTTCTTCACGCCCGTCGTCGACGACGCCTACGACTGGGGCCGCATCGCCGCGGCCAACGCACTCTCGGATGTTTACGCGATGGGCGGGCGACCCGTCGTCGCGGTCAACCTGCTGGGCTGGCCGCGCGATGTGCTGCCGTTCGAGCTGGCGGCCGAGGCGCTGCGCGGCGGCATGGACGTCTGCGGTCTCGCTGGCTGTCATTTGGCGGGTGGGCACAGCGTCGACGACCCCGAACCGAAGTACGGCCTGGCGGTCACCGGAATCGCCGACCCGAACCAGTTGCTGCGCAACGACTCCGCCAAGCCGGGGCTACCGCTGTCGTTGACCAAACCGCTGGGCGTCGGAGTGCTCAACAGCCGGCACAAGAACACCGGTGAGCGCTTCGCCGAGGCCATCGAGGTGATGACGACGCTGAACGACCGTGCGGCTCAAGCGGCTCTTGCGGCCGGCGTCGAATGCGCCACGGACGTCACAGGTTTCGGGCTGCTGGGTCATCTGCACAAGTTGGCGCGGGCCAGCGGTGTGACGGCGGTGCTCGACGCGGACGCGGTGCCATACATCGACGGTGCGCGCGAGGCGTTGGCGGCCGGGTATGTCAGCGGCGGCACCAAGCGCAACCTCGACTGGGTCCGCCCGCACGTCGATCTGGACGCAATCGACGAGGACGAGGCACTGCTGCTCGCCGATGCGCAAACCTCCGGCGGGCTGTTGATCGTCGGGGAGATTCCGGGCGCGCCAGTCATCGGTGAGTTGGTGCCGCGCGTGGAGCACACGATCGTCGTGCGCTGACCCATGTAACTCTCGCGAGACGTACACCGGGGCTGCGATCCGGCCGAAATCGCGACCCTGGTGTACGCCTCGCGAGAATTGAGCCGGTGACCGTATTGCGACACGGTCACGGACGCGTATCCATTGCAACTCAGCGGGCACAACAAGATCATCGGTCACTATCGTCACATCAGCCCCAAATGTTGAACCGACGTCACTGCGACGTCCGCCCGGAAGGTGTGACATGTCGCCGCGTCGACGTATCCCAACGCTCTCGGTGGCGGCGGCGGCCGTGATCGGGCTGATCGCCACACTCGGGGTCGCCGCGCCGGCCGCCGCCGAACCCTGCACCGGTGCGGCCGCGGCCGCTCAACCTCCCGCCGCCAACAACGCCGAAGAAACCCCACTGCTGCCTGGGCTGAACCGTCGACCGGTCGGCCAACGTCCCGACGGCGCCAACGAGGACGCGCCGCTGCCGAGCCTGGGGCAGATCTCGGCACCGCTGCAGCAGCAGGCCGCCGTCCAACCGTCGCCGGCCGTTCCGGACGCCAACACCGTGGCTCCTGCCCCGGCCCCACCGCCGCCACCATCGCCGCCGGGTACCTCGCTCGTCGGGTGGGTCACCGGGCCCGACAGCCCCAACAAAACCATCGAACGTTTCGCGATCACCGGCACCGATCTGGGGATCATGTGGGACAACGGCGATCCCGCCAACCGCCAGGTGCTGATGGCGTTCGGCGACACCTACGGCTACTGCAGCGTGCGTGGCCAGCAGTGGCGTTACAACGTGCTGTTCCGCAGCCAGGACGGCACCCTGTCCAACACCGTCGCGGTGCCCAACGGCGTTCTGGCCAGCAACTATTCGGGTTCGCCGATGCTGCGGCCCAACATCTCCAAGGCGATCCTGCCCGGCGTCAAGTGGGCGCCCGAGGAGAAGGGGATGATCCCGACCGCGGGCATCGCGGTGGGCGGTAAGCAGTACCTGAACTTCATGTCGATCAAGAGCTGGGACGGCGACGGCCGCTGGACCACCAACTACTCAGCGATCGCGGTGTCCCCCGACAACGGCGAGCACTGGGGCATCTACCCCGACAGCGTGCGGCCCGCCGCCGAAAGCGCCGTCCCGGACGTCAAATACGCGCCGGGCAACCAAAACTTCCAACAGGGCGCATTCCTCAAGCCCGGACCCGGCGACCCGTACATCTACTCGTTCGGCACACCGTCCGGGCGCGGCGGACCCGCGTTCGTCTCTCGCGTTCTTCCCGCCTATGTGCCCGACCTTCGCAAGTACGAGTACTGGAGTTCGGCCGCCAACGCCTGGGTGCCCGGCGATCCGGCCGCCGCCACGCCGGTGATCCCCGCTCCGGTGAGCGAGATGTCGGCGCAGTACAACACGTACCTCAACCAGTACCTGGTGCTGTACGGCAACGGCGCCAACGACATCGTCGCTAGAACCGCACCCGCACCGCAGGGGCCGTGGAGCCCCGAACGGTTGCTCGTGCGGTCGTGGGACTTCCCCGGCGGCATCTATGCGCCGTTCCTGCATCCGTGGTCGACCGGAAAGGAGCTGTACTACAACCTCTCGCTGTGGTCGGCATACAACGTCATGCTGATGAAAACCGTTCTACCCTAAGGAACTTGCGCTCCGAGGCCGTCTCGGGGGCATCGTCGCTCGTGGCGCGAAGGAACCGGTCGGGCAACGCGAGCTTGTGGATCGTGCGCAACGTCAGAAAATATTGGCGCGCAAGCGATCCAGTGGTGTACGGCAGGCCGTACTTCTTACACAGCGCCCGCACCCGCACCGATACCTCGGGCAGCCGGTTGCTCGGCAGATCGGGAAACAGATGATGTTCGATCTGGTAGCACAGGTGTCCGCTGGAAAATGCCAGCAGTCGGCCGGCGTTGAAATTCGCCGCACCAAGCATCTGCCGCAGATACCAATCGCCGCGGGTCTCGTCCTTCAGTACGTCGGCGGTGAACTTCTCCGCGCCGTCGGGAAAGTGCCCGCAGAAGATCACCAGGTAGGCCCACAGATTGCGCAGCAGGTTCGCCGATGCGTTGGCGCCCAGCGTCCTGCGCCAACGGGATCGGCTCAACGCCGGCACCACCACGTAGTCTTTGACGGCCTGGCGGACGATCTTGGTGACGAGCTCCATCCGGGCCTCGGAAATCTTCTGGGTGTCCGGAGCACGTCGGTCACGCTCGGAATGCACACCGTGAAGCGCGATACCCCACTCGAAAACCGCTGCCAGCAAAAGGTTCCGAAGTGGCTGCACCAGGTGCTGGGGTTGCCATGGCTGGTCGCGGGTGATCCGAATGACGCCGAAGCCAAGGTCGTCGTCGACGCCGACGATGTTGCTGAACACGTGATGGCGGTAGTTGTGCGAGTACCGCCACTGCGAGGAGAGCGCGACCATGTCCCACTCCCAGGTGTTCGAGTGGATCTCCGGGTCGTTCATCCAGTCCCATTGGCCATGGCCGACGTTATGGCCGATTTCCATGTTCTCGACGCTCTTGGCGTAGGCCAGGCCCGCTGTGCCCAGCAGCCAGCCCGCACGTGACCGGCTGGCGCCGATGATCACGCGTGCCAACACCTCAAGCGATCTCTGGAAGCCGATAGTGCGTCGGATATAGGTCGCGTCGCGCGCGTCGAGCGACTCTTCGATGTCGCGGCGGATCGCGTCGAGTTCCTCACCGAGGGCCTCGATGTCCGCCCTACTCAGATGCGCATACGCGGCAATGTCGGTAATTGCCAATCGATGTCCTATTGGTCCGTCCGGACGAGGCCGGGTGTGTCCGTGACGGTTTTCCCCAAAAGCGGCGCTTCCTAAACTTCATCTGGTCAGCGTTGATCTGTTGACGCTACACCGCGGTGGCGTAGTGTCAGGTACAGGCGGGACCACTCGGGCCCCACGATGAAGGGCCGGCGATGTCTGACAAGTCCCCTCGACAATCCATGAGCAAGAAGTCCGGAAAGACCCTGAAAGAGAAGCGTGCCGCCAAGCACGCCAAGGCGGCCGCCCGTGACGAGTCATCCACCGAGGCGGTCTTTCACAAGAAGCGTTGACGGCCCGGCTATTTCGCGCCCGCTCCTGACAGCCAACGCCGCTCATTGACTGCCGTTTGGTCGCGAATTTCGCGGTCCTGCTCGCTGATCTCCAGCAGCGCGTCGGTCGACGATGTGTCGTCGGGCGCGGCCGCGGTCATCAACGTCTCGTGCGCCTGGTCCGGGTCGAAAAGCGGTGGAACGACGAGCAAGGCGATTCTGTCTCCGGTGAGCCCCAGCACCTCGATGGTGTGGTTCGGTTGCAAGCGGTACCCGTCGAGGCGAACCTGTCGATCTGCCAGTCGCATGCGGGCGGGCACATCCAGCCAGTCGTCGAGGTTGTAGATCACCCGGGAAATGGGCCCCAACCGCACCGATAGCGCGACCAGCAGGTCGGGCAGTTCACGCGCGAGGTCATCGCTGTGCGGCCACCAGGCGCCATCGACGTAGCCCGTTGCGGGCGCTTTGGGCTTCAACCTCAGCCGCGGCGTGTTCTGCGGTCCGGTGGTGCGGGTGCTCGATACGGCGTAGCCAACTTGAGCGGTCATAGGACGATCCCGTCTCAGCCGCCGAAAGCGGCCGTTACTTCGAATCGGCGATGCACACGGATCAGATCATCGTGCGACGACGTACCGCCGATACCCCAAGTGTACGCCGGGGACACCACAAGAGGTCCCGAAATGCATTGTGGGCTGGCGGAAAACCGCCAGCCCACAACGGACGATGTACTCGCTAGACGGCCGTCACTCCAACTGCCTGCGGACCCTTGTTGCCCTGTTCGATGTCGAACTGGACGCGCTGGTTTTCGGTCAGTGTCCGGTAGCCATCACCGCGAATTTCGCTGTAGTGGACGAACACGTCATCCGAGGCTCCATCAGGAGCGATGAAGCCGAAGCCCTTGTCTTCGTTGAACCATTTCACGGTTCCCTGTGTCATACTTTCCAACTTCTCTCATTCTGAACGGATGTCAGAGAACATCCGTGGTCAGGATAGCAGCAACCGCCGCCATTGACCTATCGACGATAAATCGCCGCAAGGAATGCGTTGGGCGCCAATGCTTTACATAGCGGCGCTGGCCATCCGGCTGATCCACAACGCGCTTTCGGCGTTTGCGTCGCGAAGTACGCTTTCGGCCGCGTCACACCACTGGCTCTCGCGTTCAGACCCGACGAGCGGCCTGCCCGATGCGCACCGCATCACCAGGTTGCCCAATACCGGCGTCGTCATATGCGGCACGATGAGGATCTTGGCTTCGGCCGTACGGCCCACGATCCGCATCAGTCGGTGGCGCCGATGTTCGGCGGGGGCCTTGGGCCGCGCACTGGTCAGGATTGAATTCAGGTCCAGCGCCCCCTCGGTGGCCGACCAGTTGACGCAGATGTCGACGATCTCACCGAGCGGTCGATGCAGCACGCTGATCAGTTGCGGTAATTCACGGGCCGTCGAGCCGGTATGCGGCCACCACGCACCGTCGATGTCCGCGCCCAACGTGGGCGCGAGTACGAGCCTGACGGGCCGGGCAAGTCGCGGTGTACCCGTCAAGCCGTTCATGACGACGTCGTTACAGACGGATTCCGCTGCGGCCGATCGGAGAACACCGGGTTCGTCACCGGTTCGTCATTTCCGCTGGTGTTCGCGATGGGCTCGGATTCATCGAGATGTGAAAAAAGTTCGGACGACTTCATAAAACAAGTCCTCAAGTATGGTGCGCTTCGGCCAACGGACCGTCGAGCGAAGGGCAATCGAAATCGCAGGCAGATCGTCTCCCGAAGCGGGTGTCGAAGCGCTGCTGACCGGAGCCGGTCTACCCCCAGCCTACACGGGCACTAACTCGAACCGAACTCCAATGCCGGTTCTCTGGAGTCCACGCCGCGGTTACTGGAGATGGTCAACATGTCGGGGCGCACCTCGTAGCGGGCCCCGTCGGCCGGGTTGACCGCGACAAACCCGGTCCCGGATGGCACGGCGTTGCCGAGTTGCAGGCTGGCGCCGTCGCTCAGCCGTTCGCCGCGGTAGTAGAAGTCTCCCGGCGACGTTTCGCACACGATCGCAAGCGAATTCGCCGTGCGGATCGCCGCCGCCGGTTCGTCCCCGCTGTCACAGCGCGCCGAATGGCCCACGAAGCCGAGCGAATCGGTGCCCGACACCCCGGCGATCGGCGCCCCGCTCGGCGACGGCGTCGTCGTCGGTGACGTGGTGGTGGGTGTCGTGGTGGTGGCGGTTGTGGTCGGTGAGGTGGGCTCCGGGCCCGCCGGCGGCGGGACTGCGAGCCTGGTCTGCGGTTGGCTGCCGCCCCCGTCGGTGAACACCAGCACCGCGGCCAACACCACTGCCGCGGTGAACATCACGACGGTGCCGATCAGCAGCGCCATCTGGGCCCGGCTGAACCGTGATCGACGCGCCGGCCGCGGCGGCACGTACGGCGGCTGGCCCGTCGCCGCCGGGTGCGGATAGCCCGCCGGGAACTGCCGAGTCGATGGCGGCGCAGGCGGCACGGGCGCGGGCGCCGGCGTCGGCGCCGCGGCGGGCGGTTGATCGAGCGCCGCGGCGGCCGCCTTGGCCAGCTCCCCGGCCGAGGCGTAGCGGTCGGTGGGTTTCTTGGCCATACCGCGGGCGATGACGTCGTCGAAGGCCCGGCTGATCCCCCTGCGCATGATGCTCGGTCGCGGGGGCGGGTTGAACAGGTGCGCGGTGATGACCTGGCGCAGATCGGCCGCCTCGAACGGTGCGCGGCCGGTCAGGGCCTCATACAGCAGACACGTCAGCGAGTACACATCCGACGCCGGGCCGCCGCGTTCCCCGTTGAACCGTTCGGGCGCCATATAGGCGCTGGAGCCGATCAGCAGCCCCGTCATCGTCACGTTCGCCTCGCCGCTGCCGTGCGCGATGCCAAAGTCGACGAGGTATGCGAAATCCTCGGGGGTGAGCAGGATGTTTTCCGGCTTGATATCGCGGTGCACCAGCCCGCTGGCGTGCGCGGCGTCCAGCGCGGAGGCCACCTGGGTGATGATCGACACCGCCCGCGTCGGCGGCAGCGCGCCGGCGTTACGCAGTACCTCCTTGAGGCTGGCGCCCTCCACCAGCCGCATGTCGATGTAGAGCACCCCGTCGATCGCGCCGAAGTCGTGCACCGGGATGACGTGGGGCTCCTGCAGCCGGGCCGCGACGCGGGATTCGCGGCGGAACCGCTCCTGAAACGTCGGATCCGACGCCAAATCCGGTCGCAGCAGCTTGATCGCCACCATGCGGTCCCGGGCGGTGTCGTATGCCCGATACACCTCGCCCATGCCCCCGACCCCGATCAGAGACTGCAGCTCGTAGGACCCGAACCGGGTGCCCAGACGAGAGTCGCCGTTCGGGGAACTCACATCAAATCCTTTCCGTTCAACCGCGTGCGGCAGCGACTGTGCAGGTCAATTGGCAGCGTCGACAGGGTTCCCGCCGCGCGCTCGGACCTAACGTGATGAGCGCCCGACACTACCAAACTGTATGCCGCACAGGTGGTTTGGCACTCTCGCTGAACGGAAGCTCAGCCGGACTCTTCCTCGGTGGCGTTCGGATTGGGCGCGGTGACCGGCGGCGACGCGCTGACATCTGGTGCGCGGGTTACCCGGCTCGGGCCCTCGTCGGGCTCCTCGACCGGCGGCGCACCGGCAGGCGGCGCGGCGGGCGGCCCGGTGGGTGCGACGGGCGACGTGGTGACCGGCGCCTGCTTCTGGGTCGTCGGCGCCGGGGGCTGCGTCGGCGTCGGCGACGCCGTGGTGGTCGCGGTGGTGGTGGTCGTCGTCGTGGTGGTGTCCTGTGGTTGCTCTTCGCTACCGCACGCGGCCAAGGAGGCGGCCGCCACGACGGCGGCCGCGCCGATCGCGATTCGCACAGCTCGGTTGGTCGGTTCGCTCATCAGCGCTCCCAGCGGTGTCGGCGGTGAAAGCCGACGAATTCCCGGCGGCCGGGAGCGTGAAACGTTACTTCGTCGCGCCGTTGATCGACGGCTGGTCGATCATGCCCTTCTCCACCCCCCACATCGTGGCGATGGTGCGGTACTCACCGGTCTCGATCAGGTGTTCCAGCGCCAGCCGCAGCGACTCGGCCAGCGGCGATCCCTTGGCCACCGGCCAGCCGTAGAGCGCGGAGTCGAACACCTGCCCTGCTGCCTCCAGCGCGCCGCCAGAGGTCTTGATGGCGAACCCGGTCACCGGCGAATCGGCCGACATCGCATCGACCTCACCGTTGATCAGCGCCGTGTTGAGGTCGTCCTGGCTGACGTAGACGGCCTTCTCGATCCCGGCCATGCCCGCGGCCTCACACGCCGCGCTCTTGGCCGGGATCTCCGCGGTCTCCTGCAGCGACGCGTACGACACGCCGACGCGCAGGCCGCACGCGTTATCGGGATCCACCGAGGAGCCGGCCTGCTGCGCCCACAGCGTGCCTGCCTCGAAGTAGTTGACGAAGTCCACCGACTGCTGGCGTTCCCTGGTGTCGGTGAACGACGACATCCCCACGTTGAAATCGCCGGCCCGCACCGACGGGAAGATCGCCTCGAACGCGGTCTCGCGGTACTCCGGCACCAGGCCAAGCGTGCGGGCGATTGCGTTCATCAGGTCGACGTCGAAGCCGACGATCTGCCCGTCGGCGTCCTTGAATTCGTTTGGTGAGTAAGGCACGTTGACGCCGACGATCAGCCGGCCCGTCGACCGGATGTCCTCGGGCACCGTCGCCGCGATCGACTGCACCGCACCCGGGACGGCCTCGGGCGTCGCCGTCGACGAGCCCTCGGCCATGGAGGCCGGCGTCGCCTCGCCCCCGTTGCCGCCGCGCCACTGCCAGACGCCGAAGGTGCCCAGCGCGGCCACCAGCACCACGGCACCGGCCACCGCGAGCACCCGCCTGGACATGCCTGGGGTGCGCCGTGCGGCGTGGCGGCCGCTGCCTGCCATCCGCACCGGCGCGTTGAGCGCCCGGCGCGCGGCATCGGCCAGCGCGCCCGCGCTCTGGAACCGCTTACCGGGCTTCTTGGCCATGCCCTTGGCGATGACGTCGTCGAACGCGGCGAGCCCGGGATCGGTGGCCGACGGGCGCGGCACCTCCTTGCTCACATGCGCGGCGATCTGCTGTTCGAGCGTTTCGGCGGGGTACGGCCGCACCCCGGTCAGGCACTCGTAGAGCACACAAGCAAGCGCGTAGATGTCGGCGGTCGGGTCGACGGGTTTGCCCTCGAAACGCTCGGGGGCCATGTAGGCCATCGTGCCCAGGGTGCTGCCCGCCGTCGTCAACCCTTGTTCGCCGGCCGAGCGGGCGAGCCCGAAGTCGATGAGGTACACGAAGTCTCGGTCGGTGAGCAAGATGTTCGACGGTTTGACGTCGCGGTGGATCAGGCCCGTTGCGTGCGCGGCGTCCAGCGCCGACGCGAGCTGTTCGACGATGCTGACCGCCAGAGCCGGCGCCAGCGGGTTGGGCCCGTCGGCGAGCATGGTGCCGAGGTTGCGGCCCTCGATCAGGCGCATGTCCAGGTAGAGGCGGCCGTCGATCTCACCGAAGCCGTGGATCGGCACCACGTGCGGATCGTTGAGGCCGGCGGCAGCTTGAGATTCGCGCCGGAACCGTTGCTGAAACGTCTCGTCGGCGGCCATCGCGACCGGCAGCAGCTTGAGCGCGACGACGCGGTCGGTACGGGTGTCGTAGGCGCGATAGACCTCACCCATTCCGCCCCGGCCGATCAACTGCTGCAGTTGATAGTGCCCGAATGGTGTCGCGTCCACCCTCACTCCTCGCAGCGTGCCCCGCGTCGCTGTGTCGATCGAAACTACAACACGTTTGCCAGCAATGTGGCCGCGCGTGCCATTCGCGGATGCGATCAGGCCGCCTTCACCAGGACCGCGTCCGCGGTCGGCAGCGTGAGCGTGACGTTGGAAACCCGCGGCTCGCCCAGCGTCCATACGGTCTGATACGTGCCCGCGGCACGACGATCTGCGTGGATGGCGCTCCGGGGGACACCTAGTGAAGTGCCAAGCTATGCGCGAATTCTTCGCTCACCTACTACTGCGCCACGCAACTTGAGCGAATTTGTCGCGCATAGCTTGGCAGTTAGGTCACAGTGCCCCTTGAGACCGCACCTCTGGAGACGGCGGCAGACCGCTCCTCGGCGCCGTCACTGGAAAGCGGGTCGCGCGCGCGGCGGGATCGCACCGTGATCCGGGCGCCGCGTTTCGGCGCGAAGATGACGTGCCGCAGCCGCACCTTCTCATCGGCCTCCGCCGTGGTGGCCAACTCGACACGACGCAAGACCTCGCGCAGCACCACGCACATCTCGGTCAGCGCAAAAGTCGCACCGAGACAACGCCGATTGCCGCCGCCGAACGGCAGCCAGGTCGTCGGGCTCAGCGTCGCACCCACCATCCGCTCCGGATCGAAGTCCTCGGGCCGCGGATAGACCGACGCGCTCGAGTGCACCAGCGTGATGCTCGGCACCACCATCACCCCGGCCGGCAACCGATAGCCGGCGATCTCGACCGGTTCCTTGATGATGCGACCGACGTCGGGCACCACCGGGCGCACCCGCAGCGTCTCCTTGGCCACCGCGTCCAGGTACTCGTCGTCGCCGGAGTCCGCCGCGGCCACCGCCTTGGCCAGCACCTCGGGATGGCGCGTCAACCGTTCCAGCGCCCACGACAACCCGGTCGCGGTGGTGTCGTGGCCGGCGGCCAGCAGCGTGATCAGCTGATCGCGTAATTGCTTGTCGCTCATCGCCGTACCGTCCTCAGCACCGGCCTGCACCAGCATCGCCAGCGCGTCGGTGCGCGACGCCAACTCTGGGTCGGCGCGCCGTTCGGCAATCTCCTCGTACAGCAGCCGGTCGGCTTCGGCGATGTGTTCGCGCAACCGCCGCCACGGCCGGCGCTGCAGCAGATGCGGCTTGGCCAGCGCGATCGACTGCCACGGGCCGACGTCGAGCAGCCGCGGTATCACCGCGCGCAGCGCCGCCAGCCGGGCCGGGTCGCTGGCGCCGATCACCGTGCGCAAAATGACCTCCAGCGTGATCTCGGCCATCTTCGGCGCCACCGCGAACGGCCGGCCCACCGGCCAGCCCGCGATGTTCTCCGCGGCGATCTCAGCCATGGTCGCCGCCTGACGCGCGACCGCGTCGCGATGGAACGGCGCCATCATCAGCCGACGACGCTCGCGGTGCGCGTCGCCGTCGACCACCAGCACCGAACTGTCCCCGAGCAGCCCGCGCAACATCGAATTCGCTTCCCCGGCACGGAAAATCCGCGGATCACCGGCGAATACCGTCTTGATGTCGTCCGGGTCGGACAGGTACACCATCGGGCCCATCATCGAGTTGCGCAGCGTGAAGACGTCGCCGTAGCGGCGCCGGCACGCGGCCACGAACGGTCCCCAGCACCGCGCCATGGCCATGAGCTGGATGAACGAGGGAATCGGCGGTCCCGGCGGCAACCCTGCCCGGCTTGTTCCACTCATGCCTAATAGGCTACGAGTTCCCGTCGCGACATGGAACGGGTTCGTTCAATCACGGCTGATACAGCAGGATCCGGTCGTCGCCGTCGCGCGGGGTCCCCCGCCCGTCGCGGTTGCTGGTGGTGAACCACAACGCGCCATCGGGTGCGGCGACCACCGTCCGCAGCCGCCCGAACCGGCCCACGAACAGCGACTCCGGCTCACCAAGTCCGCCGTCGGCGCCGACCGGTATCCGGAACAGCCGCTCACCGCGCAACGCCGCGACCCACAGCGCGCCGCCGAAGAACGCCAGCCCGGACGGCGATGCCTCATCGACACCCCACTGCACCACCGGGTCGACCAGACCTTCGGTGCCGGCGCGGCCCTCGGCCATCGGCCAGCCGTAGTTGCCGCCCGGCTCGATCAGGTTGAGCTCGTCGATGCGGTTGGCGCCGAACTCGGTTGCCCACATCCGGCCGGCCGCATCCCAGGCCAGCCCCTGAATGTTGCGGTGGCCCAACGACCACACCGGCGATGCCGGATCCGGGTTGTCCGGCGGGATCGACCCGTCGAGGTTGATCCGCAGGATCTTGCCGCCCAACGACGACGGGTCCTGCGCCAGACCGGGATCACCGCGCTCACCGGTGGCCACGTAGAGCTTGCCGTCCGGGCCCAGCGCGATGCGACCGCCGTTGTGGATCGTGCCCGCCGGGATGCCGGTGAAGATCGGTGCCTGCTCGGAGAGCGCGGCGCCGTCGAAGCTCATCCGCACCACCCGGTTGTCCTGTGCGGTGGTGATGTAGGCGTAGACGGTTTGGCCGACGGTGACCAGTCCCAGCAGCCCGCCCTCGCCGCGCGCCGCGACACCATCGACCGCACCGACCTGGTTCACCGTTCCGGACAGCGACAGGTGTTGGATGGCGCCGCTGTTGCGTTCGGCGATCAACGCACTGCCGTCGGGTAGGAACGCGATGCCCCACGGCACGTCGAGGTTGGTGGCGACATCGCGGGGTTCCGCGCCGCTGGGCTGACCGCGGGATTCGGTGTTGTATCCACATGCGGCCACCAACATCACGCTCGATGCGACGGCCAGCAATGCGCGCGCGAATGCAGTCACCGAAGCGGAGTACCCGCACCGGGCCGGCCAATCCCACTACGCTGGTCCGCGCGTGAACATGAATATCGCCATCAGCGGCGCGGGCGTAGCCGGCGCGGCCATCGCACATTGGCTGCAGCGTGCGGGCCACACGCCGACGCTCATCGAGCAGGCACCGGCGTTTCGCACCGGCGGCTACATGATCGACTTCTGGGGCGTCGGCTACCGGGTCGCACGCCGCATGGGCATCGAGCCGGCCATCCGCGACGCCGGTTATGCAGTGCAGTCGGTGCGCAGCGTCGGCGCCGACGGCAAGACCAAGTCCGAGCTGCAAGTCGACACCTTGGCCACGATCGTCGGCGACGACATGATCAGCCTGCCGCGGGGCGACCTCGCCGCGGCCATCTACGACACCATCGACGGCAAGGTCGACGCCCTCTTCGGCGACAGCATCGCCACGCTCGACGAGCATCCCGACGGGGTGCGGCTCACCTTCGAGCACGCCGAGCCGCAGGAGTTCGACCTCGTCATCGGCGCCGACGGACTGCACTCCAACGTGCGACGCCTGGTCTTCGGTTCCGAACAGGACTACGAGCACTACCTGGGATGCAAGGTCGCCGCGTGCGTGGTCGACGACTACCGTCCACGCGACGAACTGGTCTACCTCACCTACAACTCCCCCGGTAAGCAGGTCGGCCGCTTCGCGCTGCGCGGGGACCGCACCCTGTTCCTGTTCGTGTGGCGCGACGAGCACGACCACGCCGGACTGTCCCCGAAACAGCAGTTACACAACCAGTTCGACGAGGCCGGCTGGGAATGCCCGCAGATCCTCGCCGCAGTGGACGGCGTCGACGACATCTATTTCGACGTGGTCAGCCAGATTCGGATGGATCGGTGGTCGCAGGGCCGGGTGATGCTGATCGGCGATGCGGCGGGCTGCATCTCGCTGCTCGGCGGCGAAGGCACCGGGCTGGCGATCACCGAGGCCTACGTGCTCGCCGGAGAACTGCAGCGCGCCGGCGGCGACCACTACCGCGCCTTCCCCGCCTATGAGGAGCGGCTGCGGCCGTTCATCGACGACAAGCAGGCCGGCGCCAAACGACTGATCGGGTTCTTCGCCACCAAGACCCGACTCGGCCTGTGGTTTCGCAACATCGCCATTCGCAGCTTTGCCTTCCCGCCGCTGGCGAGGGTGTTGGCCGGTAGCGTCGGCGACGATTTCGAGCTGCCCCACTACGCCATCTAGCGCGGCAACGCCGACAACCAACGCCGTACCGATAAGTTGTCGGCGAGTCGCCACCCCCGCGACCCAAGGACGAAAGATCGTGGAGACATGCGCGTTGACGGGCGGGAGATCGCCGTTTCCGGCAGCCTCCTGCAGCCGCTGACCCGGCGGACCAACGACATTCTGCGGGTCATCCTGTCGGGGCTGTTTTTGGCGATCGTCATCTTCAGCTCGCTGGTCACCCGCTACGAGTGGGTGGCGCTGGAGCAGTCGATCTCCGGGATCGTCGGGGTGCTCACCCCCACCCAGGCCAACCTGGTGTACATCGCCTACGGCATCGCGCTGGTGGCGCTGCCGTTTCTGATCCTGGTCGGCCTGATCGTGTCGCGGCAGTGGAAGCTGCTCGGCGCGTACGCGGCCGCTGCGGCCATCGCGGGGCTGGCGCTGTCGGTGACCGGTGACGGCCTGGCCGCGCCGCGCTGGCACTTCGACCTGTCCGAGCGCCTCGATTCGGTGACCTCGCAGTTCGTCGACGATCCGCGCTGGATCGCGATGCTGGTCGCGGTGCTGACCGTCTCGGGACCGTGGTTGCCTGCGCGTTGGCGGCGCTGGTGGTGGGCGCTGCTGTTGGCGTTCGTGCCGATCCACCTGTTGATCAGCGCGATCGTGCCCGCACGATCGCTGTTCGGGCTGGCCGTCGGCTGGTTCGTCGGCGCGCTGGTGGTGCTCGTCGTCGGAACCCCCGGCCTGGAGGTGCCCCTGGATGGCGCCGTGCGCGCGATGGCACGACGCGGCTGCGTGGTCACGGGGCTGACCGTGGTGCGGCCCGCGGGCGCCGGGCCGTTGGTGATGCTCGCGACGTGTGTGGACCAGAAGTCATCAGCGGTGATGGAGCTGTACGGGCCGCACCAGCGCGGCGGCGGTGTGCTCCGCCAGCTGTGGCTCAAGCTGCGATTACGCGACCGCGAAACCGCCCCGCTGCATGCCTCCATGCGCCGCCAAGTGGAACACCGCGCGTTGATGGCCATCGCGATCGGACAACTCGGCCTCGCCAACACCTCGACGATCAGCGTCGCCGCCCTCGACCGCGGCTGGACGCTCTACGCCCACACCCCCGCCCGCGGCACCCCGATCGACGAAGACACCATCCCCGTCGGCCGCGTGTGGGAGTCGTTGCGGTCGCTGCACGACTGCCAGATCTCCCACGGCGACCTGCGCGCCAGCAAGATCACCGTCGCCGACGACGAGGTGCTGTTCGGCGGGTTCGAGCGGGCCGAGTACGGCGCCACCGACGCCCAGTTGCGCTCCGACGTCGCCCAGCTGCTGGTCACCACATCCGACCTGTACGACGCACCGTCGGCCGTGCGCGCCGCGATCGACTCGTTCGGCAAGGACGCGGTGCTCAACGCATCCCGGCGGCTCACGAAAGCCGCAGTGCCCCAACATATCCGGCAACCGATCGAGGACGCCGGCGCGGTCATCTCGGAAGCGCGCGACGAGGTCAAGCGGCAAACCCGCGTCGACGAGATCCGCGCCGAGACGGTCACCCGGTTCACCCGCAGCCAGATCATTCAGCTGGTGCTGCTGATCGCGCTGGTGTACGTCGCCTATCCGTTCATCAGCTCGGTGCCGACCTTCGTCACCGAACTGCGCACCGCCAACTGGTGGTGGGCGCTGGTCGGGCTGGCGGCATCGGGGCTGACGTATATCGGTGCGGCGGCGGCACTTTGGGCCTGCGCCGACGGCCTGGTCACGCTGCGCGGGCTGACCGTCATGCAGGTCGCCAACAAGTTCGCTGCGACCACCACCCCGGCCGGCGTCGGCGGCCTGGCGCTGTCCGCGCGCTACCTGCAGAAGGGCGGCGTCAGCCCGATGAGGGCCACCACCGCCGTCGCGCTGCAACAGTCGGTGCAGGTGATCACCCACATCGGGCTGCTGATCCTGTTCAGCACCGCGGCCGGAGCGTCGGCGGATCTGGGTCGCTTCGTCCCCGACATCGCGGTGCTGTATCTGGTCGCCGGGGTGGCGCTGGGCCTGGTCGGCACGTTCTTGCTGGTGCCCAAGCTGCGGCGATGGCTGGCCACCGCGGTGCGCCCGCGGCTGCAGGAGATGGTCGGCCACCTCACCGAACTGGCCCGCGAGCCCAGGCGTCTTGCGATCATCGTCGCGGGCTGTGCGGCGACGACGCTGGGTAACGCATTCGCCCTGTGGGCGGCGGTGGCGGCGTTCGGCGGGGACACGTCGTTCATCACGGTCACCGTGGTGACGATGGTGGGCGGAACGCTCGCGTCGGCGGCCCCCACCCCCGGTGGCGTCGGCGCCGTCGAGGCCGCGCTGATCGGTGGTTTGGCGGCGTTCGGAATGCCTGCCGCGACCGCGGTGCCCGCCGTGCTGCTCTACCGCGTCCTGACGATTTGGCTGCCGGTGTTCGCCGGGTGGCAGGTGATGCGCTGGATGACGAAAAATCACCGAATTTAGCAGGTCGACGCGTCGGCGGGGCCGTTCCAACACCACCCCCACAGCGGGTACTGTCGACTCATCGTGTCGAGAACAGCTGCGCGAACGAGCAAGACGAACCGCCACATTCGGTAAAGGGTGACGATGACAGATCAATCAAGCGCAGGGACCGGCCAGCCAGAGTCCAAGTGGCTGTCGAAGTCGGCGGCTCAGACCCGCGGCTCAGACAAGAAGGAAGTCCAGTTCCACTACGACATCTCCAACGATTTCTTCAAGCTGTGGCAGGACCCGACCCAGACGTACAGCTGCGCTTACTTCGAACGCGACGACATGACGCTCGAAGAGGCCCAGATGGCCAAGGTCGACCTGGCCCTCGGCAAGTTGGGACTGCAGCCGGGTATGACGTTGCTGGACATCGGCTGCGGCTGGGGTTCCACCATCATGCGGGCGGTCGACCGCTACGACGTCAACGTGATCGGACTGACCCTGTCGGAGAACCAAAAAGAGCACATCGAGAACCACTGGTTCGCCAACTCGAAGAGCAAGCGAAACATGGAGGTGCGGCTGCAGCCGTGGGAGGAGTTCGAGGGCCGCGTCGACCGGATCGTGTCGATCGGGGCCTTCGAGCACTTCGGGTTCAACAAGTACGACGACTACTTCAAGAAGACGTTCAACTGGCTGCCCGATGACGGCGCGATGCTGCTACACACGATCATCATTCCGGAAGACGAAGAGATCAAAGCCAAGGGTCTGCCGCTGACCATGTCCAATGTGCGCTTCATCAAGTTCATCATGGACGAGATCTATCCCGGCGGGCGGCTGCCGCTGGCCTCGATGGTCCGGGATCACGCCGTCAAGGCCGGCTATACGGTCACGCGCGAGCAGCACCTGCAGCCCCACTACGTCAAGACGCTGGACACCTGGGCGGCCAACCTCGAAGCCCACAAGGACGAGGCGATTTCCATCACGTCCGAGGAGATCTACGAGCGGTTCTACAAGTATCTGACCGGCTGCGCTGACCTGTTCCGCGACGGTTACACCGACGTCTGCCAGTTCACGTGTGAGAAGGCAGGCGTTTAGCCGATTTACGAAAAGTGAGATATACAAAGTGCGTCAATTGCGCACCCCATAGCTGAAGGAGCCGAACGCGGATGTCGGAGAGCAGGTCGGGCTCGACGAAGATCTCGACGGATATGCGGCCAGCCTACGAAGATGTTCAGGCCCATTACGACCTATCCAACGAGTTCTTCGGGTTGTTCCAAGACCCGTCGCGCACCTACAGCAGCGCCTACTTCCAGCGTGACGACATGACGCTCGAAGAGGCGCAGCTGGCCAAGATCGACCTGGCTCTCGGAAAGCTCGATCTGCAACCGGGTATGACGCTGCTCGACGTCGGGTGCGGTTGGGGCTCGGTGATGAAGCGGGCGGTCGAGAAGTACGACGTCAACGTCGTCGGTTTGACGCTGAGCAAGAACCAGCGCGCGTTCGCCAGCGAGATGTTGGCGGGACTCGACACCGAGCGCTCGCGGAAGGTGCATCTGCGGGGCTGGGAGGAGTTCGACGGCCGCGTCGACCGCATCGTCAGCATCGAGGCGTTCGAGGCGTGGCCCAAGTCGAAGTACAAGGCGTTTTTCGAAACGTGCTACCGCGTCATGCCCAGCGACGGCCGGCTGCTGCTGCAGACCATCATGGGACACCCGCTCAAGCGGTGGCCGGAGATGGGCATCCCGATAGTCATGAGCGACTTGAAGTTCATGCGGTTCATCGCCAAGGAGATCTTCCCCGGGGGTGCCGTGCCGTGCGACGAGGATGTCATCGACTTCTCCCGGGACGCCGGCTTCACGCTGCAGGAACTCGACAAGCTGAACCCGCACTATGTGCGGACCCTGCGCACCTGGGCCGACGCCCTGGAGGCGCACCACGACGAGGCCGTCGCGGTGACGTCGGAGGAGATCTACCAGCGCTACATGCACTACCTGACCGGCTGCGCGGACTTCTTCGAGCGCGGCATCTGTGAGGTCGGGCAGTTCACCCTCGTCAAGTAAGCGATTTGTGTGCGTTTACGCGCGCTGAGCGCGCGTGAACGCACACAAATCGCTCTATTAGGGCGCGCCGAACACCAGCGCGACGTTGTAGCCGCCGAACCCGAACGAGGTGCTGATCGCGTACCGGTAGTCGCCGCGGCGCGGACCGCCTGCGACGACGTCGAGGTCGATCTCGGGGTCGGGTTCGGTGTAGTTGAGGGTCGGCGGTACCACGCCGTCGCGCAGCGTCTGCACGGTCAGCGCGGCTTCGACCGCTCCGGAGGCGCCCAGTGAGTGACCCAGCGCCGCCTTCGACGCGTACACGGCGGGTTTGTGCGCGCCGAGTGCGCGACCGATGGCTCGCGCCTCGGCGAGGTCGCCGACGCGGGTTCCGCAGGCGTGGGCGTTGATGTGGTCGACGTCGGTGGGCGTCAGCCCCGCCACCTCGATGGCGCGGCTGATCGCATCGCCTGCGCGCTCCCCCGAGGGTTCGGGCTCGAGGGCGTCGTAGCCGTCCGACGTCATCGCCGCGCCCATCAGCCGCGCCAGGATGCGCGCGCCACGCGCTTTGGCGTGCTCCTCTCGCTCGACGAGCAGTAGCGCCCCGCCTTCGCCGAGCACCAAGCCGTCGCGGTTCTTGGCGAACGGGCGGCAGGCGCCCGCCGGGTCGGCGTTGTTGGTGGACATCGCGCCCTGCTGAATGAACGCCGCGACCGGCACCGCCTCGATCTCGGTTTCCACGCCGCCGCAGATCGCCACATCGGCGTCGTCGAACACGATGTGGCGCCAGGCCTGGCCGATGGCCGCTGCGCCGGAGGCGTCGGCCATCACCGGCGACATGATCCCCGCCTTGGCCTGATGGTCCAGTCCGAGCGCCGCGGCCGCCGAGTTGGGCATGTACATCTGCACGGCCAGCGGCGAAACCGCCCGCAGCCCTTTCTGTTTCCACGAGTCGTACTGGGCCGGGATCTCCTCGGTCGAGCCGAGCGCCAACCCGACCGAGACCATCAACCGCCTGGTGTCGACTTCTGGGGAACCGGCGACCTCCCACAGCCGGCGTCCGAGCAGGGTGGACATCTTCTGCATGAACGCCATCCGGCGTTTCTCGACGCGGTTGAGTTGATCGTCGAAGTCCTCGCGAAGCTGTCCGCCGATGCGGACCGGTGATTCGTATTCGCCGACGAACCACTTGTCGAGCGCGCGGATTCCACTGTCGCCCTGCAGCAGTTGCTGCCACGTCTGTTCGGCGTCGGGCGCCAGCGCGGTCGTTGTGGCCACCGCGGTGATCACAACACCGGGAAGCCCGTCGCCGGTCATCAGCGAAGCCATACCAGGTGCTCCTCCATGCCAACGTTTAGATTAGAACCCGGATGCTGCGGAGGCGAGATTAGGTGACTGAGCGCAATGTGATTGGTGGTCCGCTCGAGCCGTGCGGCACCGAGCCGATGACTGGCTTCTACCGCGACGGGTGCTGTTCGACCGGTCCGGAAGACATCGGCAGGCACACCATCTGCGCGGTGGTGACCGGCCCGTTTCTCGATCACCAGCGCGCCATCGGCAACGACCTGTCGACGCCTCGGCCGGAGTTCCGGTTTCCGGGGCTCAAGCCGGGTGACCGGTGGTGCGTCACCGCGGTGAACTGGTTGCGGGCGTATCGGGACGGCGCGGCGGCGCCGGTGGTGTTGGCGTGCACCCACGAACGCACGCTGGAGGTGGTGCCGTTGGAGGCGCTGCGCGAGCACGCCGTCGACGTGCCCGACGACCTCGGTGACCTTTGACGATCGGCGCGACGCGGTGGCGGTGAGGCCGTACCGTGAGCGCATGGCTGACGATGTACCCGCGGTCACGCTGTCCAATCCCCCGGAGCGTCTGCTGCGGGTGGCCAACCCGACGATGCGGCTGCTGATGCACACGCCCCTGATCGGTTCGATGCGCCAGCAGATGATCGTGCTGACGGTCACCGGACGCAAAAGCAGGCGCAGGTTCTCGTTTCCGTTGAGCGCGCATCAAATTGACAGCGTTTACTATGCGCTGACCAGCGCGCCGTGGAAGAACAACTTCCGCGGCGGCGCCAACGCCACGGTGCAGCACGCCGGGTCGATCGTCCGGGTACACGGTGAGCTGATCACCGAACCTGCCGACGTCGCCGACATCTGCCGGCGCTGCGCGCAGGCCTACGGTGCCAAACGCGCACAGATGTCGCTGGGCATGAAGTTCCGCGACCACAGCCGCATCCCGACGCTCGAGGAGTTCGCCGATGCGGTGGCGCGGGAGCGTTTCGCGGCGATCCGGCTGACGCCGAGAAACTGAGGGTCAGCGCCGCTTACATACAAGCGGTGCGCGGTCGGTCCATACCCTCGGGTACGTGTCGTGCGTCTGACCACGTGTAGGCAACCCGCGGGAGCCGAAAAAATAAGTTTGAATATTTCCATTCCGGTCATTCTGTTACCAAATCGTGCTGTGATGGGGGTCACGCTGTATTGAATTCAACTGGATCGAGAGATCCGCTTGAAGGGGGGAAGCGATGGACCCGACATTGAGTCCCGCGTGGATCGGCGTGCTAGTCGTACCCATGGCGGTCATGATGGCGTTGGCATACGTGGTGGAGCGACGACAACGCCAGCGCGATCACGCCGACGGTGTCCTGTTGTCCTTTGACGATCTACGACTGACCCGCACACACCTGCTCGTCGGGTCCGGTCCGGAGGCCCAGAGGTTTCCCCTCGCCGGGCTCACCGCCACAGCCACCACCACTGCACCGCCCGGGCACGACGCCGACGAGGTCCACGTCATCATCGAGAACGCGGGCTGCGAGATCCGCCGTCGGCTCCCGTACTCGTACGGTTCCAGCGGTGATGCGCAAATCTTCGCGATCAAGTTCAACGTGCTCGCCGGCCCCTCCCCGGGTTCGGTGGGTGTGCGAACGGATCAGCGCGCCGCCTGACCATCCTGCTGCTCCAACAGCCGCAGCGGATGCAGACCGTCGACCGCGCCGACGAACGGTGGATGCACGCTGTAGCCGATCATGCGGCGGATGTCCGCGGAGACCTCGCGCGCGGTGTCCCGTGATATCGAGAACGTGAAGGCCTCCATCGGCCGCAACCAGGGCTGGCAGTACTGGGCGGTGACGGCCAGCCGCGCGGCGGCGCTGCTGTTGGCGCCTCCGCCGTGCCAGAATGTGCCGACGAAGAATACGCAGGATCCGGCGGGCATGACGACGGGGTGCGCAAAATCCTCTGGCGTGGGCCGGCGTCTTCCCCAGCGGTGGCTGCCCGGATAGAGCACGGTGGCGCCGTTGTCGGCGGTGAAGTCGTCGATCGCCCAAATAGTCGTGGCCGCAAGGGGATCGCGGGGCCGCGGTATCGGATAGAACCCGTCGTCGTGATGGGCCAGCTGCGCGGTCTCGCCGGGTTGGATGTTGATGGCCTGCAGCGCCGACAGCAGGTAGTTGTTCATCAGCAACCGGTCGAGCACCGCGAGCACCCGCGGATGGTCGACGAGCCGGTCGCAGACGCGGGTTCTACTCAAGAGGCTGTAGATGCGCTGGGTGCGATGGCCCTCGAACGAGTTGCGCCCGGTGTGTGAGAGCCAGGGCGCGACCGTCGATTTGATCTGGCGGCACTCGTCGGCGTCGAGCAGGTTCTCCCAGATGATGTAGCCGTCGCGCTCGATGGCCGCCATGTCGGCGTCGACGACCGCCGGGTCCACCGAGGCGCCGCTGCTGGGTGTCCACTTGTGCCGGCCCGCCAGATCGCTGCGCAGGTCGTCGAGCGTGCTGACCGGATCGTCGTCGATGCTCATGGCTGTCCTCTGCGTACTCGGCGGCCTGTAGGCAACATTGGACCTCGTCGGACCGCTGGTCAAGACGCCGGGTCGGCGCGGTCGCTTTTGCCGGAACCCGATCTCGATGGCCAACACGTCATAGCGTGACAGCCATGGCTGAACAGACCCCCGCCGTCACCGCGGCGCATCCGCCGGAGAAGATGCTGCGGATCGTGAATCCGATACTCGACAAGTTGCTGCGCACGCCGCTGGCCGGACCGCTGCGCAGCCGGATGATGATGGTCGACGTCGTCGGCCGCAAAACCGGCAGGCAGTACTCAATCCCGGTGAGCGCACACAAGATTGACGGTGGCCTGTACGCGTTGACATCGGCGGGCTGGAAGAACAACTTCCGCGGCGGGGCGACCTGCGACGTGGTGGTCGACGGGCGGACGACGAAGATGCGCGGTGAACTGCTGACCGATACCGCGCAAGTCGCCGAGTTGTCCCACCGCTGCGCGAAGTACTGGGGACCCCGACTCGCACCGTCGATGATGGGTCTGAAGTTCCGCGACGGCGGCATACCGTCGGTCGCGGATTTCGCCGACGTGGTGCAGCGTGAACGCCTCGCGGCGGTGCGGTTCACCCCTGTGTGAGCGTCGCTTGCGTCGATTTTGCACACAGGGTTGTTGATTCGGTCGCGCAACGGCCCGGTGTGCAATTTTCGGCTCAGCGTAGCGCCGACGAACCGTTTTCAGACTGATCGCACGTACCGGGCCGCATCGGCGGCGTACTGCTCGGTGACGTAGACGTCGTAGCGCTGGGCTTGCAAGGACTGCACGCTGGAGAAGTCACGCTGACCGCGAGTGGACCAGTGCGCGACGAAGCCGAACACGGCGCCCCAGAACGCGCCGATGACCGTCGCAATCAGCACCACCCAAATCCACAGGGGCCCCACGGCGAAGATGGCGAACAGTAGGCCGATCAGCAGACCGAACCAGGCACCGCTACCAGCGCCGGCCAGCGCCGCCCGGCCCTTCGTCATGCGCCCGGTGACGCTTTCGACCGTGCTCACGCCTTCGCCCACGATCTGTACGTGCTCGACTGGAAACCCACCGTCGGACATCCGATCCACCAGCTGCTGAGCCGACAGATAGTCGTTGAACGACGCCAGCAGGGACCGCCTACCCTCGGCAGTCGTTTCCAGGCGTGCGTTGGGTTCCGGTGAGGTCGTCATGGTTTCTCCGATCTGTGAGGTCGATTTCGGCCATCGGGGTACCCGCCCAATCAGTCCCAAAACCGGCGAGGACGGGAGCAGGGCTGCGCTCGCGAGCGCCGGATGTCAGTCGTCCCAAGATGACAAGGGGCCTGCCGCGACCACGAACCCCACTGGTTGCGCTATGCCGGGCTACCAGTTGGCAATGCTCGAATGAACCTGGTGCAGACGGTGGCAGCGATGGTCGCGCAGGCAATACCGCCTTCGGACGAACTCGCCCTGACGCCCGTCGCCGCGGCCGAGGTGATAGCCGCGCCATCACGCGACGTTGAATGCGGCCGGGGCGGTCGCCTCAGCGTCGAGCCAGCTTCTCCGTCTGCTTGGCGATGAAGGAGTTCCAGTCCGAGGCGCGCTCGACCAGGACGTCGCGAACCTGATCGTCGGTGAACAGCATGAAGGTGTCGTTGAGGATGGCTTCGGCGACCTGCTCGCCGACCTCATCTGGTCGAAGGATCTCAAATTGTTCGCCGGGATAGCCGGTTTGGACCTTGGGACCGAAGGCGGCGGGCATTGTCGCGAGGATGTTGGTCGCCACCGGGCCGGGGCAGAGCACGGTGACACCGATCCCCTGCGGCTGCAGATAAAGCCGGAGTCCTTCTGAGATCTGGACGATCGCGGCCTTCATCGCCGCGTAGGGCATCCGGTCGTACGAGTACGTGTAGAGACCGGCGAACGATGCGGTGTTCACGATGTGGCCATGGCCCTGCGCGATGAGAAGCGGAAGAAAGACGGCGTTGCTGCGCACGACGGACATCAAGTTGATATTGATAATCCGCTCCCACTCACCGACCGGCATGTGGTCGGGTCGACCGCTGGTCAGTACGCCGACGTTGTTCATCACGATATCGACCGAGCCGAACCGGTCCAGAGTGAAATCGCGGAGGTCGGCAAAGGCGTGATCGGTTCCGACGTCGCATACGAACGCCTCGGCCGCGTAACCGTTCTCTCGTAGTTGCGCCGAGGCGTCATTGGCGTTGTCCGCGTGAACATCCGCGACCACGACCCGCACTCCTCGCGTGGCCAGGGAGTGTGCGGTCGCGCGGCCGATGCCGCTGGCTCCGCCGGTGATAACGGCGGTGGCGTCCTGCAGGTTCACCGGATCGTGAAGCCGGCGTCGAGCGGCCATTGAATGCCGGTGATGAACTTGGCCTCTTTGGAGACGAGGAAGGCCACGGCGTTGGCGACGTCCTCGGGCTGGAGGATGGGCAACGGAAGTGCGTTCTCCATGCCGGAGATCGCGTTCTGGCCGCCTTCCGCCGCTTGCGCCATCAACGCGTTCATCGCGTCGTTCTGCGTCATGCCGCTGAGGACCCCGGTGGGGTGGATGGTGTTGACGCGGATCCATTCCGGGGCAAGGTAGTTGGCGAGGTTCTGCATCAGCGCCACCACGCCTCGCTTCGCAGCCGCGTAGGCGTTGCCGCTGGCGTTAAGTGAGGCGGTGCCCTTCAGGCCCGCGGTGGAGCTGGTGATGACGATCGACCCGCCGCGCTTGCCGTCGCGCATGACGGGCAGAGCCGCCCGGATGGTGTGGTAGACGCCGGTGAGGTTGGTATCGATGACGTTCTGCCAGTCCTGCATGAAGTCGTCGGATTCACCTGCGAGGCGGACGATTCCGGCGTTGGCGATGATGATGTCGATGCGGCCGAATTGCCCGACGCCAGCGTCGACCGCGGCCTGCATATCGTGGAGGTTGCGGACATCGCCTTTGCGCGCCACCATGCGGCGGCCTTCTTTCTCGACGAGCCGTTCGGTTTCCTCGAGGTCGTCAAGCGTGGCGTTCGGATATGTCATCGTCTCGATGTTCTCGCAAATGTCGACGCCGACGATGTCGGCGCCGTCGCGCGCCAGCCGCACCGCGTGAGCTCGGCCCTGTCCCCGGGCGGCACCGGTGATGAAGGCGACCTTGCCTTCGAGTGGCTTCGACATCAGTCTCCTTTCGCGGCGGCCGTGATCCGCCGCCACGAGTCGTCGGCGGCCGTCTGCAGGAGACGGCCCTTGGGAAACCCGCTGTAGGCGGAGAACTGCAGGATGACTTCGTTCATCTCCGCACGGGTGATGTCACCCGACCCCAGTGCCGCGCCGACATGTGAGTAGATCGGCCCGAGCGCGCCCGAGACCCCGACGGCGGCGACGGTGATCAGGCGGCGCTCACGACGGCCGAGGTCGGGTCGTTGCCAGAGGTGGCCGAAGACGAACGCGAGGATGCCCGCCTGGAAGTACGGCGAGTCGCGCGGTGGCGCGGGAAGCAGGTTGACGTCGACGAAGCACTTCTCGCCCTCGTCGAGGCGAACGTGGTGATCGGTCGGCCCTAAAGAATCCACCGGGAGATCGCGCCGCGGGGGGACCTCCTCGCCGCGCTCGGCGGCCAACCGTGCCCACTGGCTGCGAGCCGCTCCTTCGGCTTCGGACGCCCGAGGCCAGCCGCAGTAGACGGCGAATTGTAGTACGAACTCGAGGATCTCGTCGTAGGTGATGTCACCGCTGGCAAGTGCGGCGTACATGTGCTGGTTCATGTGGTCAACGCTCTCGAGGGCGCATACACAGGTGAGGGTGACGAACCGGCGATCTCGTCTGCTGAGGCCCGGTCGTTCCCAGACGGGCCCGAAGACAGGATCAGCGATCATCACGTCCTGATATGCCGAGTCGGCCATGAACACCCCTAGGAGTCGGTCGACTGAACTCTAAGTCCATAGACTTAATTCGTCCAGTGTGAGATTCTGGGCATCATGTCCAGGTCCGTGTCTGTGCCGGTGGAGCCGTCGGCGAAGCAGCAGCTGGTGCTCACCGCCGAGCGGTTGTTCGCGCAGCGCGGCCTCGACGGTGTTCCGCTGCGCCAGATCGGCACCGATGCGGGCATGGCCAACAAGTCGGCGGTCCAATACCACTTCGGGTCGAAAGGCAGCCTGATACAAGCGATTCTGTTGCACCGCCTCGAGGAGTTGACTCAGCGACGCCGGCTGCTGGCTGCCCGGGCTCCCGCCGATGACCTACGCGCGATCATCGAGGCGCATCAGCTGCCGCTCATCGAGATGGCAGAGGACGAGAACTGCTTCTACGTCTCGTTCTTGGAGCAGCTGCTGCGCTACGACTCGTCGATCAGTCCGCTCGCGAACCTGCCCGCGGAGCATCAGCGCTCGCATCGGGAGTACGTCAAGAGGGTCAGCGATGTCACCAGGCACATTCCGCGGCCCATCCGCGAGGAGCGGATCCACAGAGTCTCCGCGATGTGTGTGCACGCTTGCGCCGACCGCCATCGATACCGTGCGTTCGGACTGCCGGTTCCGTCGTACGCATTGCACGTCAGCTCTTTGCTCGACGATTTCGTGGCGCTGCTCGTGGCTGCACCTTCGGAAGAGACGCTCGCCGCTTTGAAGGGATCGCGCGCGCGCCGCATGGTGCTGCGGGCCCTGCCTTAGGGCCCGGACGGGCCTCGCAGCGCCCCAACGAGTTCAGCGCTCAACTAGCGGTCGCAATCACGCGCTCGTTGGATCTGACTCTTGATCTCCCGGTAGGCCTGGACTCGTGCCATCACCGCATCTGCCGCCGAGTTCGCGGGCGAGGTGTCCGGCGCGGCCTCGATTCCATAGACTCACGGCCTTCGCGTGGACTTTCTGAATCGCCCGGACATGCGCTTCACGGGCAGTTCTCGGTATCGATGCGGACCACACCGAAGTCGATCATGGTGTCGTTCGTGATGGTGGCGCCCGGCGGAGGCGTCGATGTGCACACCTGCCAGTTCGCATCCATGATCTGGTTACGCCCCTGACCTGTCAGGTCGGTAGACCCCGAGAAGAAAACCTCGTTATTGGTGAGCGCTTGAATCGCGTCCTGGGCGTCCTGGAGATTGCTACCGATCAGGTTCGGCATGGTCCACGATTGGCTCACGGAGTTAGCTGGTGCGCCGGAAGTCGCAGGCGCAATCGCGCTCGACGTGGTGATCGCCTGCGTCGGTGCGGCGACAACCGGTTGCTCCGTCGTGACGGTTACGGTCTCCGCCGGCGGAGCCGATTGGCTTGAACATCCTGCCAGCGCTACGCCTAATACGATCGCCGCAATCCACCACTTGTGCGCCATGCGCGCCCTTTCGCAGTCCCCCGGAGCAGGCCGAAGCCCGCATTCCCGAATGATCAGAAAGTGCGGCTTAGCCCCGCCTGCGCCGCACTCAACTCGAAATTAGCTGAAAGAGACCGTCCAGGAATCAGGAATTCCCCTACGATAGTCGACTCTCATCTGCTAGGAACGCTTTCGGCTGTGCCTCACCAACGCAATCAGGCCCGCGCGAAAGGCGGACCTGACCTGGGAACATGCAGAGTGGCAGGTAGAGGATTCGAACCTCTGTAGGCTTTCGCCGACGGATTTACAGTCCGCTCCCATTGGCCGCTCGGGCAACCTGCCTGGGTGCTGCACCACCGGGTGACCCGGCGTGGTGCGACTAGCAGGGTACAACGAGGATGGGCTCAAGACGAAAACGCACCCCACCGTAGAGGAGGACAGACCCAGTGGCGGATTCATCGTTCGACGTCGTCAGCAAGGTCGACCGCCAGGAAGTCGACAACGCCCTGAACCAGGCCGCCAAGGAGCTGGCCACCCGCTTCGACTTCCGCGGTACCGACACCTCCATCGCCTGGCAGGGCGAAGAGACCATCACGATCACCAGCTCGACCGAGGAACGGGTCAAGGCCGCCATCGACGTCTTCAAGGAGAAGCTGGTGCGCCGCGACATCTCGATGAAGTCCTTCGACGTCGGTGAGCCGCAGGCCTCGGGTAAGACCTACAAGGTCAGCGGCACCATCAAGCAGGGCATCGACAGCGACAACGCCAAGAAGATCACCAAGCTCATCCGCGACGACGGCCCCAAGGGCGTCAAGGCCCAGATCCAGGGCGACGAGGTGCGGGTGTCGTCGAAGAAGCGCGACGATCTGCAGGCCGTCATCGCCATGCTCAAGAAGGCCGATCTCGAGGTCGCGCTGCAGTTCGTCAACTACCGGTAGAGCTCCAGCGGGTGACGCCACCGCAATCGGTTGAACCGAGCGAAGCCGCGGTCCGCACTCACCCACGTCGCATTGTGTTCCAGGGCGTAAGCACCGAGGTAGGCGTCCGCGATGTCGTTGCCGCGGGCGTCGATCTCATCGGCAAGTTGGCGAAATAACGTCCAATGTCGTTCGCCTGCTCGAAGCTGCATCACCGCGGGTGCGTCGAGTAACCCATCGACAGCCTCCCACGCCACCTCCGGGCGGGTCGGTTCGGTGAAGACTTTGCGATTGGTAATAACCCTCACGAAGCCGCTGAGCACAATATCGGGTACGCCGACCGGTTCCTCACCGTTCGCTAACCGCTCAAAAAGTGGCCGGTAGTCCGGGTGTTCGGGCAGATCTGCGCGGTGGGCATAAAGCAATACATTGACGTCAACGCAGATCATCTAGTGCGGCACCTTCGTCCAGCGTTTCAGCGGTTGCGGCGTTCGACGAGAGGTCCACACCGGCTCGCAGCCCGCCCCGCCCGGTCGGCCTTATCTTGTAACCGCGTGCGCCCCGGCGCTGCGGCGGCTCGAGACCGCGTCGCACCGCGTCCTCCAGAACCGCAGCGACCGTACGCCCCGATCGTGCGGCTTTCTCCTTCACCTTTCGGTAGAGATCGTCGTCGATGCGGATGGTCGTTCGCACAGCAGCATCTTAGCATCAGACTGTGTCATAAAGATGTGACAAGTCGACAACGACGACCTTGGCAAACCGACCCTGGCTGCTGATCACCGGATCTAACCTGATCGGCATGGCACCTGAGAAACGTGTACCCAAGGTCGTCGTTCTCGGTGGGGGCTCCTGGGGCACCACCGTGGCGTCCATCTGCGCGCGGCGCGGCCCCACGCTGCAATGGGTGCGCTCCGAGGAGACCGCCAAGGACATCAACGACAACCACCGCAACACCAAATATCTCGGCAACGAGGTGGAGTTGCCGGAGTCGCTGAAGGCCACGACGGACTTCTCCGAGGCGGCCACCTGCGCCGACGTCATCGTGATGGGCGTGCCCTCACACGGCTTCCGCGCAGTGCTGACCGAGTTGGCCAAGGAGCTGCGACCGTGGGTGCCGGTGGTGTCGTTGGTCAAGGGGCTCGAGCAGGGCACCAACTACCGGATGAGCCAGATCGTCGCCGACGTGCTGCCCGGGCATCCGGCCGGAATCCTGGCCGGGCCGAACATCGCCCGCGAAGTGGCCGAGGGGTACGCCGCCGCTGCGGTGCTCGCGATGCCCGACCAGCAGCTCGCGGCGAATTTGGCACAACTGTTTCGTACCAAGCGGTTTCGCACCTACACCACCGACGATGTCGTCGGCGTGGAGATGGCCGGCGCGTTGAAGAACGTGTACGCGATCGCGGTCGGCATGGGCTATTCGCTTGGGATCGGCGAGAATACACGCGCGATGGTGATGTCGCGCGCGGTGCGCGAGATGTCGAAGCTCGGCGAGGCGATGGGTGGGCACCGCGACACGTTCGCGGGTCTGGCGGGAATGGGCGACCTCATCGTCACGTGCACATCGCAGCGCAGCCGTAACCGCCACGTCGGCGAGCAGCTCGGCGCGGGCAAGCCGCTCGAGGAGATCATCGCGTCGATGAACCAGGTCGCCGAGGGTGTGAAGGCCGCCAGCGTCGTCATGGAGTTCTGTAACGACTACGGGCTGTCGATGCCGATCGCGCGTGAGGTCGACGGGGTGGTCAACCACGGCTCAAGTGTCGAGCAGGCCTACCGCGGGCTGATGGTCGAGAAGCCCGGCCATGAGGTGCACGGCTCCGGCTTCTAGTCCACCGAGCGTACGGTTTGTGACGGGTCTACTCGACGTTTACGTACACAACCGTGCGCTCGGCGCAATAAAGGCGCTAGTTGAAGTACGGGTTGGTGCCCTCGGGCCGTTCCAGCAGCGGGTTGCGGCCGTCGTTGATGATGTAGCTGCCCGCGGGGCTGAGCACGAACCCGGACTGGTTGCGGCTGTCGGCGCACGTCGTCACCGAACCATCGCTGCCGCAGCTGACCGTCTGGAAGCTGATCCGCGAACCGGCCGGAAGGGGTTTGACCTCGCCGACGAAGCCAAACACCGAGGCGTCGGCGGTGGCGAACCCGGGCGTTCCCGGCCCGCCGCTGACGAAGTTCGCTCCGTTTGGTGCGGCCGGAATCGCGCCGCTGCAGCCGTATCCGCCGCTGCGCTGCAGCACACAGGTCAGCCCGTCGGGGGTGCGAAACGCATACCAGCTGCCGTCCATCACCGCGTAATCGGAAAGCTTCACCGGTGCGTAGGCGTTGACGTCGGGTGCAGGCGGAGCCGGCGGCGGCGACGGCGGCTGTGCCGCAGCGACGCCCGAGGCAGCGGCCAGCGCCGCGCCTGCGCCGAGGGCACCGACCAGAACTCTATTCAGCACAGTCCACACAGTAAGGCGTGAGGGGGCGGCTCGCATACCGGAAACATCGGCTCATGGCCACCTGCCGTTACGCGATTTCGGCGCGCTCACATCCCGCCAGCGTCCGGGAGCGCGCCCAAGTCACTAGACTTTGCCGATGTCCAAGTTGGTCAAAGCAGGTGACGCGGTATTGCGGTCGCGGGCCTTGATGCGTGCCCCGATCTGGGTGTACAAGGCTCGGCTGGGGTTTCTGCTCGGCTCGCGCATCCTGCAGCTCGAGCACATCGGCCGTCGTTCAGGGCTTCGGCGCTACGTGGTGCTCGAGGTGCTCGACCATCCCGACCCCGACACGTACGTCGTCGCCTCCGGCTTCGGCACCCGCGCGCAGTGGTACCGCAACATCGAGGCGAACCCGAACGTTCGCGTGTCGTCCGGCACCCGCAGATCCGTCCCCGCGACGGCGCGGGTGCTGAGCACCAGCGAGGCAGACGCCGCGCTCGGCCGCTACATCAGCCGTCACCGCCGTGCCTGGGACACGATGAAACCCGTCCTCGAGCAAACCCTTGGCGACCCGATCGAAACCGAGAACACCGCGTTGCCGATGGTCGAGTTGCGCCTGACGCCTCAGTAGAGGCCGGGGCCTCTGTGGTGACCGGGACCGGCCATCTCCTCGAGCCGGCGGATCCGGTCCTCCATCGGCGGGTGCGTGGAGAACAGCTTGCCGATCTTCTCCCCGGCGCGGAACGGGTTGGCGATCATCAGGTGCGCCTGATCGGCGAGCTTCGGGTCGGGCGGCAACGGCGCCTGCTCCACCCCCGCGCTGATCTTGCGCAGCGCGCTGGCCAACGCCAGCGGATCACCCGTCAGCTCGGCACCGGACTGGTCGGCCTGATACTCCCGCGACCGCGATACCGCCAGCCGGATCACCGTCGCCGCGATCGGGCCCAGCAGCGAAACCAGCAGGATCGCAAAGGGATTGGCGCCTCCGCCACGGTTACCGCCGAACATGGTCGCGAAGAAGGCGAGGTTGGCCAGCGCGGTGATCACCGACGCCATCGCCCCGGCCACACACGAGATCAGGATGTCGCGGTTGTAGACGTGGGACAGCTCATGGCCGAGCACCGCACGAAGCTCACGTTCGTTGAGGACGGCCAGAATGCCCGTCGTACAGCACACCGCCGCGTTGCGCGGGTTGCGGCCCGTCGCGAAGGCGTTCGGGGCCGCGGTATCGCTGATGTACAGCCGCGGCATCGGCTGACGCGCCGCGGTCGCGAGCTCGCGCACGATGCGGTACATCATCGGTGCCTGCATCTCGCTGACCGGCTGGGCGTGCATGGCCCGCAGCGCGAGCTTGTCGCTGTTGAAGTAGACGTAGACGTTCATCCCGACGGCGAACAGCACGGCCAGAAACATGATGTTGCGGCCGAACATCGCGCCGACGCCGACGATCAGCCCGGAGAACAGCGCCAACAACAGGAACGTCTTGACCCTGTTGGCGTGCGGGTTCCACGTCATCGCGGATTCCTCCTGCTTGGGGCTCTAGTGGAACTGGGTCTTCGTTGACATAACGCTGAGCCGACGCCCCCGGTTCCAGACGTCCTAGCCGTGCCGATGCACGGTGTAGTGCACCAGCGTCGCGAGCGCTTCGCGGCCGGGACCATCGGGCAGCCGGTTGAGCTCGTCTTCGGCCTTCTCGGCATACTGCGCGACGGTCTCTTTGGCCCGCGCCATACCCGGTGACCTGCGCAGCAACCGCAACGCCTCGGCCAGGTCGTCGTCGTTGTCGACCGGCCGGGAAAGCAGCTCGCGCAGCCGCTCGACGTCGGGGCCGGTTTCACGCAGCGCGTAGAGCACCGGAAGGGTGTGCACCCCTTCGCGCAGATCGGTGCCGGGCAATTTGCCGGATTCGTCGGGGTCGCTGTCGATGTCGATGATGTCGTCGGAAATCTGGAACGCGGTGCCGACGATTCCGCCCAGGCGGGAAAGCCGCTCGATCTGCTCGTCGTCGGCGCCGGAGAACGTCGCCCCGAACCGGCCGGAGGCCGCGATCAGGCAGGCGGTCTTCTCGTAGACCACCTTGAGGTAGTGGTCGACGGAGTCGACGTGGTCGGCGGCGCCGCGGGTTTCGCGCATCTGGCCGGTGACCAGCTGGGCGAAGGTGTCGGCGATGACGCGTACCGCCTCCGGGCCCAGCCGGCTGACCAGACGCGAGGCCGTCGCGAACAGGTAGTCGCCGGCCAGGATCGCGATGTTGTTGCTCCAGCGGGCGTTCGCACTCGGCGCGCCGCGGCGGATCTGCGCGTCGTCCATCACGTCGTCGTGATACAGCGTCGCCAGGTGCACGAGCTCGATGACGGCGCCGGCGACCGTCACCTGCCATGCGTCGGGGTCCGGACCCAGCCGCGCCGACAGCACCGTGAACAGCGGACGGAACCGTTTACCGCCGGCCCGGAACAGGTGTTGGACGGCCTCGGACATCAGCTCGTCGGCTTTGCCCAGCTCAGCGGCCATCAAGTCCTCGACGCGGGCCACGCCGTCGCGTACGTCCCGCGCGAACGCGGGGTCGCCGAAGTCCACTCCCGCCACCACGCTCGCTGGGGTTCTCACACAGCCAACATACTGGGAACCATGGATTCGCGAGCCGACGTGGTGGTGGTGGGTGCCGGACCCGCCGGATCGGCGGCTGCCGCATGGGCGTGCCGCGCCGGACGTGACGTGGTGGTGATCGACTCCGCCCAGTTCCCGCGCGACAAGTCCTGCGGCGACGGCCTGACCCCGCGCGCCGTACAGGAGATGGGCCGGCTGGGACTGGGTTCGTGGCTAGACGGCCGGGTGCGCCACCGCGGGCTGCGGATGGCGGGCTTTGGCGCCGACGTCGAAATCGAGTGGCCGGGGCCGTCGTTCCCGGCGACCTCCAGCGCGGTCCCGCGCACCGAGCTCGACGACCGTATCCGCATGGTGGCCGTCGACGAGGGGGCCAAGATGATGTTGGGCGTGAAAGCCGTTGGTGTCACTCATGATTCGGCTGGACGGGTATCGGAGGTGCGGCTGGACTCCGGGGCGTCGATCGGCTGTCGCGAGCTGATCGTCGCCGACGGCGCACGCTCGACGTTGGGCCGGGTGCTCGGCAGGCAGTGGCACAAGGAAACCGTGTACGGCGTGGCGATCCGCGGCTACATCGGCACGCCGCGGGCCAGCGAGCCGTGGATCACGTCGCACCTGGAACTGCGCTCACCCGAGGGTGCGGTGCTGCCCGGATACGGCTGGATCTTCCCGCTGGGCAACGGCGAGGTGAACATCGGCGTCGGGGCGCTCGCGACGGCCAAACGCCCCGCCGACGCCGCGCTGCGACCGCTGATGTCCTACTATGCCGGGCTGCGCCGCGACGAGTGGGGCTTCACCGGCGAACCGCGGGCCGGGCTGTCGGCGCTGTTGCCGATGGGCGGCGCGGTGTCCGGGGTGGCCGGGCCGAACTGGATGCTGATCGGCGATGCGGCCGCGTGCGTCAACCCGCTCAACGGTGAGGGCATCGACTACGGGCTGCAGACCGGCCGGCTCGCGGCGTCGCTGCTGGGCTCCGGTGATCTGACCGCGGCGTGGCCGGCGGTGCTTTCCGAGCACTACGCGCGCGGGTTCTCGGTGGCGCGACGGCTGGCTCTGTTGCTGACGATTCCGCGGTTCCTGCCGCTGGCGGGTCCGGTGGCGATGAGATCGGACTTCTTGATGACGGTCGCGGTGCGGGTGATGGGCAACTTCGTCACCGATGAGGATGAGGACTGGATCGCCCGGGTCTGGCGGGCGGCAGGAAAGGTGTCGCGACGCATCGACGAACGACCCCCGTTTTCCTGATGGGTACACCGGCCGTCTACCGCGCGCCGATGCGTTCGCGCAACGACGATTTCGACGCGGCGGCAGCGGTCGAGCGCGCGTTGGCGTTGGGCCTCGTGGGCTTCGGTGAGGCCGGTGCGGATGAGCGGCTGCAGCGCCGCGTCGACCGGTTCGCCGACGTCGCGGACGGCGCGTTCGTATGGACGCGCGACGCCGACGGCCTGTACTGGCTGGGCCGCATCGACGGGCCGTACTTCTACGACGGCGACGGGGCGGCAGTCGATCTTGTGCATGTGCGCCCATGCCGGTGGCTGTCGCGGCCGCTGCCCGAATCCGCGGTGCCCGCCGCCGTCGTCGCCACCTTCGCACGCGGCGGACGCAACTTTCAGCAGACCCACGACCGCGACGTCGGCGCGCAGTCTCAACACGCTTGGGACGCAGGCGTTGTCGAGCCGAGCTAACTGTAAGCCCAGCTAGCAGAACTGTTCACGGGCTGGCTCCGGGATTACTCTTGGGTGCGGCGGCGTTTGTCAATGCATCGAGGGAGGAACCACGATGCGGGGTCTGAGGATTCGGGCGGCACTCGGCGCGTTCGCCATCGCGGCGGCCGTGGGTTCAGCAGGCGTCGCCGCCGCGGCGCCCTCGGGTCCGTGTCAGAACGTGACCTACGTCGGTGTGTGCGAACGGCTCGGTGACCAACCACGCATCCCGCCGCAGCAGGCCACGGGCGAAGTCATATTGGCGCCCAACAACATTCAGAACTTCGGCTAGCCTCCACCTGGGCTATCTGGACGGCCAGCGGGTGTCGAAGATGTCGAGCACATGCGGGAGACCCGAGCGGTAGCGGCCGCGGTCGAGTTCCTTGAACGGACCCCACCAGGGCGCCTGGAACAACTCGACGATTTTGACCAACTGTCCGGAGTAACCCGACGCCTGCAGCACGCCGTTGGCCGCGTAGCGCCCGCCCTCGTTGGCGCCTTCCATCGTGGTGACGTTCTGGTCGGTCTTGACCCAGTCGCCCGCCAGAAACAGGTTGTCGATCCCCGTCACCGCGTTCGGTCGACGATGCCACGAACCGGGGTCCTGGATGAACAGCGGTTCGTCGTTGCGCACATCCGGTGTGCCCGTGTCGATGATCGCCGGGTCGAGGAACCACGAATGCAGCATGTCGTCGTCGACGACCTTGCCGGTGTCGTTGAGGTGGGCCTTGATCTGTTGCCACGCCTCGCGGGCGACCTCCTCGGGCGTGCAGTCGCGCGCACTCTTGCCGTTGAAGTTACCCGGGGTGGTCCAGTCCGAGATGATCGCCGACATACAGTCTTTGACGGTGCCGTCGCCGTATTCGGTGAGGCTCTTCTTCCAGAACTGTTCCTGGCTGATCGACGTGATCGCCCAGCCGGTGTCGACGTAGTTGACGTGGCCCGTGGTGACGTCGACCCGTTCCTTGAGGTAGAACATCAGGCCGTTCATCCACTCGGTGCGCAGCAGCGCGATGTTGGCCAGTTGCGGGTCGGCTTCGATGACGTCGGAGGTCAAGACGGTGGCGAGCTTCTCGCACGGCACGGCCGAGATGTACCAATCTGCGACGACGGGTTGCGGGATGCCGCCCTGGTTGACCACGGTGGCCGATTCGATGTGCCTGCCGTTGGGGGTGAACCGCGCCAACGCCTGACCGACGCGGAACTGCACCCCTTGGTCGCGCAGGTGCTCGATCCACGGGTCCAGCCACTGCGAGCTCGTCGGGCCGTTGAGCACGCGGTCAAAACCCTTGCCGTCGATGTCGTTTCCGAACATCAGGATGGACCAGACCGAGGCTTCGCCGACCAGCCCGATCGAATGGGCGCTCGCGTCTTTGGATTTGGAGGCGGCCAGGTTGCGGATGATGCCGTCGGCGAGGTAGCGGTTGTATTCGCGGGACTTTCGGTTGGCCCCGATGTAGTCCTCCCACGTCATGTGCTCCCACTGCCCGAGTTTGCGCTCGGTGCTGCTGGTGACATAGACCGCGAGCTTCTGCGCGGCGTACACCGCCTCCAACGGCGGCAGCCGGAACAACGTCTCGAACACCGCGGTGACCGATTCGATGAACACCTCGGGGGTGATCGGGTTGGGGATCGTCGGCAGCGGAAGCGGCAGCGGCACAGTCAGATCCGTGCGGCCCATCCCGGAATGCAGATACGACGTCGCGCGGGTCAGGTTGTCCCAGGTACCGTTTCGGTTGCCGGGGAACGGGACTCGGCGCATCGTGTTGGTGACGTTCTTGTAGAAACCGGGGAAGAACCGGAAGCCGTGTTCGGCGGGTAACGGGGTGGCGCCGGAGTCCGGGACCGGTATCGAGCGGGCCTTGCCGCCGAGTTCCTTGCGTTCGTAGACGGTGACCTGGTAGCCGCGGTCGACGAGTTCGTGCGCGGCGGTCAACCCGGCGATGCCCGCGCCGAACACCGCGACCGTCTTGCCGGACTGCGCCCTGGCCCGCGGCGGCATCGTGGCCAACGCGGCTGCCGCCGCGGTTCCGGCGAGGAACGTCCTGCGGGACAGGTGCGTGTGAGACGCATCACCCGACATGTCGATAAGTTAATGGCGATTCTGCCTCGGGACGGGCAGACACGCCGTGCGGCGTCGATTTGCCCAGCTACGGCTTGGTCGCGGCGTGCAGCGCGACGATCCCGCCGGTCAGGTTGCGCCATCGGACCGAGGACCATCCGGCCTCGGCAATCTCGCGCGCCAGTCCCTGCTGGTCGGGCCACGCGCGGATCGACTCGGCGAGGTAAACGTAGGCTTCCGGATTCGACGACACCGCGCGGGCGATCCGCGGCAGGGCCTGCATGAGGTACTCCTTGTAGGCCGTCGCGAACGCCCGGTTCGTCGGCGTGGCGAACTCACAGACCACCAGCCGGCCGCCGGGGCGGGTCACCCGCGCCATCTCGCGCAGCCCCGCGGCGTGGTCGACCACGTTGCGCAGCCCGAAGCTGATGGTCACCGCGTCGAAAACACCGTCGGCGAACGGTAGTCGGGTCGCGTCGCCAGCCACCTTGGGCACGTCGCGCCGCTGACCGGCGGCCAGCATCCCGACGCTGAAATCGGCGGCCACACACCACGCGCCCGAGGCCGCCAACTCCACCGTCGACACCGCGGTGCCCGCCGCCAGGTCGAGCACCTTGTCGCCGGGCCCGATCCGCAGCGCCGCGCGCGTCGCCCGCCGCCAGAACCGGTCCTGGCCCAGCGACAGCACGGTGTTGGTCAGGTCGTAGCGGCGCGCGACCGCATCGAACATCGATGCGACGTCGTGCGGGTCTTTGTCCAGCGTCGCGCGGCTCACCGCGTCGACGCTACCGGTAACCCCGAGGCACAGGGATCAGCGTTACGCGGCTTTGAGTCGGCGCCGGCCGATCACGTCGTCGTAGTGGTCGATTAGTTGGTCGCAGATGGCCGGCCAGGTGCGGCCCAGCACGCTGCGCCGCGCGGCCACCGCATAGCGGGCGCGTTCGGCGATCAGATGGTCGACGGCCGCGGGCAGCTTGGTTGCGAACTCGTCGACGGTCAGCAGCAACCCGGTGCGGTAGGGCGCCACCAGGTCGCGCGGCCCGCCGGCGTTCGGCGCGACGACCGGCACCCCAGACGCCATCGCCTCCTGCACGGCCTGGCAGAACGTCTCGTGTTCGCCGGGGTGGACGAACACGTCCATCGACGCGTAGGCCGTGGCGAGATCGGTTCCGTACAGTGCGCCGGTGAAAACCGCTGTGGGCAGCGTGTGTTGGAGTTTAGCGCGGTCGATGCCGTCGCCGACGATCACGAGTTGCAGATCGTCGCGGACGGCCAGCGGCGCCAGACGCTCGACGTGCTTTTCCGGGGCCAGCCGGCCCACGAACCCGACGATGGGCCTGCCGAGCGGTGACCACCGGCGGCGCAGTTCGTCGTCGCGCGCAGACGGTACGAACCCGGTGATGTCGACACCGCGCGCCCACGTGTGCACCCGCGGAATACGGTGTGCTGTCAGGTTTTCCACGGCTGCTGTCGATGGCGCCAGGGTGCGGTCGGCGCGGCTGTGCAGGTGCCGCGTCCACGCCCACGTGGCGCGCGCGGCGAAGCCGACGCCGTAGCTCTGCGCGAAACCGGCGATGTCGGTTTGGAATACCGCGACGGTCGGCACCCCGAGATGGCGTGCGGCCTGCAGGCCGCCGTAGCCGAGTAGCGCCGGTGACGCCAGATGCACGACGTCGGGGTCGAATCCGCGCAGGACAGCGAGCATCCGGGGCCGCGGCACGCCGAGCGGCAGCGAGTTGATCGCGGGGAACATGCGTGACGGCACCCGGTGCACGCGGATCCCGTCGTGCACCCGTTCGGCGGGAGGTTGGCCGCGCGGGGTGTCCGGAGCGATGACGAGGGATTCGTGACCGGTGCGGCGCAGATGCTCGAGCACCCGGAGCACCGAGTTCGTGACGCCGTTGACGTTGGGGAGGAAGGACTCTGCGACGATGGCAACGCGCACACCGAAAGGGTGTCAGCGGAGGTTGTCGGCAAGGTTGCAGCACGGGGTACGGCGGGCGAAGACCTGGTGGTTTTGTCGAGTAGGGTGCCCACTGGAAAGGCGGTTGACATGCGGATATCGCGGATCCTGGCGGTGCTGGCGCTCGGGGTGATGCTGGTCGCCGCGGGCTGCACCAAGCAGATCGCCGGCGCCGCGCAGCCCGACCCGGACAAGCCGCCCGTCGAGCTGAGCGCGGACGGCTACGGCGTCGTCGCCGGGTTCGACAACGCGCGGGCGCACATCGAGATCTTCACCGAGCCGCAGTGCACGCACTGCGCCGACCTGCAGGCCGACTTCGGCGATCAGCTCGCCTACTACATCGCCGTCGGGCGGTTGCAGGTTACCTACCGTCCGCTGACGTTTCTGGACACGGTGGCCGACGGGTACTCGGCGCGGGTGAGCAACGCGCTGTTTCTGGCGGCGGACCCGGAGGCCACGGGCGCGGCGTACCAGCGGTTCGTCGAGGAGCTGTGGGCGCATCAAGGATCCGGGGGCTCGGGTCCGAGCGACGATGAGATGGCTGAGATGGCAAGGGAAGCAGGGCTTGCCGACAGCGTCGCCAGTCGGGTCGGCACCGGCGGGTCGGCCGTGAACATCGCCGATATGGAGGTGACGAACTTCGGGTACCTGGTTCAGATCGACCCGCTGAGCACCGGTACCCCGACGGTCTACGACCTGGTCAACGACGAGCGCCTCGACATCTACGACGACGACTGGCTGGAAAAGCTCATCCAGTCGTGAGCTTTACTCCTGCGTCGAGATCGACCCGTCCTGCGCGCTGGGTGAGGCGGCGCTGGGCCAGGCTGGAGCCCGCCAACGCCACGCCTGCGATCAGCCAGCCCACCACCGCGATCGAACCGGCCGGGATGATCGCCAGCGACGCGTCGCGGTCCTGCACCCGCACCAGATCCGGGTCGTTCACGTCGTATTCGACATAGATCCGCATCCCCGCCTCCAACTCCGACGGGTACAGCACCCCCAACTCCGGCCGATACGTAACCCGGTCCGGCGTCACGAACTCGATCGTCGAGCGCCGCGGCCCCGCGCTCAGCACCTCGGCCTCCGCCACCCCCATATGCCGCTCGATCTGACGGTCGTTGCGCCATGCGCCCAACACCATCAGCACCGACTGCAGCGTCACCAGGCACGCCACGATCACGATGCCGATGCGGATCCGGCGAAACACCCGCTGGGTCCGCGACCCGTTCGGGTCCGCCGACAAGTTCGGAAACACGCTGTGCAGCAACGTGATCGGATGTCGCAGCCGGCCGAGGTTCACAGCGCCGCCTTGATCGACGCGTGCAACGCCCGCAACGAGGACCGGTCCGCCTTCACCTCCAGCACCCGCATCCCGTCGAACAGTTCGTCGAGCGCATCGGCCAGCTCGTCGACCTCGAGCTGGCGACTGTCCACGTGATAGGCCCGGCACAACGCGCCGACGTCCACGTCGTGCGGGGTACCGAAGATCCGCGACGACACATCGGAGAACCGCGGATCGCCCTGCTCGAGGAGTTCGAAGATGCCGCCGCCGTTGTCGTTGGACACCACGATGGTCAGCTGCCGCGGCGTCGGCTCGGTCGGCCCGATCAACAGACCGGAGCTGTCGTGCACGAAGGTCAGGTCGCCGATCAACGCGATAGTGCGGCCGCCTGCGGTGGCCCGTTCGTGCGCCAGCGCCGCCCCGATCGCCGTGGACACCGTGCCGTCGATGCCGGCCACGCCGCGGTTGGAGCGCACCTTGATGCCGTGGGTGTTCAGCCCCACCAGCGCCGCGTCGCGCACCGGGTTCGACGCGCCCAGCACCAGCTGATCCCCCGGTCGCAGCGCGTCGGCCACCGCGGCGGCCACGTGCAGCCCGGTCGTCAACGGGTGCGCCGCGAGCTGGCCGTGTACCGCATCGACGGCGTGCCGGTTGAACTCCTTACAACGCTTCAGCCAGCCCGGGTGCGGTGCGCCGGTGGTGACGGCGCGGGTGCCGGTGGCCTGCGAGTTTCCCGATACGTCGGGCCAGCGTGGACCCGTCGTCAACGCGTAGACCGGCACCGACGGATCGGCCAACAACGCGGAGACCGGCCGGTGCAGCGTCGGGCGGCCCAACATGATGACCTGCTTCGGGTGGATCAGCGGCAACGCCAGCGGATGCAGCGGGTTGGCGGCAGGCGGCGCCGTCGGCTCGGCGACGGTCGGCAGCTCGGCCAGGTTGGGATGCTCGCCCGTGCCGTGGCCGGCGATGACGACGGTGTCGGGCGTGAGGTCGATGTCCAGCGGCTGATCGAACGTGACGGGCGGGGTGTGGGTCCACGGCTTGCCGCCGGGCCGACCGTCGGGCGCGTACGCACCACTGGCCCGCCCCTCGAACGCGTCGGGCACCAGCGGTTCCCGCAGCGGGATGTCGAACTGCACGGGCCCCGCGTTGGCTGAGCGGGAACCTGCGGCCGCCACGAGAACTCGACACGTCGCCGAGCGCCACTGCGCGTTGAGTTCGGCCATCCGGTCGGTCGCCTCCTCAGCGAGGCCCAGGCTGATCGATTCGCGCACCTGGGTACCGAAGTAGCCGAGCTGCTCGAAGGTCTGGTTGGCGCCGGTACCCAGCAGCTCGTAGGGCCGGTTGGCGCTCAGCACGATCAGCGGCACCCGCGCGTAGTTGGCCTCCACCACGGCCGGGCCCAGGTTGGCCACCGCGGTGCCCGACGTCATCGCCACACACACCGGCGCCTGCTCGGCGACGGCCAACCCGATCGCCAGGTAGCCGGCCGTGCGCTCGTCGATGCGCACGTGCAATCGGATGCGGCCGGCCCGGTCGGCGTCGTGCAGGGCGAACGCCAACGGTGCGTTACGCGAGCCGGGGCACAACACGACGTCGCGTACGCCGCCGCGAATCAGTTCGTCGACGACCACGCGGGCCTGCGCGGTCGATGGGTTCACGACTCCAGACTATCGGCGAAGAACTCCAGCACCGCTTCGTTGACCGCCTGCGGCTGCTCGATGAAGCCCAGGTGGCCGGCGTCGGGGATCTCCAGGTAACGGCCGTTGGGGATGGCGTCGGCCACCTCACGGCCCAGATGCGGCGGCAGCACCACGTCGTCGCCGAACCCGATGACCAGGGTGGGCGTCGTGATGGTGCGGTAAGCGAGCAGCCGATTGCCGTCGGGCGCGACGCCGATCTGGGCCCGCAGTCCCGGGGTGGGCTTGGTCGGCCACATCATGAACATGTCGATCCAGTCGCGGACCTTCGCGTCGTCGTTGAGCGTCTTCGGTGAAAAGCTTTCCAGCAGGCGGATTTTGGCGTCGTAGCTGGGTGGCAGATTGATGCCGGCCTCGTTGAGCTCGCGCTCGGCATCGCGGAAGAACTCGCGGGTGCGGTCCGCGCGGCCGCGGGTGGCCATCAGCACCGCGCGGTCGACCAGTTCGGGGCGCGATACCATGAGTTCCTGGGCGATGAACGAGCCCATCGACACCCCCACGATGCGGGCCGGCGCGGCGTCGAGTTTCTCGATCAGCGCCGCGGTGTCGCCCACCATCGTCTCGATGGTGAAGCCGCTGGCTTGTTCGGTGGCGCCCACGCCACGGTTGTCGAAGGTGATGCAGCGATAACCGGCCCGCTGGAACTCGGGGACCTGATGCAGATGCCAGGTCCGGCCGGCGCCACCGCGACCGGCGATGAACACCACAGCGGGACCGCTACCGCGGTCGTCGTAGGCCAGATTCACGCTGACGACGGTACTTGGTGGCGGTTTCGCGGTGATTTCGGCGCGGAAATGACCCGTGGCGGGGCGTTAACGCGCCGAAATCACCGGGAGTGGAACCGCGGGGCCGTCGGGCGCGTCCAACCACCATGATCGATGACTACCTGCGCCGCCATGACGGCGTGATCACGCTCGCCCAGGCCCGCGACGCCGGCTTGAGCCGCAAAGTCGTACAGCGACACGTGGCGTCCGGCCATTGGCGCCGGTGCACGCCTGGGGTGTACTTCGTCGAAGACCGGCCGTTCACCGACGCAGCACGTATCCGCGCGGCGGTATGGGGTTACGGCCTGCGCGCCGCGGCAAGCGGTCTGACCGCTGCGTTCTGGCACAACCTGACGAGGTTCGCACCCGAGATCGTCGAAGTGACAGTCCCCCGGAACAGCCATGGACGCAGCCGTGACGGCGTCCGGGTCCGGCGGCGCGACCTCGGCCCCGCAGACGTCGTCGAACTCGAGGGCATGCGGTTGACGGCGTTGGACCTGACGGTGGTCGAAGCCGCCGTCCAGCGCGGCGGCGGGGTGAAGCTGATGGACTCCGCCCTGCAGCGCCATGTCACCCTGAACCAGTTGTGGCGGGCGCATTTGCGCAACAAGGGCCGGTATGGCTCGCCGCGGGCACGACGGCTGTTGCATGCGGCGTCTGACGGCGCCCGGTCGGAGGCGGAGCGGCTGCTGCTCACACAGCTGCGCAACGCGCGCGTCACCGGATGGAAGGCGAACCATCCGTGCGGCCCGTACAAGATCGACGTCGCGTTTCCGGTCCTGAAGATCGCCATCGAGGTTGACGGCTGGGCTTTCCACAGCGACCAGGAGGCGTTCCAGTACGACCGGAAACGCCAGAACTATCTGATCCTGAACGGGTGGCAGGTGCTGCGGTTCACCTGGTTGGACCTCGTCGAATATCCACATCGGGTTCTCGCCGCCATCCGCTCAGCGATTTCGGCGCGCTCGCGGACCCTGGCGGGGCGTTAGCGCGCCGAAATCGCCCGTTTGAGCGCGGCGTTCCACACCAGCTTGACCGACGGCGCCACCTGGTGCTGCTTGACCATATCCCTGGTGAGCAGCGCGGTCGCGGCCGCTTTGGTGGCCACCGACGCCTTGGAGGTGTGCCCGGAGTCGAACGGCGGCTGCGGGTCGTATTCGATGACCAGCTGCACGGCCTTGGCCTTGGCCTCCCCGCCGATCTGCCCACACAGCCACATCGCCAGGTCGATACCCGCCGACACCCCGGCCGCGGTCACGATCTTGCCCTCCCGCACGATGCGCTGGTCGCCGACCGGTTCGACGCCGAAGGCCTTCAGCGTCTGCAACGCCATCCAGTGGGACGTGGCCCGGCGGCCCTCCAGCAGCCCGGCCGCGGCCAGGATCACCGACCCCGAGCACACCGACGTCGTCCAGGTGGACGTCTCATGGACGCGGCGCACCCAGTCGAGCACCTTCTCGTCGCGGGCGTGCTCGAATGTGGCGCCGCCGCCGGGGACCAGCACGAGGTCGGGTGCGGGCGTCTCGTCGAACGAGTGCGTGGCGCCGATGAGCAGCACCCCCGAATCCGCTGCGATGGGCCCTGGCTCGTGCCAGACGAACCGCACCTCGGTGTCAGGCAGGTTGCGCAGCACCTCGTAGGGCCCGATGAAGTCCAGCGCGGTGTAGCCGGGGTACACCATGATCGCGATCTGCATTGTTTCTCCTCGGTTAGGCAAACGTCTTGCGGTACTGATCGGGCGAGACGCCGAGACGACGAACGAAGTTGCGGCGCAACGTTTCCGCGGTTCCGAAGCCGCAGCGCGCGGCGATCGCGGTGAGCGTGTCGTCGGTCTCCTCGAGCTGACGGCGCGCGGCCTCGGTGCGGATCCGTTCGACGTAGGCGCCCGGCGCCTCCCCCACCTCTTCGGTGAACACCCGGGTGAAGTGCCGCGGGCTCATCGCGGCGCGCCGCGCCAACTCCGGAATGCTATGCGGGCCACCGGGTTCGGACTCGATGGCTTCCTGCACGGTGCGGATCGGCATACGTTTGGCGCGCGGCATCCACACCGGCGCGGCGAACTGCGTCTGCCCGCCGGGCCTGCGCAGATACATCACCAGCCAGCGCGCCACCGTCTGCGCGACGTCGGTGCCGTGATCGTCCTCCACGAGCGACAGCGCCAGGTCGATACCGGCGGTGACCCCCGCCGCGGTCCAGACCCGCTCGCTGCTGCGCACGAAGATCGGCTCGGGATCGACGGTCACCGAGGGGAATTCCCGGGCCAGCCGATCCGCGAACGCCCAGTGCGTGGTGGCCGGACAGCCGTCGAGCAAACCGGCCTGCGCGGCCAGGAACGCGCCCGTGCAGACGCTGACGACGCGACGCGCGTGCTGCGCGGCGGCCTTCACCCATGCGACGACGTCGGGGTCGGCGCGGGCGTCGTCCACCCCGAACCCGCCGGGCAGGATCACGGTGTCGACGGGCCGGCTTGGGTCGGGCAGGGGTTCGGCGACGAAGGCCAGGCCGGTTCCCGTCCTCGCCGGTTCGCCGTCGGCGGTGACGACGCGCACCTGGTACCCCTCGCGGCCGTCGGCCTGCAGGTACATCGCGGCGCCGGTGAACACCTCATGCGGGCCGACCAGGTCCAACGCCTGCACACCCGGATAGCCGAGGATGATCACCGTTCGCACGGAATCAGTGTTGTGCACCGGAGACGTAGCGTCTATGCCGTGCACCCCACGAATTAGGACACGGCGCCGTAGCAGGCCCGGATCCGGTCGATCCACCACTGCCTGCGGTCGGGCGGGGCAGCCAGCGCCGCGAGCCGGGCCGGATCCGGGACGACCGGCCCCACCGGCAGCGTTCCATCGTCGAGCGACACAGGTTCGGCGACGTCCTCGACGAACAACCCGCCGGTGCCCAGCCCGCACGCGTGGCGCAGGTCCGGCAGCGCCGCGGCGGCCAGCAGGCCACGCCCGATACCCACGGCCGAGTCCAGCGCCGACGACACCACGATTGGGATGTCGATCTGCGCGGCGATGTCCAGCAGCCGTGTGACGCCACCCAGCGGGGCCACCTTGAGCACCGCGATGTCGGCAGCTGCGGCGCGCACCACGTACAGGGGGTCGTCGGCCTTGCGGATGCTCTCGTCGGCGGCGATCGGCACGTCGACGCGGCGGCGCAGCTCGGCGAGCTCCGCGACCGTCGGGCACGGCTGTTCGAGGTACTCCAGCGGACCGTCGGCGGTCAACGCGGCCACGGCGGTGAGCGCCTCCTCGACCGTCCATCCGCCGTTGGCGTCGACGCGCACCGTGGGCACGTGCGCGCGCACGGCGTTCACGCGTGCGACGTCGTCGGCCAGCGACTGACCCGGTTCGGCGACCTTCACCTTCGCCGTGGCCGCCCCGGGAAAGCGCTGCAGCACCTCCGGTACCGCCGCGGCGCCGACGGCGGGCACGGTGGCGTTGATCGGGATGCGGTCACGGTGCGTCGGCGGCGACGGCTGGTAGGCGGCCTCGATGGCCGATGCCAGCCAGTGCGCGGCCTCGGGCGGCTGGTATTCGAGAAACGCCCCGAATTCACCCCACCCGCTCGGCCCGTCGATCAGCGCGACCTCGCGAACGGTGATGCCGCGGAACCGAACTCGCATGGGCAGCGCGACCACGTGCAGACGGTCGAGGATGTCGTCGAGGTCGGCCACGTCGTCCATCCTGCCCCACCGCCGACGTTTAGTTCCTTACCCAACCGGCAAAATCTCAAGCAACCAAGGAGAATGATGATGCGGCTGCTCGAGATCCCCGTGCAGATCACGGAATCGGTGCTGTCGATCGTGGGTATCCGGGTGGGCACCGAAGAGCCGCACTACGTGGGCACCCGGCTCACCGATGACGTGGAGATCCGTAAGTACGGTCCGCGGATAGCCGCTGAGACCACGGTGACCGCCGACGAGGACCGCGCCCGCTACATCGGGTTCCGCCGCCTCGCCGGCTACATCTTCGGCGGCAACCACCGCGAGGAGACGATTGCGATGACCGCGCCGGTGGCCCAGGCCCGAGACGGCGAGCACTCCACGATCCGGTTCTACATGCCATCGAAGTGGACGCTGGACACGCTGCCGACTCCGGACGGCGACGAGGTGCGGCTGGTAACCGTGCCCGGGGGGACCGTCGCGGTACTGCGGTTCAGCGGCGACCGCAGCGCCCAGGCCGTCGCTGCGCGCACCAAGGAGCTCTCCGAGACGTTGCGCGCCAACGGTATCGAGGTGACCGGACCGGCGCAGTCCTGGTTCTACGACCCGCCGTGGACAGTGTCGTTTCGCCGTCGTAACGAGATCGCGATCCCGGTGCGCCAGTAGCCGCTCTTAGACCGTCGCGCGGTCGCGGCCTTCCCAGTAGGGTTTGCGCAGTTCCTTTTTGAGGACCTTGCCGGTCGGGTTGCGCGGCAGCTCGTCGGTGATATCGATGCTCTTGGGGCACTTGTAGGCTGCCAGCCGTTCGCGACACCACGCAATGAGCTCTTCGGGGGTAGCCGAGCCCTCAAGTGAGACAACGGCTTTGACCACCTCGCCCCACTTCTCGTCGGGTATGCCGATGACCGCGACATCGCCGACGGCGGAATGCTCGGCCAGCACCCGTTCGACCTCGATGGAGTAGATGTTCTCCCCACCGGAGATGATCATGTCTTTGAGCCGGTCTTCGACGAAGATGTAGCCGCCCTCGTCGACGTGTCCGACGTCACCGGTGCGGAACCAGCCGTCGGAGGTGATCGCCTCGGCGGTCGCCTCCGGCTTGTTGTGGTAGCCCTTCATCAACTGCGGTGTACGGAACCACAATTCGCCCTGCTCGCCGGGCCGGACGTCCTCCAGCGTGTCCGGGTCGACGACGCGTAGTTGCGCGTTGGGCACCAACGTGCCCGCGCTGGAAAGCCGCTCCTCCCTGCCGGGGTCGCGGTGCGCCTCGGGCAGCAGGTGGCTGATCACCCCGCACACCTCGGTGAGCCCGTACACCTGCATGAACTCGGTGTCCGGCCACGCCTTGAGCGCCTGCCGCAGTAGCGGCAGCGGCATCGGCGACGCGCCGTAGGCGAACGTCTTGAGCGCGGCGAACAGTTTCACCGCGTCCTCGCCGGACTCCAGCACCTTGGCCAGCACGGCGGGCACCAGGAACGTTCTGTTGGCGCCCTGCAGAATTGCGCCGGCCAGCGCTGCGCCGTCCACCTCGCGCGTCATCACGCTCGGCACGCCGTCGTGCAGGCCGAACTGAACGTAGGACGAGCCGCCGACGTGGAACAGCGGCATCGACACCATGCTCTTGTCGCCCTCGTCGAACTCGAAGCCCTCGTGCGCGTTGACGGTGTGGGCGATGATGTTGGCCTGTGTGAGCTCAACGCCTTTGGGCCTGCCGGTGGTGCCCGAGGAGTACATGATGATGCACACGTCGTCGGGTGTGACGTCGGCGCCGCGGTTCACCGGGGTCGCCGACGCCAGCATCGCCTCGTACTCGTCGCCGTCACCGCCCTCCGGGGTCACCTCGATGATGTGCTCGACGTTGGTGAGCTGGTCGCGGATCTTGTCGATGCTCGGTTTCAGCTCGGACCCGACGACCAGCAGCTTGGCGTCGGAGTCGTTGAGCACGTAGTCGAGTTCGTCGGTGGCCAACCGGAAGTTGATGAGCGCGTTGGCCGCGCCCAGCGAGGCGGCCGCCAGCGTCAACTCCACGCCGGCCGGGTGGTTCTTGTCCAGGAACGCCACCACGTCGCCGCGTTTGATGCCGCGCTCGGTCAGCGCACCGGCGAGCCGACGCACCCGGTCGTTCCATTGCGCCCAGGTCCAGGTCCGGTCCAGGTACGTCATCGCCTCGGCATCCGGCTTGGTTTGGGCCCAGTGGGCGGTTCGTTCGTCGAGGAAACGGGGCTCAGGCAGGTCAGACATGTTCAGAGCCTGCCATAAACCTGCGCGCCAGCCAGGAAAGTTGCGCGAACCTCCAGATCGGTGATCTGTTCGGCCGGCACCGCACGCGGGTCGGCCGACAGCACCACCAGATCGGCGTACTTGCCGACCTCGAGTGATCCGACGGCGTCGTCGGCGAACAGCTGGTAGGCGGCGTCGATGGTCTGCGCGCGGATCGCCTGCTCGACGGTGAGCCGCTGCTCGGGGCCCAGCACCCGGCCGCTGGGCGCGGTGCGGGTGACCGCGACGCTGATGTTGCGCAGCGGCTCTTCGGGGGTCACCGGCGGATCGTTGTGCAGCGAAATACGCATCCCGGTGGCCACCGCCGATCCGCACGGCATCCACCGACTTCCGTGCTCGGGGCCGAACAGGCCGTCGACCAGCACATCGCCCCAGTAGTGGAGGTGGTCGACGAAGATGCTGCACGTGACGCCGAGGTCGTGGGCGCGCTGCAGTTGCTCGGGGCGGATGGCGCCGACATGTTCGAGGCGCAGCCGGTGATCAGCGCGGGGATGTCGGCGCAGCGCGTCTTCGTAGACGTCGAGGATGGTGTCGACACCGGCGTCGCCGTGCACGTGGCAGGCCAGCTGCCAGCCGCGCGGGAAGTAGGCGCCGACGATCTCGGTCAGCTGCTCGGAGGTGTAGTTGGCGCAGCCGCATGATCCCGGTACGACGCCGATGGTGCGGGTGGCGTCGGTGTCCAGGTACGGAAACGTCAGGTCGATGTTGCCGATCCACGGTGAGCCGTCGACCCAGATCTTGATTCCGGTTTGGCGCAACAGGTCATCACCGTTATCGGGCGCCACGTCGGTGGCCATCTCGGCGTTGGAGATCTCATAGAGGTGCAGCCGCACGGTGAGCTCGTCGCGCATCTGCTCTACGAGGGGTCGAAGCGTCGGGTCGAACGCCATCTCCGAGCAGGTGGTCAGACCGGCGCGGTTGAGCCGGGCCAGTTCGGCGCGCAGCATCGCGGGGTAGTCACTGGGCTGGATAGCATCGGTCAGCAGCGAGAACACCGCGCCGATCTCCTCGGCGGTGCCGTCGAGTTCGCCGTCGGCGTCGCGGCCGTAGCTGGCGCCCTTGGGATCTGGGGTGTGGCGGGTCAGACCTGCCCGGTCCGCGGCGGCGGTGTTGAAGTACGCCTTATGCCCGGAGTTGTGCACGATCACCAGCGGGTGCTCGGGCGCCATGGCGTTCAGCCAGTCCAGCGTGGGGTCTGGAAGCCCGTGCTGCAGAAGCGGATCCCAGCCGTTGAGGTAGGCGCCGTCGGCGCCGCGGGAGGCGACCTCGGCACGGATCGACGCGACGACCGCGTCGGCGTCGGGCAGGGTCACCGGCCGGATGTCGGCCATGGCATCTGAGAGCACCATCGCTTCCATCAACGGATGTCCGTGGGCCTCAACGAATCCCGGCATCACGGCGCCGTCGACGTCGAGCTGGCGGGTTTGCGGCCCGACCCAGGATGCGACGTCGGAGTTGGCGCCGACGGCGACGATGCGGCCGTCGGCGACCGCGATCGCCCCGGCGGTGGGTCGGTGTTCGTCGACGGTCAGGATGGTCCCTCGAATGACCAGGTCAGCGGTCGGCATCCGGTCATCTTTGCAGCCGCGGGGAAAATGCGATGAGAAATCCCGTCGGGACGTGTCGGTCTTTAGGTAACCGAACGCACGACCCGAAGGAGACACCCCAATGGCGCGTTACATGCTGGTCATGCGGTCCACCCCCGCTGCCGAGGCCGCGATGGCCGAGGCCGATATCGACTTCGACGACATCCTCGAGTCGATGGGCCGCTTCAACGAGGAACTGATCAACGCCGGCGTGCTGCGCGCCGGCGAGGGACTGACCGGACCCGAGGAGGGTTTCGTCGTCGACTTCGACTCCGATCCGCCGGTGGTCACCGACGGCCCCTACCCCGAAAACGAGCTGTTCAACGGGTTTTGGATCCTTGAGGTGTCGTCGAAGGAGGAGGCCAAGCGGTGGGCGACGAAGGTTCCGCTGGGCAAGGGCGTCAAGATCGAGGTGCGCCGGGTCGCCGAGACCGAGGAGTTTCCGCAGGACAACCCGTGGGTCAAGAAGGAGATCCGGTGGAAGGCCGAGCTGGCCGAGAAGCTCGCCGCGCAAGCGCGCGCGGAGGCCGACAAGCTGGGTTGATTTCCTCTTATGCCGGTCAGGCGCCCGCGCACACCCCGGAATCGCGGATCACGGTGCCGTACACGTTGCCGGTCGCGATGTTGGCGTTGATCTGCCCGGCCGGCAGCCGCTTGGAGATCTTGTCGCTGATCTGGGTGAATTGGTACCAGAGCCGGTAGATCGAATCCCCGTGAAACAGCGGCGAATACTCGCTTTGGTCCGGATAGTTGATGATGAACAGCGTATGCGCGCGGGGGTCCAGGAAGGCGGCGGATTGGTCGAGGTTGGCGGCGACGACGTCACCGGCCTCGGTCACTCCCGGTTTCGACCAGTCGTCACCTTGATCAGCCAGGAAACGCTGGAACCCGTACACCTGCCCCATCAGCTGGTCGTACTGGGCGTTGAACCACTGGCACGACTCACGTTGCGCGGTGATCTGTTCGGGCGTGACACGGATCTGCCACAGGTTGTACGGGAACACGGTGTAGTCGGGCTGCCAGTCCGACGGGTACGGGGTGAACACCGGCAATGTCGGCTCGGCCTCGGCATGGCTGGGCGGGGCCGTGACGAGCAGAAGCCCGACCGCCAGCATCGCCACCCATCGAAACATGGCTAGACACCGCCGAATTCGGGCCGCAGGATCGGCGCCAACGCCGCGAGCGGGATATGGGCCTGTACGGTGCCGCCGTCCATCGACCACTGCATGAGCCCCGGGGTGAAGTTGATCGGACGGTCGCGGGCCACCGGGTAGTCCGGCATGTAGATGAGCAGTTCGTCGGGCGTCAGCGCCCACGCCTTGTAGGCGCCGGAGTACACCTTGTCCGGGGTCCAGCGGTCCGGGGTGAACGGGTAGGTGCCGGCCTGGTGCGGCGGCGGCGCGGCATCGAGGGCAGCGACGATGAATGGCGCACCGAGGCGCGGGATCTCGGCGAGGTGGTCGACACCGGGTTTGAACAGATCGGCCATCTGCAACTGCCGCCCACCGGCGAAGGTGAAGGTGCGGTAGGCGTCGCTGACGATGGGCGCGTTCGGATGCGCCAGGGCGTCGGTACCGACCGTACCCGAGTACATCTCGTGGAAGACGACCGTCATCGCCTCGCCATGCTGAAAGATCTGGAAGTGCTGCTCTCCGAAGCTGTTCTGGACCATCTTCTTGGCCGCATTGCGCCAGTTGTTCATCAGGTTGGTGAGGTACTCCCGAATCACGGGGTTCTGCACAAGATCGCCGGGCAGCGCCATTTTGATGTTTCGGACCGCATTGCGCTCCGACACCACCGATGTCGTACAGAACTGCCCGTCCCACTGTCCGCCCAGCTCACCGCAGAACGAGGGTGCCGACGCGTTCGCGGCCGGAGCGGTGACCAGCGTGGCGGTGACCAGCGAGGCGGCGACCGCACTCGCCAGGCGCATCATGGCAGTTCGACTTTACTTGCGCGCCAACGCCCGTCGACGTGTTCCATGGTCATCTTGATGCGGCTGCGGTCGATGCGCGGGTCGGGCACGTTGGTGTTGGTGACCGACTGGTCGACGAACAGCAGGATGACCGCCTTGTCCTTGGTCGCCGACTGCACGGCCGATTCCAGGACGACGCCGTGCGCCGAGGCCTTGTTGTCGATCAGCAGCTGGCGCAACTGCTCGCTGGACTGCGAGTACATGTCTTTGAACTCACCGGTGGCCCCGTCGAGCACCGCGTCGAAGTTCTCGTCGACCTTCGCCGAGTCGATGCTGGTCAACACCTGCGCGTAGTCGGTCGCGGCCTGCCGCGCGTCCTGTCCGGCCTGCGCGACCTGACGCTCCTGCCAAAGCTGCCAACCCAGGTATCCGGCGGCCGCCAGCACCACGACGAATGCCGCCACCACCGCGCCCCGCAGCACGTGGCGGCGCCAGTCGCGGGCGGTGCGCTGTTCGTCGTCACCACCTGCAACGCTGTCGTCGTCGCCCTGGGCCTCGGAGTCGGCGGCAGCGTCCTCGGATTCCTCGGGTTCGTTAGATTCCTTGGGCTCCTCGACGTCTTCGGCCTCGCGGTCGCTGTCGGTTTTGTCGGTACTCACGGACATCATCATCTCCTAGCGGACAGGCTCGGGTCAGCGGGGCGGCTCGATGGGTAGAGTCGGGCCACCGTAGGGCGTCGGGATCGTGTAGCGCCCCTTCGGGGTTGGATCGGTCTGCCGGCCGAGGTCGGCGCCGGCCGGCGGCCCGGCGGTGTGGTCGTCGGCGGGCCGCGGCGCGTTCTTCGCCCCGCGGACCAGGACGCCGGGATGGTCGTCGCGGCAGTAGGTGTACATGAACGGCTCCGGGTAGTCCGCCGCCGACGGCGGCAGCTTCGGTGTGCCGTAGTCGCAGGTGTAGCGCGGATAGATCTCCGCGGTTCCCCACAGCCCGCCGTCGTGCATCGCGGCGCCCAGCGCATCCAGCACCGAGGTGCGGTAGTCCGGGAACAGCGCGTTGAGCGCGGGCACCCGCAGATAGAGCAGCCGCGACGTGGTGGTCAGGTTGCCCAGCAGCTGCACCATGGTGTCGGAGTTGTCGACGAACAGGTTGTCGACCTGTGTCAGGGTTTTCGGCGTCTGGTCGGTGAGTCGGCGATAACCGTCGCGCATTTTGTTGATGCCGGCGAAGCTCTCGCTGAGATTGTCTGAGGCGACGTCGATTCCGGCGTTCTTGTCGGCGACCATCGTGAACACCACTTGGCTGGTCCGCAACAGGGAACTGGTCTCGGGCAGCACCGAGTCCAGGGTGGACAACAGGAACGTGCCGCCGTCGACGATGTCGGCGAGTTTCTGCGGTCCGGCTTCGCTCATGCTCAGCTCTTTGCGGATGAGTTCGAGCTTGTCGGTGTCGGCCTGAGCCAGCGCGCCGTCGGCGTTGGCCAGCAACTCGGCCAGGCTGACCGGAACGGTGGCCCGATCCTGACCGATCACGGCGCCGTCGGCCAGGTACGGGCCCGACTCTCCTTCGGGAACGAAGTCGATGTACTGCTCACCGGCCGGCGACAACCCCGACACCCGCACGTCCGCCGACTCCGGGATCTGCACCGTCGACTTGACGTTCACGACCGCGTGCACGCCATCGGGGGTGATGTCGAGCCGCTCGACCCGACCGATCTGCACACCCCGCAACGTCACGTCCTGGTTGGGCAACAGCCCGGCCGACTCGGGCAACGCGACGGTCAACTGGTAGCTGGACGCGAACGGGTTCACCCGCAGCGCCCCGAACATCAGATACGCGGTCGCGACCACCAACGTCATGACCAGTCCGAGCGAGGACAGCCAGGCGCGGCGCCGGTAGCCGTACCGGACGACGTCGACGACCCGATCTGCGACGGTGCCGATCATCGTGGCGCCTCCGCAGGTAACGGCGCAGCCGGCGGCGGCGGTCCGTGGGGCGACTCGGGTGGCGGCGGGGCGGCGCTGGAAGCCCCTGGGGCGACGATGATCTCGCCGGGCTCGGTCGGGCTGGGGATCACCGGGACCTGCGGTACGCCGGGGCCCTTCCCGACCACCCTCTCCTGCAGCCGCCACAACGTGTACTTCAACGTGCCGACGAGCTGATGCCAGTTGTGCCGCTTCGGGCCGTGTAACCCGGGATCACCGGCGTATCCGATGTCGGGGATGGATCCCAGCACCAACCGGTCGACGCTGGCATCCAACGCAATCGCGTTGCTCGTCATGGTTTTGATGAACGGCGGCATCAGCCGGTTGAGCGCATAGAGCGTGGCGTCCGGGGCCAGCGCGACGTCGTTCCACGCGTCCGCAATGGTGTTGGCGTCGGCGATCACGCTGCGGCCGCTGGTGTCGGTGCCGGCGATGGACGGGAACTTGCGCATCTGACCGGAGACGCCGCCGAGTTGCTCGACGAGGTCGGCGATCTGGGTGGTGTGGACCGCCAGGGTGTCGGTGGCCGGACGTGCCTGTGCCATCACGTCGCTGAGCGCCTGGTTCTTGGCCGCGATCTCACTGGACAGCCGGGAGGTCTCGGTCATCGCCGTCGAGATCTGTTCGGACCGCCCGTTGAGTGTGCGCAGCGTGTCGTTGGTCTTGCGGATGAGGGTGCCGAACGCTTCGCCCTGATCACCGGTCGCCTTGCCCAGCCCGTTGATGATGTTAGTGAAGTTGCGCACCGCACCGCCGTTGACCAGGATCGCCGCCGACCCCAACACCGATTCGACGGTGGCCGCCGCCGACGTGGACTCCAGCCCGATCGTGTCGCCGTCGGTGAGCAGCGGTGTGCCCGGCGCGACCGTGTCGGGCGGTTTGATTGCCACGAACACGTCGCCCAGCGGTGTCGCAGAACGTAATTCGGCGATGCTGCCCTGTGGCAACTGCACCCCGTCCATGATCCGCAGCGTGGTCACCGCGGTGTAGTTGCGGGCCACCATCGACTCCATCTGGCCGATATCGGCGCCTGCCAGCTTGACTTTCGCGTTCGCGGGCAGGTTCAGCGCGTTGGAGAACACCGCGGTCAACTGGTACCCGTCGGCGCCCACACTGGGTGCGGGCAGCGGCAGGCTAGCCAAACCGTCTGTCGCACAGCCCGAAACAGTCAAGCAGGCCGTCATCGCCAGCGCGGCGGCGAGGCGTCGGCGGATCCGTGCGGTCGTCATCATTCCTGCCCCATCGCCGCGAGCCCTTCGAGCATGTAGGTCAGCCCGAAATCCGGTCCGAAGTCCTGCACGGTGCCTGTGCTGCAACCGAGCTGGCGCAGGCCCATCATGTTGCAGACCTCCTTGATCAGCTGGTTATCGAACAACACCTTGTCGGTGACCACCTTGACCCGCAGCGCGCCGTTCTTCTGGTCGGCGACGTTGTACAGGTTGTCCAGCGTCATCGGCGCGACGTCGAGGAACTCCTTCAGATCGCGCTCGTGGTCGACGGCGGTGTTCAACACCACGTCGCCGTTGGCGACCAACTCCTTGATGGTTTCGCGGTGCGCATCCAACACCTCACCGGTGTGGGTCAGCACCTCGTTGATCTTCTTGCCGGTGGTCCCGCTGCCCAGCCTCTCGTCGGCGAGGATCTGACTCAATGCCCGTATCGACGAACCGAACTCGCGCATCATCTCGTCGTTGCGGGCCGCGGCCTCCGACAGCGAACTCACGTTGCGCACGATCGTGGTCAACTGATCCTTGGTCACCGTCCCGCGATCCGAGCTGAGCCGCAACGCATTCGACAGCTCCCCCAGCGCATCCTTCATCTGCTGGCCATTACCGTCGACGATGGCGGCGCTGGCGTCGACCACGTCGGCGATCGGCCCGTTGCCCTTTCCGTCACCGCGCAGCGAGACGGCGAGCTTGTCGAGAACATTGAGCACCTGCGCGAATTCGACCGGTGTGCGGGTGCGGTTCAAGCCGATGGTGTCGTGGTTCTGCAGGGTGGGGCCGTCCTGATACGGCGGAGTCAACTCGATCTGACGGTCGGTCAGGATCGAGTTCGAGATGGTGGCCGCCTGCACGTCGGCGGGCACCTTCACATCCTGGTCGACGGTGAAGTCGACCTCGACGTAGCCGCCCTTCGGAGTGATCTTGGTGACCTTGCCGACCGGCATCCCGAGCACGGCGACCACATTGCCTTCGTAAAGGCCGGCCGCGCTGTCGAATTGCGCGGTGACGGTGATGGTGTCGAGCTGGTCCTTGGCGAACTTCGCCACCACGACCGCGAGTACCAGCGCCGCGACGGCAGCGACGGCCACGATCGCGATGATCCGACTTCTGGCGGTTCTCATTTGCAGTCCTGGTAGTACTCGATCATCCCGAACTGCTTGGCACGCCCGCTGATCGCGCACATCCAGGAGTCGACCAGAAGGCCGCTGGAGGCGTTGAAGTCGATCGCGTTGCCGGTGCCGGAGATGTTGGCGATGCCGCGCAAGGCGATCGGCCCGGACTGCAGGATGCTGCGCACCATGTCGTCGTTCTTGGCGAGCAGGCTGGACAGCTCACGCAGATTGCTCAGCAGTTCCTCCAATTCGGGGCGATCGTCGATGACGATGCCACTCAACGTTTCCACGAGGTTGGTGAGCGCATCCATCATCGCGTGGAAGGTGGCGCGGCGTGCGACGAACTCGCCGAGCAACGAGTTGCCCTGGTTGACCAGGTTGCCGATCGTCGTCTGTTGGCGGCGCAGGGTGGTGCTGACCATCTCGGTGGTCTTGAGCAGTTCCCCCAACTGGTCGCGGCGCTCGGCGATGATCGTCGACAGCGTGTGGGTGTTCTCCAGCGCCTGCGGTACGACCGGGGGCAGCGTCTCCAGTTGTGTTCCGAGGATCGCCAGCGTCTCGGCGAACTGATCGGAGTCGACCTGCTCATAGGTGGTGGTGACGTCGGAGAGCGCCTCCTGCAAGTCGTAGGGCACCTCGGTGTGGGTGATGTCGAACGTGTTGTCCGGCAACGACCCTGGGCCGTCGGGGTACAGCGCGAGGTAGCGCGATCCGAGGATAGTGGTGATCATGATCGAGGCGCGGGAGTCCTCTCCCAGCACGACGTCGTCGCGGACCTTCAACCCCGCCTCGACGTAGGTTCCTTTGAGCTCCATGCTTTTGACCTCGCCCACCGGAATGCCTGCCACCGTGATCGGGTTGCCCGGTTGCAGCGCGGCGGCCTGCAGGAAATGCGCGGTGTAGTGGCGGTAGCCGAAATCGGCGACCCTGACCAGCAGCAGTGCCCCGACGAGCACCGAGACCATCACGACCGCCACGACCCCCAGCCACGTCTTGCTGTAGCTTTCCAGCGGGCGCCGACCCTTGAATATTCGCTTAGCCATTGGCCATCGACCTGCACTTGGGGGTGTAGCGGGCTTTGTTTCCAGGAGTGGCCGCCGCGACGACGATCGGGGTCACATCGTTGAGCCCCGGGAAGAACGCGGTGCCGTCGAGGTTGCACGCGTAGGCGTTGGCGTAGGTGCCCTCGCTGGTGATCCGCGCGAACCCCTTGAGCATCAGCGGCAGGTTGGCGCCGACGAACGCCAGTTGCGGTTCGATCCCGAGCATGTGCTTGGCGAATCCCGGTTGGCGCTGGACGAGTTCGTTCAGCGGCGGGTACACCTCGTCGGAGATCGTCGAGAGCTGACGCACCACCTTCGCCATCGAGCCCATCGACTCCACGAGCTGGGGTCGTCGCGCATCGAACGTCGACACCACGGACTGGGCCTCACCGACGATGTGGTCGAGATCGTCGTTGTGTCTGGCGAGGTTGGCGACCACCAGGTTGAGGTCGGTGATCACCCCGCCGAGATCCTCGTCCTGCCCGGCGAACGCGTCGGTCAGCTGCGCGGTCTGGTCGACCAGGGCGGTCATCGACCCCTGGTCGCCCTGCAGCGACTGGATGACGCCCTTGGTGAGGTTGTCGGCGTGGCGCGGGTCGAGCACGCTGAACAGCGGCTCGTATCCGTTGAGCAACCTGCCGACGTCAAACGACGGGTCGGTCTGTTCGACGGGGATGACGCTGCCCGGCGGCAGCGGCTCCGGCTCGCCCATGCTGCCCAGCGACAGCCCGAGATACCGCTGCCCGACGATATTCTGGTACGTCACCGAGGCGACCGTGGTGCCCAGCAGCTGCTGGTCGCTCTGCACCACGAACGACACCTTGGCATGTTTGCCGTCCAGGTCAATGCTTTCCACCCGGCCGACACGCACACCGGCCATCCGCACGTCGTCGCCCTCGCGCAACCCGAACACGTCGGTGAACACCGCCGCGTACGGCGTCGTCGCCCCGGACACGTCACGGCGCAGCGTGACGTAAACCAGCCACGTCAACACCATCGCCACCACCATGAACAGCGACAGCCCGATCAGTGCGCCGCGGGACTTCATCGGGGCTCCGCTGTCGCGGTCGGTTCTGCCGACGAGGCCGTGGTCCCGCGCGCCACCGGGCCAAGCAGCAATTGCGTTGCCGCGGTGGCCGGTTGGCCGGTGATGACGCTGAGCGCCGCGCGTTCCTGCGTGCTGCCGACCGGACCGACGTTGCCGCCGAATGACGCGGGCGCGGCTTCAGCGGGCAGCGGCACCGGCCCGGGTGCGGACGGTGGCGGCGCCGGGGCAGGCGGCGGATCGCCCGGTTTGGGTGCCACCGGCGCCAACGGGGACTGGTTCACCGCAGGCGGTGGGATCGGCACGAGCGCGTCGTTGGCCGTGCCCGGTACCGGCGGTGCGGGTGACATCCACGACGGCAGCGGCGGATTCGGATCCGCCAAGCTCGGATTCGGGTTCACCAGCGGCGGACCCACCGCGACCAGGTTCCCGCTTTCCCCGAGGACCGTGCCCGGTGGGGGCGCCAGGTCCTTGGGCGGTTGATAGTTCTGCGGCAGCAACACGTCGGGCAACTCGGGCCGGGTGACCACCAGCGGCGCGGTGTAGCAACTCGGGCCCTTCAACTCGCCGTAGCGCGGGCAATCTGCTCGGGTGTAGGTGTAGGTCGGCGTGAACGAGAGGTTCATCCGCATGTTGCCGACATTGCGCTCGGGCCGCCACACCTCTTCGAAGAACTTGTCGGACAAGCCGTTTAGCTTGACGAACGCCGGCAGCCAGTGTTGTGAGGTGTCGGCCAGAACTCCCATGACCGGGGTCAGCTCGGAGGTGATTTTGACCATCCGGTCGGTGTGGTTGTTCAGCGCAGTGTGCGTAGTTCCCACGGTGTGCAGACCGCCGGTGACCAACGCGTCGAGTTGTGCGCGCTGCTCCACCAGGGTCTGCATCGGCTCGACGGCCATGTGCAGCGCGTCAATCAACTCCGGTGCCGTCGAACGCAGACCCCTGGTGGCGTCGATGAGCGCCGAAACCGTGGTCGGCCCGGGGTCTTTCGCGACGATCGCGTCGACCTCCTCGACCAGCCGGTTGAGCTGCGCGCCGCTGGCCAACAGCTCCGTGCGGCGATCCTCGGTGGCCTCGTTCACCGCGGCCAGGATGCCCACCGTCTTGTCCTCGCGGCCGCGACCGGTGGCGGCCAGGATGTCGCGCAGCTTGCTGATCGTCGTCTGGAACAACACGGTGGGCAGCTCGGTGTCCTCCGGGATGTGCGCACCCGCCTGTATCGGCGGCCCATTGCTCCCACCATTTGGCGGCCCGCCGCTCCCACCATTTGGCGGCCCGCCGCTCCCACCATTTGGCGGCCCGCCGCTCCCACCATTTGGCGGCCCGCCGCCGTGATCCACAAGCTGCACCGACGACACCGCGAACACGTTGCTGGGCACCACTCGTGCGGTGACGGTGGCCGGTATCGACTTCGCGTAGTGCGGGTCGAGGTTGATGTGGACGTAGTTGGGTTCGCCGTGGGCGGCCGGCGTAACGCTTTCGACGGCGCCGACGAGCACGCCGTGGTACTTCACGTCCGACCGTTGCGGCAACCCGTCGCCGACGTTGACCAGGTTCGCCACCACGCGAACGAACGGATCGAGCCGCCCCGTCGACTTGACCAACAACGTGCCCGTAATCAGCGCGGCCACAAGAACAACGACGATCCCCGCACCGATCAACTGGCGATCGGTGGGGCCGCGGCCGTCCAGGTCGAAGGAGTTCGGCACTATCCCCCGAACCTTGCTCCGGAGTCAACATTCCACAGCGCCATGGTGAGCAGCATGTTCACGATGATCACCACCGTGATGCTGGCCCGCATGGCGTGTCCGGCGGCCACCCCGACACCCTCGGGTCCGCCTGCGGCGTAGAAGCCGTAGTAGCACTGGATCGTCGTGGCGATCCACACGAAGATGATCGCCTTGAGCAACGAGTAGAACATGTCTTGGCCCGACAGCATCAACGTGAAGTAGTGCAGGTACGACCCGGTCGCTCCGCCGCTGATCACTTGAACCACAAGCTGTGTCGTCAGATAGCTGACCGCCAAACACACCACGTAGAGCGGAATCACGACGACCACCGAAGCCATCAGCCGGGTGGTCACCAGGTACGGGATGGGCCGGATCGCCAGCGACTCCAACGCATCGATCTCCTCGGAGATCCGCATCGAGCCCAGCTGCGCGGTGAACCGGCAGCCGGCCTGGGTGGCGAACGCCAACGACAACGCGATCGGCGCCAGTTCGCGGGTGTTCACCAGCGAGGAGATGATGCCGGTCGCCGGGCCCAGCCCCAGCAGATCGAGGAAGTTGTAACCCTCGATGCCGACGAGCGCGCCGACGGTGATGCCGAGGACGATCGCCACGCCAGCGGTTCCGCCACCGACCACCAGCGAGCCGTTGCCCCACGCGATGTCGGACAGCAGGCGGACGAACTCGGCGCGATAGTGCCGCAGCGCCACCGGGATCGCCGCGATTGCGCGTGCGAAGAACACCAGCATGTGGCCGAGCCGCGCGATCGGCGGTGTGGCCTTGTCGTAGAGCCGGACAAACGGCGCCAGGACCGGCGGGACGAACGTCGACGCCATCAGAGCCCCACCCGCGGGAACAACATGATGTAGAGCTGGCTGACCGCGACGTTGACGACCATGAGGATGAGGATCGATTCGACCACGGCGGCGTTGACCGAGTTCGCGACACCGGTGGGCCCGCCCTGGGTGGACATCCCCTTCTGACAGGACACCACGGCGACGATCGCGCCGAAGATGACCGCCTTCACCAGGGCCACGATCATGTCGCCCGTCGTCGTAAACGCCGCGAAGGTGGCCACGAAGCTGCCCGGGGCGCCGTTCTGGAAGTACACGTTGAACAGGTAGCTCGCGAGGAACCCGACGAAGCACACGACGCCGGTCAGGGCGACGCCGACCATGATCGCGGCGGCGAACCGCGGGACCACGAGGCGCCGGATCACCGAAACGCCCATGACCTCCATCGCGTCGGTCTCGTCGCGCATCTTGCGGGACCCGAGATCGGCGGTGATCGCCGAGCCGACGGCCGCGGCCATCAGGATCGCGGCGGTCAGCGACGCCGCCTGCCGGATGACGGCCAACCCGCTGGCGGCGCCGGCCAGCGAGGTCGCACCGACCTGCCCGGCCAGCAGCGCGAACTGAATGGAGAGCGTGACGCCGATCGGCAATGCCACGAGTACCGTCGGCAGCACGGCCGTGCCGGCCATGAACGCGCCCTGCCGGATGAACTCCTGCCACTGGAACCGGCCGGTGAACAGGTCGACGAAGAAGAACTGCACCGTCCGCACACCAAGGACGAACTGATCACCGGCGGTCGCCAGCGAAGCCAGCGGGTGACGTTTGACGTAGCCACCTGCCCAGTCGCCGATGACTTCGACGCTGTCACTACGTGCCATAGCTACGAATCGCCATTAACTTAATGCCTCACGTCCGTGTTCGCCGCAACGCTTTGTCTGCGGACAGATGCAGCATATTCACTTGACTTCGCCGAACCGGCGTGACCGACCGCCCCGGTGGTCCACCCTGGGCTTCAGTGATCCCACCTCAGTGCTGATGAGTATGCACATTAACTAATCCCGAGTCTGCCGAATTGGCGAATACCCACCGCAGCTACCAGTCGAGAATGCTGACACGAGCAGAAGCTCGCGTTCAACTCGCGTTCGCGTTGCTTCTCAACGCGGCGGGGCGAAGCAGTCTTGCGGCGGAGTGGGCCACGGCCGTAGGTAGTTCAGCGCCATCAGCGTGATCTCGTCGATGAACTTCTCGCGCTGGATCGGCGGCTGATCGAGGATGTAGCGGATGCACAGGTGCTCGACCATCCGGACCAGCATCCACGCCGCGGTGCCCAGCGGCGCATTCGGTCTGACCTGGTTCTGGTTGATCGTCAGATAGGCCATGGTCAGCTCGCCGATGCGCTGTTCGAAGGCGACGAGTTTGCTTTCGGCGCCCAACCGCGGGGTGTGCTCCATCAACGCGCGCAGAAATTCCGGGTGCACGTCGAGCGCGTCGAGCAGCGCGCCGATCGACTCCCGGACGTAGTCGGGGGCCGGCTGGTTCAGCCGCTCGGAGACCCTGGCGGCCACCCGCGCCGCCAGGTGATCGCTGAACCGGTCGATGACCGCACCCGCGATGGCGTCCTTGTTGGGGAAGTACTGATAGAGCGAGCCCGGGCTGATACCCGCCGCGGCGGCGATGCGGTTGGTGGACGCACCGTCGAAGCCGTGCGCCATCAACACCTGCTCGCCGGCGTCGAGGATGCGCTCGACCATCATCCGGGACCGCTCCTGGCGCGGCGCCCGGCGCATGCGTGCGGTCGGATTGCTCATGAGAACACGAATTGAAAGCGAGTTATCGCTCGTGTGACCATGAACTCATGGTGACACAGAAGGTGGCCACCGACTCCACGCTCGATCCCTCCTCGCTGCTGTGGCGGTGGGCCGGAGACATGCGCATCGCGTTCGAGGGTGGCACCGCGGGTCTGCTGCAGACCATGCATCCCGCGATCGGCCAGGGGCTGATCGACCATTCCGACTTTTTCGACGACCCCGTCGACCGGGTATTCCGTTCGCTGCCCGGCATTCTCGGCACGGTGTACGACGGATCCCAGGCCGAGGCGACGGGTCTGCGCGTCCGCGACTTCCACCACGACATCAAGGGCACACTCGGCCCGCGCTTTGGTGGGCATCGCTACCACGCACTGAACCCGGAGACGTTCTGGTGGGCGCACGCCACCTTTCAGCGCATGGTGGACCGGATCGCGCTGCACTGGGACCGCCACCGACTCACCGCGCGCGAAAGCGAGCAGATGTACGCCGAGGGCTGCGAGTGGTACCGCCGCTACGGCATGACGGCAAGCGTCGTCCCGGCGGACCGCGCCGCCTTCGAACGCGAGGTCGACCGGTACTGCCGCGAGGTGCTGGCGCCCAACCCCGCCTCGGATTACCTGATCGAGTTCATCTGCCGCCCGGCGATCCCCGACATGAGCGCCTCACCGGATTACCCGACGCATCCGCGGTTGCGTCCACTGGCCGACGCGTTGCTGCCCACCCTGCCGGTGCGCATGGCGCTGGCTCCGCCGATGCGGTTGGTCATCTTCGGCGGCTTGCCCGCGCTCGTGCGCGAACGCTTCAACATCCCGTGGTCGCGCAACGACGAACGTCGCTACCGTGCGATCCGCACCTCAATCCGGACGGGATGGCCGTACGTGCCCGCGTCGTTCAAGTGGTACCCGGCTGCGCGCAAGGGGTGGTTGCGCGAGCGCGGACGCATCCCGGCCCGCTTCTGAGTTCGGGGGTCTGTGGGGTAGCGAGACCGGCATTCTGTAACAGGTTCTAGTCTGATGGCCATGACCCAGGCTGTTGACTCCTCGCGCGAGCGCTCGTCGGTGGACCTACTGCGCCACCCCGTCCACTCCGGCCACCTCACGGTGGGGGCGCTGAAGCGCAACAAGGACAAGCCGGTGCTGTTTCTCGGCGACACCACGCTGACCGGCGGCGAACTCGCCGACCGCATCAGCCAGTACATCCAGGCGTTCGAGGCGCTGGGCGCGGGCAGCGGCGCGGCGGTGGGCCTGCTGTCGCTGAACCGTCCCGAGGTGCTGATGATCATCGGCGCCGGGCAGACCCAGGGCTACCGCCGCACGGCGCTGCATCCGCTCGGCTCGCTGGACGACCACGCCTACGTCCTCGACGACGCCGGCGTCTCGTCGCTGATCATCGACCCCGTGCCGATGTTCGTGGAACGGGCGCTGGGGCTGTTGGAGAAGGTGCCGTCGCTCAAGCAGATCCTGACCATCGGGCCGGTACCGCAGGCGCTGACCGGCGTCGCGGTGGATCTGACCGCCGAAGCCGAGAAGTATGCGCCGCGCCCGCTGGCGGCCGCGGACCTGCCGCCCGACCACATCGGCGGCATGGCCTACACCGGCGGGACGACGGGTAAGCCCAAGGGTGTGATGGGCACGGTGCAGTCGATCACCGCGATGACGACGATCCAGCTGGCCGAGTGGGAATGGCCCGAGAACCCGAAATTCCTGATGTGCACGCCGCTTTCGCATGCCGGGGCGGCCTTTTTTGTGCCGACGATCGTCAAGGGCGGCGAAATGGTGGTGCTGTCCAAGTTCGACCCGGCCGAGGTGCTGCGGGTTATCGAGGAGCAGCGCATCACCGCCACCATGCTGGTGCCGTCGATGATCTATGCATTGATGGACCACCCCGATTCGCACACCCGCGACCTGTCGTCGCTGGAGACCGTGTACTACGGCGCCTCGGCGATGAACCCGGTGCGGCTGGCCGAGGCGATCCGTCGTTTCGGGCCGATCTTCGCCCAGTACTACGGCCAGTCCGAGGCCCCGATGGTGATCACCTACCTGGCCAAGGGCGACCACGACGAGAAGCGGTTGACGTCGTGCGGGCGTCCGACGCTGTTCGCGCGGGTGGCGCTGCTGGACTCCGAGGGCAACCCGGTGCCGCAGGGTGAGGTCGGGGAGATCTGTGTGTCCGGCCCGCTGGTGTCCGGGGGCTACTGGAACCGTCCTGACGAGACGTCGAAAACTTTTCATGACGGCTGGATGCACACCGGCGACCTGGCCCGCGAGGACGCCGACGGCTTCTACTACATCGTCGACCGGACCAAGGACATGATCGTCACCGGCGGCTTCAACGTATTTCCGCGGGAGGTGGAAGACGTTGTGGCCGAACACCCCTCGGTCGCACAGGTGTGTGTCATCGGTACGCCCGACGAGAAGTGGGGTGAGGCGGTGACGGCGGTGGTGGTGCTGCGCCCCGACGCCGACCGCTCCGATGAGGCGGTGGCCCGGATGACGTCGGAGATCCAGGCCGCGGTCAAGGAGCGCAAGGGTTCGGTGCAATCACCCAAGCAGGTGATCGTCGTGGACTCGGTGCCGGTGACCGCGCTGGGTAAGCCCGACAAGAAGGCGGTGCGCGCGCAGTTCTGGGAGGGCTCCGACCGCGCCGTCGGCTGAGTTCTTGGTGCTCCTTTGGGCGCGAGCATGCGTGTTTTCCGGCGACACGCCGACACAACCCTCGAGTTTGCGCACGCTCGCGGGAGAAGGTGACCCCGGTGAACAACGACGGATGGGTGCACGGCGACTATCTCGGCATCGACCTGCCCGCGCACGCCGATGCGTTACGCGCCGGCGGCGCAGCGTTTCTCACCGACGCGTTCCGGGCTTCGCGGGCGCTGGGCGCGCACGCCGACGTGATCGCGATCACCGACCTACGGGAGTTCCGCGGCGGCAGTACCGGCCGCAAGGCGCTGCTGTCGGTCGACTACTCCGGCGCTGAGGGGCTACCGACCGACCTGTTCGTTAAGTTCTCCCGCGACTTCGACGACGCCGCGCGCGACGGCGGGCGCACGCAGATGGAGTTCGAGGTCCGCTTCGCGTTGTTGTCGCGGGTGGCGGGCTTTCCGATCGCGGTGCCGCGTTGCCTGTTCGCCGACTACCACGCGCCGTCGGGCACCGGTGTCCTGATCACCGAACGAATCTCCTACGGCGCCAACGGTATCGAACCGAACTACGACAAATGCATGGACTACACCATGCCGGACCCCGTCGGCCACTACCAGGCGATGCTGGGCGCGCTCGGCCGGCTCGCCGGCTCGCACAAGGCCGGTCGGCTGCCCGCCGAGCTCGTCGAACAGTTTCCGCTCGACATGCAGCGGCTGGCGGTCGGGGAACGTTCGTCCTACACCGCCGAGCAACTGCAGCGCCGCGTCGACCGCCTCGCCGAGTTCGCCGTCACGCACGCGTCGCTGCTGCCCGCGCACCTCCGCGATCCGAAATTCCTTGCGCGCCTGCGCGATGAGGTAACCCGATTCCCCGAATCGGAGGCGGCCATCTGGAGATACCTGGCCGACGATCCCGACTACGTCGCGCTGTGCCACTGGAACGCCAACGTCGACAACGCGTGGTTCTGGCGGCACCCAGACGGCCATCTCGTATGCGGGCTGTTGGACTGGGGTTGCGTCGGCCAGATGAACCTCGCCATGGTGCTCTGGGGCGCGATGTGCAGCGCGGAGACCGACATGTGGAATCAGCACTTCGATGCGCTGCTCAACCATTTCCTCGCCGAGTTTCGCGCGGCTGGCGGGCCGGTACTGGAGGCGGGCACGGTCAAGCGCCATCTGCTGCTCTACGTCGCGGTTATGGGCCTGGCGTGGCTGCTGGATGTGCCGTCGTACCTGATGAAGCTTCTGCCGTCATCGATACCCGACCGGTTTGACGCCAGCATCGCCGGCAATGAGCAGGCCCGCAGCCGCCTGTTGATGATGACGAACTTTCTGAATCTGTGGTCGCGGCACGACATCGCTGGGGCGCTCGACGGTATTTGACGCTGGATGTGTGACGGCGCGCGTTCGTAAACTCCGTCGTTGTATCGGCGTGTTGCACTCTTACTACGCACGCTCGCGCTAGAAGAGGTGATCGGCTTTGTGTCGACACGCCTCGATGCGGGCGGCGTTGGGCTCGTCGACGGCGCGCACCCAGGCCTGCGCCTGCTCTGCAGTCTTGCCGAACTGCATGTGGCGCTTGACAAGTCGTGGCAGACGTTCGGCATGCGCAGCGTCGATAAACCACACCTCGTCGAGCAGATCGCGGACGGCGGGCCACGGCGGGTCGTCGTCGAGTAGGTAGTTGCCTTCGGTGACGATCAGCCGCGCATCGGGTGCGACGGGGATGCTGCCCGCGATCGGCTGTTCCAGGTCACGATGGAACCCGGGCGCGTACACGGTGTGCGACGGCTGAGCCCGAACACGTTGCAGCAGCGACAGATAGCCGTATCCGTCGAACGTGTCGATCGCGCCCTTACGGTCGAGCCGGCCGAGCCGCGCCAACTCGACATCGGCCAGATGAAAACCATCCGCAGGCACGTAGGCGGCACCGTCGAACGCCGCGACCACCGCTTCGGCCAGCGTGGACTTCCCCGCACCCGGCGCGCCGGTGATGCCGAGCACGACGCGGTGTTGCCGATCCAGGAGGGCAGCCACCCGCGCCTCGAGGTCGCGCGGCAACGGCGTCATCAGTCAAGCAGCGCGTCGATCTCCGCCGCCAGCCGCGCGATGCGCTCCTTTTCGCTGGGGATACCGCGGTTCTCCTCGGCGGCGCGCTGCCAGCCCAGCCGCCACATCCGCGCCACCACGCGGTCGCCAATGCCGGCATACGGGTTGACGAGCGTGTGCGGGAACGCCTTGCGTCCCTCCCGGTAAGCGGTAACCAAACGATGAGCCATCGCCGATCACCTTCCCACCGCGAGCAGACGCGGAATCGTATGCGCACCGGCGTGTCGACACGATTTTGCGTCTGCTCGCCGGGAGAAGGCCACCGCTAACATGAGGCGATGGTTCGTGCCGTGCTGTCCTTCGAGGTCAGCGCGGTCAAATCCGCGCCGCGATCTTCGAGACCACGCCGGCGCGGCTCGGGGTGGACGCCGCGCACGCCGTCATGGTCGGCGACAGCGACGCGGACTACGGCGCCGCGGTCACGTAGCGTCGTGGCCATGTCCAACGCGTCGCTGCCGTGGTGGCTGAAGTACGTCAACAAGGTGATGATCGGCTTGCAGAAGCTGGGTGTCGGGTTCGGCGGCAAGGGCCCCGTCGTGCTCAGCGTGCCCGGCCGCAAGACGGGCAAGATGCGTTCCACGCCGGTCACCCCGATGACCGTGGACGGTAAGCGCTACATCGTCGGCGGGGTGCCGGGCTCGGACTGGGCCGCCAACCTGCGGGCCGCCGGTGAAGCGACCCTGCACCAGGGCCGCAGCAGCCAACGCGTGCGCGTGGTGGAGATGCCGATCGACGAGGCCCGTCCGCTGCTGCGCGCCTTCCCGGTCGAGGTGCCCACCGGCGTCGACTTCATGAAGAACATCGGCCTGGTCACCGGGCCCAACCCCGACGAGTTCGAACAGCTCGCCGGCCGCTGCCCCGTCTTTCTCTTGGAGAACGTATGAGCGACAACCCGTTTGATCCGAACCTCTGGCAGCCCGTCGCCGGGTTCGACTTGACCGACATCACCTATCACCGCCACGTGCTCGACGACGTGGCGCAACCCACGGTGCGGGTGGCCTTCGACCGGCCCGAGGTGCGCAACGCGTTTCGTCCGCACACCGTCGACGAGCTGTACCGCGTGCTCGACCACGCCAGGATGTCCTCGGATGTCGGGGTGGTGCTGCTGACCGGCAACGGCCCGTCGCCCAAGGACGGCGGCTGGGCGTTCTGCTCGGGCGGTGACCAACGCATCCGCGGCCGCAGCGGTTATCAGTACGCCGCGGGCGAGACGGCCGAGACGGTCGATCCGGCGCGGGCGGGCCGACTGCACATCCTCGAGGTGCAGCGGCTGATCCGGTTCCTGCCCAAACCGGTGATCTGCCTGGTCAACGGCTGGGCGGCCGGCGGCGGGCACAGCCTGCACGCGGTCTGCGACCTGACGCTGGCCAGCCGCGAGTACGCGCGGTTCAAGCAGACCGACGCCGACGTCGGCAGCTTCGACGGCGGGTACGGCAGCGCCTACCTGGCCAAACAGGTCGGGCAGAAGTTCGCCCGCGAGATCTTCTTCTTGGGCGACGCCTATTCCGCCGAGCAGATGCACACGATGGGCGCGGTCAACAAGGTCATCGACCACGCCGATTTGGAGAAGGTCGGCCTGGAGTGGGCCGCGCAGATCAACGGCAAGTCGCCGCAGGCCATCCGGATGCTCAAGTACGCGTTCAACCTGAGCGACGACGGCCTGGTGGGCCAGCAGTTGTTCGCCGGTGAGGCAACGCGTCTGGCGTACATGACCGATGAGGCCGTCGAGGGCCGCGACGCGTTTTTGGAGAAGCGCGACCCGGACTGGAGCAACTTCCCGCGCTACTTCTAACGGACCAGGCCGCCGAGTGTGGACTGGTGTCACGCCCGAGGCGCTGATGGTGTGCGGGTAACCCACGTTCGCGGGCCTCGTAGACTGCGGACTCGTGAGTAAGAGCCCGCTGCGGCGGTTGCGCGAGCAGGTCGTGCTGACCACGATGCGGCCGCCGTTGGCGCCGCAACTGGTGATGTTGCGGCCGGATATGGCCGACGTCGACCTGCGCGATAAGCGGGTCCTGCTCACCGGGGCGTCCTCGGGCATCGGCGAGGCGGCCGCGGAGAAGTTCGCCCGCCGCGGCGCGACGGTGGTGCTCGCGGCGCGCCGCCAAGAGCTTCTCGACGCGGTCGTGGACCGCATCACCGCGGCCGGCGGCAGCGCGACCGCACACCCGTGCGACCTGTCCGACATGGACGCCTGCGACGCGCTGGTCGACCGGGTCGAAAGCGAGCTCGGCGGCGTCGACATCCTGGTCAACAACGCCGGCCGGTCGATCCGCCGCCCGCTCGCCGATTCGCTGGATCGCTGGCACGACGTCGAACGCACGATGACGCTCAACTACTACTCACCGCTGCGCCTGATCCGCGGCCTGGCCCCGGGTATGCGTGAGCGCAACGACGGCCACATCATCAACGTGTCGACGTGGGGTGTGCTCAGCGAGGCCTCCCCGCTGTTCGCGGTATACAACGCGTCGAAGGCCGCGCTGTCGACGGTGAGCCGGGTGATCGAGACTGAATGGTCTTCGGCCGGTGTGCATTCCACCACGCTGTACTACCCGTTGGTGGCCACCCCGATGATCGCCCCGACCAAGGCGTACCAGGGTCTGCCCGCGCTGACCGCCGCCGAGGCGGCCGATTGGATGATCCTGGCCGCGCGCAAACGGCCGGTGCGCATCGCGCCGCGAATCGCGATGACGGCCAGGGCGCTGGACACCGTCGCCCCCAACTGGCTCAACGCGCTGATGAAGCGGCAGACCGTCCAACCTTGATATCGATGCCTGAGCTCACCACGATCGCCGATATCGTGCGGATCCACGGCGCGCAGCGCCCCGACGCCGTCGCGCTGATCTGCGGTGAGCGCACCGTCACCTTCGCCGAGCTCGACGCGCGCTCCAACCAAGCCGCGCAGGCGTTTCGCGCGGCCGGTGTCGGGTTCGGCGACCGGGTGGCGTTCGTCGAGAAGAACGGCGTCGAGTTCTTCGAAGTCCTGTGCGGGCTGGCCAAACTCGGTGCGATCGGCGTTCCGGTGAACTGGCGGCTGGCCGCCCCGGAGATGGCCCACGTCATCGCCGACGCCGGCGCCGTTGTGGTGGTGGTCGGCGACGAGTTCTTCGGGCACCTCGAAGCGATCGTCGACCAACTCGAGCACGTGCACACCGTGGTGGCGATCGGCGAGCACGACCGCTGGCCGTCCTTCGACGACTGGCTGGGCGCACAGACCGCCGAAGACCCTTACGTCGCAACACGTTCCGACGATATTGCCGTGTTGATGTACACCTCGGGTACGACGGGCGCACCCAAGGGTGCGATGCTGAGCAACGCCAACTACCTGGCCAAGACGGTCGGTTGCGCCGACCAGTGGCTGTTCAGCGCCGACGCGGTCAGCCTGGCCGTGATGCCGTTGTTCCACATGGCCGGCTCCGGCTGGGCACTGGTCGCCCTGTATGTCGGCTGCCCGACGGTGCTGCTGCGCGACGTGGACCCGCACGCGATCCTGGCCGCGATCACCAAACACCGCATCACCAACATGCTGCTGGTGCCCGCGGTGATCCAGCGGCTGCTGGGCACCCCCGGCATCGACTCCGCGGATCTGTCGAGCCTGCGCGTGATCGTCTACGGCGCATCACCGATCACCGACGACGTGTTGGTAACGGCCATCGAACGATTCGGCTGCGATATGCGCCAGGTGTACGGCATGACCGAAACCACCGGCTCCATAACGCAATTGGATGACCATGACCCCGAGCTGCTGCGGTCCTGCGGTAAGCCGTACCCGTGGGTGCAACTCCGCGTCGTCGACGCCGACGGCCACGACGCGCCCAGCGGCACCGTCGGCGAACTGTGGACCCGCTCGACGCAGAACATGCTCGGCTACTGGAACAACCCGCACGCCACCGCCGAGGCCCTCACCGGCGACGGCTGGCTGAAGACCGGCGACCTCGGCTACCTCGACGACGCCGGCTACGTCTACCTGTACGACCGGGTCAAGGACATGATCGTCTCCGGCGGCGAGAACGTGTACCCGGCCGAGGTGGAGAACGCGCTGATGGCCCACCCCCAGGTCGCCGACGTCGCCGTCATCGGCGTTCCCGACGACACCTGGGGCGAGGCGGTCAAAGCTGTCGTCGTCCCCGCCCAGACACCCGGGCCGGAGCCCGCCGAACTGATCCGGTTCGCCCGCGAGCGGCTGGCCGGTTTCAAGCTGCCCAAATCGGTCGACTTCGCCACCGAACTGCCCCGCAATCCCAGCGGCAAACTGCTCAAACGGCAGCTACGTGAGCCCTACTGGCGCCACGTCACCCGGCGAGTCCAGTGACGCGCCGGGTGTCGCGGTTAGATCACGGCCACGACGTGCTACACACATCGGTATGGAGATCCTGGCCAGTCGGATGCTCATCCGACCGGTCGACTACCAACGCTCGGTGCGCTTCTACCGCGACGGGCTGGGGTTGGCCATCGCCCGGGATTACGGCTCGGGCACCGTCTTCTTCGCAGGTCAGTCGCTTATCGAGCTGGCCGGCCACGGTACTCCGAACGCCGGCGGCGCGATGTGGCTGCAAGTGCGCGACGTCTACGCCACCGAGCAGGAACTGGCAGGCCGCGGCGTGCCGATCGCGCGGGAATCCCGCCAGGAACCGTGGGGTTTACACGAGATGCATGTACACGATCCGGACGGGGTGCATCTCATCTTCGTGCAGGTTCCGGAAACCCATCCGCTGCGGCGCGACAACAGAGGATAACGCGATGCCACCCGGAGAACCCGCACTGTGAGCCTTGAGCTTTTTCTGCTGATCATCGTCGTGATCACGGCACTGGCTTTCGACTTCACCAACGGGTTCCATGACACCGGCAACGCCATGGCGACCTCGATTGCCAGCGGTGCGCTCAAGCCGAAGGTCGCCGTCACGATGTCGGCGGTGCTCAACCTGATCGGCGCGTTTCTGTCGACGGCGGTGGCCGCGGCCATTGCCAAGGGGCTGATCGATCCGGGCCTGGTGAGCCTCGAGCTGGTGTTTGCCGGCCTGGTCGGCGGCATCGTGTGGAACCTGCTGACCTGGCTGCTCGGGTTGCCGTCGAGCTCCTCGCATGCGCTGATCGGCGGCATGGTCGGGGCGATGCTGGCCGCGGTCGGCGGCCACGGTGTGATCTGGCAGGGCGTGGTGTCCAAGGTGCTGGCGCCCGCGGTGCTGGCACCGGTGATCGCCACCGTGGTCGCGGGGGTGGGCACGTGGCTGGTGTACCGCCTGGTGCGCGGCGTCCCGGAGAAGCGCACCGAGAGCGGGTTCCGCTACGGCCAGGTCGGCTCGGCGGCGCTGGTGTCGCTGGCGCACGGCACCAACGACGCGCAGAAGACGATGGGCGTGATCTTTCTGGCGCTGATCGCCTACGGCTCGGCCAGCGAGTCCGATCCGATGCCGCCGTTCTGGGTCATCCTGTCGTGTGCGGTGGCGATCGCGCTGGGCACCTACCTCGGGGGTTGGCGCATCATCCGCACCCTGGGCAAGGGCCTCGTCGAGATCAAACCACCGCAGGGGATGGCCGCCGAATCCTCCTCGGCGGCAATCATTCTGCTGTCCAGCCACTTCGGCTACTCGCTGTCGACCACCCATGTTGCGACCGGTTCGATCCTCGGCAGCGGCGTCGGGCGGCGCGGCGCGGAGGTGCGCTGGGGCGTGGCCGGGCGGATGGCGTCGGCGTGGCTGATCACGGTGCCCGCCGCCGGGCTCGTCGGCGCGCTGACCTACTGGGTGGTCAACGCCATCGGCGGTTACACCGGCGCAGGCGTGGGCTTTTTGCTGCTGGTGGCGGTCTCGCTGGCGATCTGGCTGCGGTCGCGCAAGACGCCGATCGACCACCAGAACGTCAACAATGACTGGGCGGGCAACCTGACCGCGGGTACCGCCGCGCAAGCCCCGATGCCGGTGCCGCCCGTACCCGACGCTCCGCCGCAACCGGTCAAGACACCCGAGCCCGTCTGATCCCGATGACCGGAGACCAACCGTGAGTGACTGGTTCAACTACATCGCAGCGCTGAAGATTCTGGCCGTCGGGCTGGTGATCGGGGCGGGGCTGCCCGCGCTGTTCGCCATCGGGGTGCGGCTCAACGCGGCAGGAGCCGGTGTCACTGAAAACACTGCAGCGCAACGTAATCCGAGGCTCCTGGCGCTGAGCTGGGCGCTCTTCGCGCTGGTGCTGGTCGCGGTGGTGATCGGGGTGCTGTTCATCGCGCGTGACTTCATCGGCCACCAGACCGGGCTGTACCTGCTCGGCGCGCAGCCCACGTAGCATCGTGAGTAACTGTGACCAAGTTTCTGGCCAAGATCGTCGCGTGGATCACCGAAGGCTATCCCGAGGGTGTGCCCGGCCCTGACCGGGTTCCGTTGCTGGCGCTGCTCAAACGGCGGCTGACCGACGACGAGGTCAAGGCCGTCGCGCGGGAGTTGATGGCCCGCGGCGAGTTCGACAACGCCGACATTGGGGTGCTGATCACCCAGATCACCGACGGGTTGCCGACGGTCGACGACGTCGAGCGGGTGCACAGCCGGCTGGCCGCCAAGGGCTGGCCGCTCGACGATCCCCGCGACCCCGAGGAGGACGCATAGCCGTCCTGCGCCCCGTCGCCGTCGCGTCCGGCACCTCGGCGCTGACCCTGCTGCCCGTCGTGGCCGACGCGCTCGAGGGGCGAACATCGTTGCTGCCGGTGCCGGCCGAAGGCGAGCGCGAAAGTTCGCTGTTGACAACGTCGTTGCGGGCCGGACTCGAGGTCGATGACGACGTCGCGGTCGTGGTCGCTACGTCCGGGACCACCGGTGTCCCCAAAGGCGCGATGCTGACCGCTGCCGCGTTGACGGCCAGCGCCGACGCCACCCACGCCAGGCTGGGCGGCCCGGGCCGCTGGCTGCTGGCGCTGCCGGCCCATCATGTGGCGGGGCTGCAGGTGTTGGTGCGCAGCGTCGTCGCGGGTACGGCGCCGGTGGCGATCACGTCGGGATTCGATGCGGCCGAACTGGTTTCGGCCGTTGAGGCGTTGGGCGACGGGCGGCGCTACACGTCGTTGGTGGCGGCGCAACTCGACAGGGCGCTGCGGGATCCGGCGGCGACGGCGGCGTTGGCGTCGCTGGACGCTGTGTTGATCGGCGGCGGCCCGTTGCCCGCCGCGGTGGCGCGCCGTGCTGCCGACGCGGGCATCGCGGTGGTGCGCACCTACGGGATGAGTGAAACCGCGGGCGGGTGCGTGTACGACGGCGTCGCGCTGGACGGGGTGCACGTGCGCATCGACGCCGGAGCCGGGCCGACGGCGACATCAAACGGGGGCCGCGTGGTGTTGGGTGGTGCGACCCTGGCCAAGGGCTACCGCAACCCGGTACACCCCGACCCATTCGCCGAGCCGGGCTGGTTTCGCACCGATGACCTTGGCACGGTGGATCATTCAGGCCGCCTGACGATTCTCGGCCGGGTGGACGAGGCGATCAGCACCGGCGGGTTGACGGTGCTACCGCAGCTGGTGGAGACCGCGTTGGCGTCGCATCCCGCGGTCACCGAGTGCGCGGTGTTCGGGGTGCCCGACGAACGGCTCGGCCAGCGGGTGGCCGCGGCCGTCGTCGTCGTCGCCGGGCAGACCGCGCCCACGGTGGCCGAGTTACGCGTCCACGTCGCGCAGACGCTGGACGTGACCGCCGCACCACGGGAGGTACATGAGGTGGCGTCGCTGCCGCGGCGCGGAATCGGCAAGGTGGACCGCCGCGCGCTGGCCGCCCGGTTCGGCTGAGCTCAGCGCGGCGCCGGTTTGAGCGGGTCGTGGCCGATCGTCATCAGCCGGTGGCGCCAGTTCTCCTGGCCCGCGGTGGGCTCGAGGTCGTCGCGGCGTTCGGCGTGGATCCGGTCGACGACCTTGCGCATGACGCGCTCGTCCTCGTCGGTGAGGTCTCCGCGGCGCTTCTGCAGGATGTCGAGGACCGCGCGACCGGTTTTGGTGCCCGCCTGGTCCGGTAGCTCCTCGGTGCCCTCGTCGGCCGACCGCGTGCGTAGCCAATCGAGCAGCTCCCGCGATGTCATGTTCACGACCCGGTGGAACTCGTCCCAGAGTTCCGGTTCGACTTCGACATGATGTGCCATGCCGATCGGCTACCCGGCCGCCGCGCCGATTAATCGCGGCGGGGCATGATAGGACGATGCGTCGTTTAGTCGAGAGCGTCGAGGACCTGCAGGCGATCGTCGGTGAGCCGGATGTCTACGTCGCCAACAAGGTGAAGGACCGGCTCTCGCCCGTGCAGCGCGACTGGCTGGCGCACTCGCCGCTGTGCTTCGTTGCGACGACGGACGCGCATGGCCGCGTCGACGTGTCGCCCAAGGGTGACCCGGCCGGCTTCGTCCACGTCATCGACGACACCACGATCGCGATCCCCGAGCGGCCCGGCAACAAGCGCGTCGACGGGTACCGCAACGTGCTGCAGAACCCGCATGTCGGCACGCTGTTTCTGATCCCCGGCCGCGGGGACACGCTGCGCATCAACGGCACGGGTCGAATCCTGTCCGACGCCGACTATTTCGATGTGCTCGCGATCAGGGGCCGTCGGCCGCCGCTCGCGCTCGAGGTGTCGATCGAAGAGGTGTTCTTCCACTGCGCCAAGGCTTTTCTGCGCTCGGACGCCTGGGACCCGTCGACCTGGAGGCCCGACGCGGTGCCCAGCGCGGCGCGGATCGCCCAGGCGGTGCGCCACGACTGGACCCAGGAGCAGCTCGACGAGTACTACAGCGAGGAGAACTACCGAAAGGCCCTCTACTAAGTTGCGGTCTTTGCGGCGAGCAGACGCAAACTCGCACGGACATGCCGACAAAAAGACGAGTTTGCGTCTGCTCGCGCCGGAGTGGGTGGCCGTCGCCGGCGGGGTGGCGCTGGTGGCGGCGGCGTTTCTGCTGCCACGCCTGGACATCGGCGTCACGCCGCTGATCAACGCGTCGCCGGAGCGGTTGGAAGCGTTCGCGGGCGCGGCGCCGATCTTCGGCTGGTTCCAAGCCCATATCGGCTGGGGCACGGTGCCTGCGGTCCTGCTCGGTGCGGCGGCGGTGCTGTGGGGTCCGGCGCTCGCCCAGCGGTTGCCGTGGCGCGCGGTGTTGTGGCTGACCTGGGCGACGGCCTGCGCGTGGGCGTTCTCGCTGGCCATGATCGACGGCTGGCAGCGTGGATTCGCCGGGCGACTGGCGGCCCGTCACGAGTACCTGCGTCAAGTGCCCACCGTCACCGACATCCCCGAGGCCGTGCGGACCTTTGCCGACAGAATCCTGGACTACCAACCGGATTCGTGGATCACGCACGTGTCGGGGCATCCGCCTGGCGCGCTGCTGACGTTCGTGTGGCTGGACCGCATCGGGTTGGCCGGCGGCGCGTGGGCGGCGCTGCTGTGCCTGCTCGCGGGTTCCAGCGCAGCGGCCGCGATCCTGGTCGCAGTGCGCGCGTTGGCGTCTGAGGACACCGCGCGAATGGCGGCACCGTTCGTCGCGGTGGCGCCGACGGCGATCTGGATCGCGGTGTCGGCCGACGGCTACTTCGCCGGCGTGGCGGCATGGGGTATCGCGTTGTTGGCGTTGGCGGTTCGGGGTATGGCGCGCTGGCCGGTGCTCGCCGCATGTGGCGCGGGGCTGTTGTTGGGCTGGGGGATTTTCCTAAACTACGGCCTGGTGCTGATGGCGCTGCCCGCGGTGGCGGTGCTGGTGTGTGCGCCGTCGTGGCAGGTGGCGCTGCGGGTGTTGGCCCCGGCTGTGGTGGTCGCCGGCACGGTGACGGTGGTGTTCCTGGCAGCCGGTTTTTGGTGGTTCGACGGCTACTTCCTTGTGCAGGAACGCTATTGGCAGGGCATCGCCAGCGACCGGCCGTTCTCCTACTGGGGGTGGGCGAACCTGGCGTCGGTGGTATGCGCGATCGGGCTGGGCAGTGTGGCCGGCATCGGTCGGGTCTTCGATATCGCGGCGATCCGGCGGCGCGCCGGTCTGCACTTGCTGGTGATCGGCGCGCTGGCGGCGATTGCGTTGGCCGACCTGTCGATGCTGAGCAAGGCTGAGACAGAACGGATCTGGCTGCCGTTCACGGTGTGGTTGCCTGCGGCGGCGGCGCTCCTACCGCGGTCACACCGTTGGTGGCTGGCGCTCAACGTCATCGGCGCGTTGGCGCTCAACCACCTGATCCTGACGAACTGGTGATCGCCTCGACGAAGCGGCTGCCCGCCGGGCAGGCCCGGTGCACGGCGGCGAGATCGTCGACAGTGTCGAAGTCGGCCTGTTCGGCGACCAGCCGGACGTCGATTCCCTTGGCGTACAACGCGGCCAACGTCAACGCGCCGGTGTCCGGGCGCGACATCGGCACGCCGCGAAGGCAGTCGGCCATCGCGGCGTCGGACACCCCGAGCACCCACCATCCGCCGTCCTCCGCGAGTCCGACGACGGCCTGCGCGCTGAGCAGTTCGCGCGCACACTCGACGAGCATCTCGTCGGAGACCTGTGGGGTGTCCATCCCGATCTGCAGCACCGTCTGATGGTCGGCGGCGTCGGCGGCGTCGCGATGGGCGTTGGCGAGGCGCTCGGCGAAGGCGGCGCCGCGCTGCGGAACCACGGTGAATCTGCTTAGGCTGTCCTGGATTTCGTCGACGCGGCAGGCACCCACGAGGTCACCGGCCAGCGCCACCACACGATCCTGCAGCGGTGCGGCGGCCATCGCGTCGAGGGTGTCCAGCAGTGCGGCGGCGGCGATGTCGGCGGCGGCCCGCTCACCGATGCTGGCGGCGAGGCGCGTCTTGGCCAGCCCGGGCACCGGCGCCTTGGCGACCACCAACCCGACCACCGGCAGCACCGTCACGAGATCACCCGCCAGAAGTCCATGGCCGCCACCAGACTGCCGCGCAGCGAACCGCTGACCTTGGACTTCCCGCCGGTCCGCGGGCCGTAGGCCACGTCGCGCTCCACGACATGCCAGCCCGCGGCGGCCGCCCGGACCAGCAGTTCCAGCGGGTACCCAGACCGGCGGTCGGCCACACCCAGGCTCAACAAGTCGTCGCGGCGAGCGACCCGCATCGGGGCGATGTCGTGCACCGCCAAGCCGTGGCGTCGGCGCAGCCGCCAGCACACCGCGGCCGTGCCGAGTCGGGCGTGCCACGGCCACCGCAGCCCGGGACGCGCGCGTCGTCGCCCGATCGCCATGTCGGCGCCGCGGTCGAGCGCATCGACGAGTCGGGGCAGGTCGCCGGGGTCCAGCGACCCGTCGCCGTCGAGCACAGCCACGACGTCCGTCGTCGCCGCCACCACCCCGGCGTGCACGGCCGCCCCGTAACCCGGTTGCGCCTCGGCGGCGACGTCGGCGCCGTATCGGCGCGCCACCTGCGCGGTGTCGTCGGTGCTGTTGTTGTCCACGACAAGCGGCCGGTAGCCCGCGGGCATCGCCGCCAACACACCCGGCAGCGACTCCGCCTCGTTGAGGCACGGCAGCACCACGGTCACCCGCGACGCCGAGTGATTTCGGCGCGGTAACGGACGCTGAGGGTGCATGAGCGCGCCGAAATCGCAAACTAGTCCGGGAGCGAGTTGCTCAGCCGTTCGGTGGCGGCCAGGTAGTCCTCGATGAACTCGCGCACCACCTCGCGGGCCGGTTTGACCTTGTTCATCAGCCCTACCCCCTGCCCGACGAAGTAGGTGGCCAACGCCTGCGCGCCCGGGTGGCCCTGCGACGCCAACACGTCGACGCGGCGGATGACCGGTTCGGCCAGCATCGACTGCAACGGCAGCGGCAGCGGCTGCTGCCCGCCGTCGTTGGGCAGCCAGGCCTGCGTCCAGTCCGAAACCAGTTGTCGCGCAGGCTTACCCGTGCGGCTGGCCGACCGGATGGTGTCGCGCGACGACGCCGCCAAGAACTTCTGCACCGTGTAGGGCGCGGTCTCGGCCTCCTCGGTGGTCAACCACACCGAGCCCGTCCAGGCACCGTCGGCGCCCATCGCGACGCAGCCGGCCATCTGCCTGCCGGTGACGATGCCGCCGGCGGCCAGCACCGGCACCTTGGCACCGGCGGACTCGATCGCATCTATCACATCGGGCACCAACACCAGCGTCGTCACCTCACCGCAGTGCCCGCCGGCCTCGGTGCCCTGCGCGACGATCAGGTCGACGCCGGCCTGCACCTGCTTGACGGCGTGCTCCTTGGCCCCGACCAGCGCCGCGACCGGGATGCCGTTCTCCTTGCCCGCCTCGATCATGTAGTCCGGCGGCACCCCCAACGCGTTGGCGATCAGCCGAATCGGATGGCTCATCGCCACCTCGAGCAGATCCTTGCCGGTGTTGCCGGACAGCATCGACGGCCCGGTGCGCGGCGCCTCGTCGGGTTCGATGCCGTGCTCGGCGAGCAACGCGTCGATGTAGCTGCGGTACTCGGCGGGGATCCGGCTGGCCAGCGCGCCGTCGGACAGCTTCTCGCCCTTGCCCTCGAACTTGGCGGGCACGATGAGGTCCAGCCCGTACGGTTTGCCGTTGACATGCTCGTCGATCCAGGACAGTTCCTGGTCCAGCATCTCGGGGGTGTAGGCGGTCGCACCCAGCACACCGAAGCCGCCGGCGTTGGTCACGGCGGCCACGACGTCGCGGCAGTGGCTGAACGCGAACAGGGGAAAGTCGATTCCGAATTGCTCACAGATCGCGGGTTTCACCCCGCCAGTATCGCTAAGTCACTCCGGCCGATGACAGGAACTGCCGGATAGCGTCGAGCAGCACGGCGCCGTCGAGCAGCACCTGGTCATTGTGGCCGGCGCCGGGCACCACGACGTAGCGCTTGGGTTCGTTGGCGGCCTCATACAGTCGCCGGCTGAGCTGCTCGGGCACGATGGCGTCGCGGTCGCCGGCGATCACCAGCAGCGGCACCCGCACCGACGCGATCCGCTCGATCGACGGGAACCGGTCGATCAGCAGCCGTCGCACCGGCAGCCATGGGTAGTGCTCGGCAGCGACGTCGGCCAGCGACGTGAACGGTGACCGCAGGATCAGCGCGGCAGGCGGCCGGGGCACCGCCAGCCCGACCGCCACTGCCGCGCCTAGGGATTCGCCGAAGTACACGATCTGTTCGACGCCCGGCTGCTCGGCCAGCCACTTCTCGGCGGCACGGGCGTCGGCGGCCAGCCCCTCTTCGGTGGGGCGGCCCGGGTTGCCGCCGTAGCCGCGGTAGTCGAACAGCAACACCGAAAGGCCTATCCGGTTCAGTGCCGCCGCCAGCGGCCAGCGCGCTGACCGGTCACCGCCATTACCGTTGAACGCCAGCACCGCAGGCCCGTCCGCGTCCACCGGGAAATACCAGGCCCCCAGGGAGATTCCGTCCTCGGTCTCGATCACGACGTCACGCCCGTTGGGCAGCACTGCGCTCGCCGACGGCACCGGTCCCGGTGAGGGGAAGTAGATCAGCCGTCGCTGCTGTGACCAGATCAACCCCAAAAGCCCCGTCGCCACAAGCGTGACGATAGCGACAACGACCACCGCGCGGCGCATCAGGCCCGCAACGGTGCGAACGCGAACTCCCGCAGCCCGTCACGCGGGTCCACGACGGCGCGAAAGCCCAACACCTGAGCGGCGCGTGCGGGGTCGGCGACGATGTGCCGGACGTCGCCGCTGCGGTACTGCCCGGTGACCACGGGTGGTGCGTCACCGCGCGCCTCGCACAGTTCGGTCGCCACCTGCGAAATCGAGATCGGCCGGCCCGAGCACACGTTGAACGCGGTGAACCCGTCGAGTCGGGCCGTCACGGCCGCGACGTTGGCCGCGGCGATGTCGTCGACGTGGACGAAGTCGCGCATCTGCTGGCCATCCTCGAAAACCCTTGGCACATCACCGGATTCCAGTTCAGAGCGAAAGATCGCCGCCACTCCCGAGTACGGGGTGTCGCGCGGCATGTACGGGCCGTACACGTTGTGGTAGCGCAGCGCGGTGACCGCCCCGCCGGTGGCCTCCGACCAGGCCAGCGCGTAGTGCTCCTGGGCGGTCTTGCTGGCGGCGTACAGGCTTCGGGGCCGCAGCGGCGCGTCCTCGGACACCAGCCGCCATCCCACGAACGCCCCGCACAGCGGGCAGCGATGGTCGAACATCCCGGCGTCCAGATCCGCGCGACTACGGGGGTGCGGTTCGACCGGGCCGTGTTCGGCACAGTCGTAGCGGCCCTGCCCGTAGACCACCATCGACGATGCGAGCACCAACCGGTCACAGCCCGCGGCGAACATCTCGGCGAGCAGCACCGCGGTGCCGTAGTCGTTGTGGCTGCCGTAGGACGGCGCGTCGGCGGCGTTGACCCCGGCGCCGACGACCGCCGCCTGGTGACACACCACGTCCACGCCCTTCAACAGCCGCGCCAGCGCCGACGCGTCACGGATGTCGAGCACCCGGCAGCCCTCCGGCGGGCGTGCCCCCGAACCGTGTGCGGCGGGCAGCATGGCGTCGACGGCGACGACGTCGTGGCCGGCGTCGCGCAGCGCGGTGTCGATCCGGGCTCCGATGAAGCCCGCGGCACCGGTCAGCAGGATTCTCACGGCAGGTCGAAGGGCAGTTGGACACCGTCGTGGGCCAGACAGTGGGTGCAGGCGCGCTCGGAGGCGGTGCTCTCGATGGCGTCGTGCACCAGCTGGCGGAAGGGCCCCATGTTGCGTTCGAACTCCGCGAAGACGTCGACGGCGCGGACCCCGCTTCCCGCGTCGACGCCGGCGTCCACATCGGTCACCAAAGCGATGGCGGCGTAACACATTTCGAGTTCACGAGCCAGCACCGCCTCGGGGTAGCCGGTCATGTTGACCAGCTTGAAGCCCTGGTTTGCGAACCATTGGCTCTCCGCGCGCGTGGAGAACCGTGGGCCCTGGATCACCACCATGGTGCCGCCGTCGACCACGCCGGGCAGGCCGGCCGCAGCGGCGCGCAGCGACGGGCAGTACGGGTCGGCGAACCCGACGTGGATGCCGCCCGAGTCGAAGTAGGTGTCGTCACGCCCGGTGGTGCGGTCCACGAGTTGATCGGGCACCACCGTCGCGCCCGGGCCGTGTACCGGGGTGAGGCTGCCGACCGCGCACGGCCCGAAGATCCGGCGCACCCCGAGCGCGCGCAGCGCCCACATGTTGGCCCGGTACGGCACGGTGTGCGGGGAGAACTCGTGATTGACGCCGTGGCGCGGCAAGAACGCGACCTCATGCACGCCGACCGTGCCGACGGTGATCGGCGCACTGGGTGCCCCGTACGGGGTGTCCATCGCGACGCTGCGGGCGTCGGCGCCGAAGAACGAGTAAAGGCCGCTGCCTCCGATGACCGCTAGCACTTTTTTCTCCTCGCGTCCGCAGGCATCACCACATTGTCCGCCATGCGACGATGACGCTCGTGGCCAGTTTCGCGCAATGGGTCGAGGGTGCTCGCCCCCGGACGTTGCCCAACGCGATCGCCCCCGTCATCGCCGGCACCGGAGCCGCAGCTTGGCTCGATGCGGCCAGCTGGTGGAAGGCGTTGCTGGCGTTGCTCGTTGCGATGGCGATGATCGTCGGGGTCAACTACGCCAACGACTACTCCGACGGGATCCGCGGCACCGACGACGTGCGGGCCGGACCGCTGCGGCTGGTCGGGTCGCGGTTGGCCGCGCCGCGCGCGGTGCTGACGGCGGCGCTGGTGAGCCTGGCCGCCGCCGCGGTCGCGGGCGTGGTGCTGGCCTGGTCTAGCGCGCCCTGGCTGATCGCGGTCGGCGCGCTGTGTCTTGCCGGGGCGTGGCTGTACACCGGCGGCTCGCGGCCCTACGGCTATTCCGGGCTGGGCGAGGTCGCGGTGTTCGTGTTTTTCGGGCTGGTCGCGGTGCTCGGCACGCAGTACACCCAGGCGCTGCGCATCGACTGGGTCGGGGTGGCGTGCGCGGTGGCGATGGGATGTCTGTCGTCGGCGGTGCTGGTGGCCAACAACCTGCGCGACATCCCGACCGACGCGGAGTCGGGCAAGATCACGCTCGCGGTGCGGCTCGGCGACGCCCACACCCGGCTGCTCTATCAGGGGCTGGTGGTAACGGCGTTCGTGCTGACGGTGGTGTTGATGCTTGCGACGCCGTGGGCCGCGGTCGGTCTCGTGGCGCTGCCGCTCGCGGTGCGCGCGGCACTTCCGGTGCGTCGTGGTCTCGGCGGTAAGGCGTTGATCCCGGTGCTGCGCGACACCGGGCTGACGATGCTGGTGTGGGCCGCCGCGACGGCCCTCGCCCTTGCCCTGGCGATTTCGGTGCGCTAACCAGCGATGGGCGCAGGTTTGCGCGCCGAAATCACAAGTCGGCTACCTTGACCAGCTGCACCTGTGGGCGGGCCGGCACCTCGTCGGCGAGGAACCAGCGAAACGCCAGGTTGCCGCGGGGATAGTCCATCGTGGTGATCGCGTTGGGATGCTCGGTCATCCCGCGCGAGACGACGACGGTGACCGAACCATCGGCGTTGGGCACCGCGGTGTGGCCGTTGATCGAACACCGCCCGTCCCCGGCGCTGTGGGCGGCCATGAACTGGTTCCACACCACCAGGTTCCAGAACCGGCACGACGGCGGGGTGTGCGTGACCACCAGTGCCTCGTCGTCCTCGAGTACGAAGCTGCCGTAGGAGTAGCAGGCGTCGCGCGCCGACCAGCCGAAGTTGGCATCGGGCACCTGGTAGGGCTGGGCGAATTCGTTTGCCCCCTGCGAGAATTCGTGACCGAGCGTCTTGTCGTCATCGCTGCGGACGCCGACGGTCAACGGCACGATCGCGAACATCGTGCGCAGCCACGCCGCGCTGGCCCGCAGTGCCGCAGCGGTTTCGGCGTCGCCGTGGCGGATGGGATCGGGTTCGTCGAGAGCCTCGATGCGCCACGACACCGGACGGCCGGTGTCCGGGTCGGCCTGATAGTCGCGGGTCATCAGCACGACGCCGTCGTCGGTCGGGCCGTACTCGAACGTGAAGTTACCGTCGGCATCCAAGGCGCCCGAGCTTTCCAGGTCGTCGTCGCGCACGAGCGCCACGATCCGGTCCGACCACGCCCCTGGGGCGGGTTCGTTGTAGGCCGTCACCGAAAAGTACACGCTGTCACCGCGATTGCCGCTGATCCGGTAGCGCCGCTTCGGGTCGATCGGACACATGTAGTAGTAGGCGTCGGTGTTGTCGCCGCCCCAGCGGCGGTCGCGCCGATACGGCGAGTTGACCTCGATCCACATCGGCCGGCTCGGTTCGGCGAACAGGTAGTTGTCCAGCGCGACGCCCAGCGTGGTCGCGAGCATGCGGTAGCCGTCGGCGATGTGGCGGTCGTCGCTGACGGCGCGATCCCCCTCGAGGAAGGCGGCGTCGAGTCCGCCGAGCGTGTCGAGGAGTTCTCGCCAAGCTTTCGTTGATGCGTGTTGTGTCATGCGCTGATCCCTTTCGTGATGAGTTCGGCGGTGCGGTTCACCCACGCGTCGTCGAGCGTGTCCGCGTGGGTGATCAGGGCCAGAAACGTGATGCCGGCGATCGCGTCGACGATGTCGGCGGCGGTGACCTCAGACCGGACGTCGCCGCGCGCGACGGCGGCGGCGAGCCAGTCGGTCAGCCCGCGGCCCAGGATGTCGGCGAAGCGCTCGAGCAGCGCCGCGTGCAGGCTGGGATCGGCGGCCATCTCACCGACCAGGCCGGGCAGCGCCGCCAACGCGGCCGGGGTGGTCAGCACGGCCACCGTGCGGCGCAGGATCTCCCGCACGTCGCCGCCGATCGAGCCGGTGTCGGGCAGTTCGGTGGCGGCCCCGATCGGGAACACGGCCTCGTGCACCACGTGGGCCTTGCTGGGCCAGCGGCGGTAGATCGCCGGCTTGCTGGTGGCGGCCCGGCGGGCGATCGCGTCGACCGAAAGCGCTGCGTACCCGGTTTCACCGAGCAGTTCGACCGTCGCCGCGAGCACCGCGCCGTCGATGCGGGGATCGCGGGGTCGACCAATGTCCACCGTCATTACGGAACTGACAGTAACATAAGTGGCTGTGACGGACACCACAGCCGATCCCGTGCAATTAGACGACCTCGCCGAACCCAGCTTCCCCGCCGACGTCGAACCCCTCCGGCAGATGATGGCGGCGATGGCGCCCGACTGCCCGCTCGACGCGGATGCCCTGCACGCCAAGGCCGCGGCCGAGACGGGTCTCGACGACTTCGGCGCCGACGACTACCGCGACCGCCTCGACACCTATCTCGTTGCGCTGCGGGAGATTACGAACTTGCACGACGCGGGTGTGGTGAACTTCCATGCGCAGCTGGTGCAGTTCTTGAAGAACAGGCTGTTGCTCACCGACCTGCTGAACCGGCACCCCGAGATCCACGACATCGAGCTGGTGCCGCCGGTCGTCATCGCCGGGCTGCCCCGCACCGGCACCACGCACCTGCACAACCTGCTGGCCGCGGGGCCGACCTTCCGCACGATGCCGTACTGGGAGAGCAACGAGCCGTTCCCGCTGCCCGCCGAGGCCGGTGTCGAGCCGGATCCGCGCCGGGTACGGATGGACGCCGCGGTCGAGTTCATGAACGCGGTGATGCCGCACTTCGCGCTGATGCACGAGATGACCACCGACCACGTCCACGAGGAAATTCAGCTGCTGGCCAACGACTTCTCGTCGATGCTGTTCGAGACGCTCGCGCACGTGCCGCGCTGGCGCGACTACTACCTGTCACACGATCAGACGCCGCACTACGAGCACCTGGCCACCCAGCTCAAAGCGTTGCAGTTCCTGCGCGGCGGGCGGCGCTGGCTACTGAAATCGCCGCAGCATCTCGAGCAGCTGCCGGTGCTGAACCAGGTGTTTCCCGACGTCGTGGTGATCGTCACGCACCGCGACCCGGTGCCGGTGGTGTTGTCGATGCTCACGATGATCACCTACTCGGCGCGGATGCACTGTTCGCCGGTGCCGGTGGACGATATCGCCGCGTCTTGGGTGGACCGGCTCGAGCTCATGCTGGGCGCCCTCATCCGCGACCGCGACGCGCTGCCCGCGCAGCGTTCGATCGACCTGCGCTTCGACGACTTCATGGCCGACGAAATAGGCTCCGCCGCAGCAATTTACGAACTTGCCGGCGAGACGATGAGCGACGAGGCGCGCGCGGCCATGGTCACCTATTTGGACGGCCATCAGCGCGGTCGGCTCGGCCGGGTGGCCACGTCGGCGCAGATGTTCGGCCTCGACGAACATGAGCTGCAGGCCCGCTTCACCCCCTACATCGAGCGATTCCTGAGCTGACGTCTCCCTCGCGAACGTGCGGTTTCATACGCCTGCAGCGGCGTGTCGCGCATGAATCCGCACAGCCAGCGGCAGCGGGACCGTCGCGCCGTGGCTAGGCCGCCTGGTCGAGAAGGGTGGCAACTGCGGCACGCAGTTCTCCCACGTCCACGCGCTCGGTGATCAGGCCGACGGTGAACTTGTCACCGCCACGCAGGATGCCGAGCAGGACGTACTCGCATCCGATGGTTCTGCTCTTGTGCGCCAGCGCTTCTCGCAGCGAGAGTTCGAGTGCCTTCTTGGCAGGCTTGGTGAACGGTATGTAGCCACGACGCCTGCGGCGGCCGGACCGGCGAAACGCGCTGTCCCAGGCGTCCTTTCCGAACGCGCGGTTCACGCGGTCGCGGACCGCATGCAAGTCGATCCCGATCGACCTCAGCGCCTCGGCATCCTCGTCAAACAGCGGGTCACTCGACGCAGACTGTGTATCCAGCCGCGCGCGCACCGCCTGGGCGGTCAACCCGTAGCCGAGCAGCAGGCCCGCGAGCTCCCGCCCGGCGCTCTGTAGGACACCGACCAGGAGATGTTCAGCACCGATCACTTCCGAATCCAGTTCCCGCGCCTCTTCCTGGGCGAGCGTCACCGCGACGCGGGCACTGCGGCTGAACCGCTCGAACATGTCATTTCCTCCTGTTGTGCTTCTGATGCACGGCTTGGCGGCTGACCCCGAGCGCGCTGGCGATGGCCTGCCAGCTCCAGCCCTGTTCGCGGGCGTTCGCGACGTGGATCGCCTCCAGGCGCTCCTGGAGTCGCTGCAGCGCGCGGACCGCCTTGAGCCCGACAGCCGGGTCGTTGCTGGTCAACGCGTCGATATTGGTCACGTTGTCAAGTTTAGTTGACGTCAACCTTACGGACAAGACGTGTGCGCCTACCCTCGCCGGGGTAACCAACGCTGTCCGCAGCCCGATAGGCATCCGGAAGGCAACCCCGAAAGGCACTGCATGACCGCCACACGCCCGCAACTCGACCGCCGCGATCTCGCCGACGCGCACCGCGTTGCCGCCGCGGTATCCGATGCGTTCTCGGCCAAGGTCGTGGGTCAGGAGAACCTGCGCGAGTCGCTGTTGATCGGGCTGCTCGCCGGCGGACACGTGCTCATCGAAAGCGTTCCGGGCCTGGCCAAGACGACGGCCGCGCGCGTCATCGCCGAATCCATCCACGGCGGGTTTCAGCGCATCCAGTGCACCCCGGACCTGTTGCCCAGCGACATCATCGGCACCCAGGTGTACGAGGCCGCCACGAACTCGTTCGTCACCCAGCTCGGTCCGGTGCACACCAACATCGTGTTGCTCGACGAGATCAACCGCTCCAGCGCCAAGACGCAGAGCGCGATGCTCGAAGCGATGGAGGAACGCCAGACCACCATCGCCGGGACCGTCTACCCGATCCCGGAGCCGTTCCTGGTGATCGCCACCCAGAACCCGGTGGACCAGGAAGGCACCTATCCCCTCTCCGAAGCACAGACCGACCGGTTCATGCTCAAGGAGATCCTCGGCTACCCCTCCGCCGAACAGGAGGTAGAGGTGATGTTCCGGATGGACGCCGGGCTGTACGACAAGGATCACCGGGCGCGGCCGGTCGTGACGCTCGACGACATCCGACGCGCCCGCGACGTCGTGCGCCACGTGCACATGGACCAGGCGCTGATGCTCTACGCCGGCCAACTCGTCGGCGCCACCCGCAACCCCGAGCAGTTCCTACCCGCCCAGCTCGCCCGCCTCATCGAGTACGGCGCGAGCCCGCGCGCGACGATCGCGCTGTGCCAGAGCGCACGTGCCCTTGCGGTGCTGTCCGGACGCGCCCACGTCATACCCGACGACATCGCCAAGCTCGCGCACCGCGTGCTGCGGCACCGGCTGATCCTCGGGTTCGAGGCGGCCAGCAAGGGCATCACCTCCGAGCGCATCGTCGACGCGGTCCTGCAGGCGATCCGGGTGCCCTAACGGTGGGCCAGCATCTCAACCGCGCCAAGGCGCATTTCGGCACCGACACCCGCGGCATGCTCGAAGGCGGACGCTACGCGCTGCTGCACACCCGCAGCCTCGAATTCGACGAGCTCCGACCGTATGTGCCCGGCGACGACGTCCGTGACATCGACTGGAAGGCCTCCGCGCGCTCGGGGAACATCCTGATCAAACGCTTCGTCTCCGAGAAGCACCACAAGATCCTGCTGGTCACCGACGCCGGCCGCAACATGTCCGCGCTGGCACCCGGCGGTGAGCTCAAACGCGATGTGGCAGCACACATCCTGGGTGCCTTCGGGCTGGTCACGCTCGGGCGCGCCGACCAGATCGGCATGGTGTACGGCGACGCCCGCGGCTGCGTCAACATCCGTCAGCGGCGCGGGGAAACCCATATCGAGAACATGCTGCACCGGTTCTACGCCCACACCCTCGCCCGGCCTGGCCCCAGCGAGATCGGGTGCCAACTCGACTACGTGGCAACGCATTATCGTCATTCGATGTTGATCGTCGTGGTATCCGACGAACCCGACATCGATGACCGCCTCGACGACGCCGTCCGCCGACTACGCGCGCGCCACGACGTGTTGTGGGCGATGGTCACCGACATGCCCGCGGTGGGTGACGACCAGGACGGCTACGACGTCGGGTCCGGCCGCCACGTGCTCAACAGCGCCGCGCTGGGCCCGCGGGTGGTGGCCGCCTACCGGCGTGCCGAACAGGCACGCGCACATCGACTCGACGAGTTCTTGACCGCCCAGGCCATCCCCCACACCAGGATCGGCGCCAGCGGTGAGATCCGGCCCCGGCTCGTCGAACTGACCGAGGTGTTCGCCCGTGCCGGATGACCTGCTCAACTACATCATCGGACCCACTCCCTACTCGGCATGGTGGCTGTGGCTCGCGGTCGCGCTGACGCTGATCGTGATCGGCTGGTACACCGCGGTTTTCGTGTGGACGCTGCCGTCGCACCGGCTGCGGCGCCTGCCGGTTATCCGGAGCTGGCATGCCACCCTGTTGCGGCGCCGCTTCGCCCGCAGCATCGGCACGGTCGCCGACAAACACGAACGCGGTGAGCTGTCGGCGGCGCAGGCCGCCGCCGGGATCAGCCGCGCCCTGCGCAGCTTCCTGCATCAGGCGACCGGCACCCCGGCGCAGTACATGCACGTCGCGACCATCGCCGCCAGCCAGCTCGCGTCGGCTGCGCCGGTGTTCGAAGCGCTCGACGATGCGCAGTTCAACACCGCATCACCGGTGGACGTCCGCCAGACTGGTTCGGCAGCACAGGAATTGGTGCGCACGTGGCCTTGAGTTGGTGGCCGGTGGCGGTGCTCGGCTTCGTGTGCCTGGCGGCGGCGGTTGCCCTGGCGCTGCTGCCGATCGACCGCGAGATGCGCGAGCTCCGGCCACTGGCCAACACCGCACGGCTGACCCGGTTGCCCGAATACGCCCGGGTGGCGCGCACCAGGACGCTGTCGATGATTGCGACGATCGTGCTGCTGCTGATTCTGTTCACCGCCGCCATGCTGGCCAGCGCCAGACCCAGCGGATGGGGGTCGTCGTCGCGCGCCGTGCAGGCCCCGTCCGACATCATGCTGTGTGTTGGCCAACCCGTCACCGACGGAACCACCGCGGCGTTCCTATCACACTTCGCTGAGCAGGCCCGGACCTTCGGCACCCAGCGCATCGGGTTGACGTCACCCAATCGGCGCGTCATTCCGCTGACCCGCGACCACTCGTACGCGGCCGAAAGGCTCACCGACATCGCCGACGTCGGCCGCATACCCGCCGAGCCCGAACTGTCACCCGCCCAACGCAGCGCCGCCGCCTCGTTCTCGCCCGCGGTGTCCTATCTCGACTTCGCGCCCAGCGTCGCCGACCTGTTGGCGTTGTGTATCACCGGGTTTCCGTCGTTCGACGAACCCAGCACGCACCGTCGCTCGCTGGTCTATCTGGGCCCGGGCGAGCTCCGCGCGCCCGGGGAGACTCGGGCGTCGCTGCTGCACCTCCCACAGGTCACCGACATGGCGAGCCAGGCGGGCATCCAGCTCAACGTTCTCGCGACCAGCCCGGGTCCATTGCGCGACATCACCGAATCGACTGGCGGGCAATATGTTTCGCTCGACGCCGGAGATGCCGGTATGCTGCGCGCCCTCGACGGCATCGAAGCCAACCCGCCCGAACCCACCGCGGAGGCCGAAACCGTCACCGCATGGTATGGCGACTCGCCGACGATCCCATTGACGGTCGCCGTCGTGGCGTCGCTGCTGCTGGCGTTGGCGCTGGTGGTGTTGCGGCGATGACGTGGGCTCCGGTGGTTCCCGCGGCGGTGCTGTTGGCCCTGGCCGCGGCGGTGATCGTGCTGCGGCTGATCGCCATGCGCTCGCTGGCCAGCGGGCCGCGCGTGCGCTGGGCAACGGTCTGGCGCTGGTCGGGGCTCACCCTGGCGCTGCTTCTGATGCTGATCGCCGCCGCCCGACCCGGGTTCGGACACCACGAACCGCAGCACACCACCTCCGCGCGGTCCGGAGAAAACGCCAGCGTCTTCTTTCTCGTCGACCGCTCAACCGATGCCATCGACGAGATCCGCGACAACATTCAGACGCTGATCGAGCAGCACCCGCAGGCCCGGTTCGCGGTCATCAGCTTCGCGTCGCGGCCGTCGCTGGACTGGCCGCTGTCCCAGGACGCGTGGAGCCTGGTCCCCGAGATCGCCGCGCTGGTGTCCTATGACGAGCCCCGCGGTCAGGTGAACGCCGCGGCCGCGGCCAACGTGCTGCGCTACCAACTGATCGCGGCGAACCAGCAGTATCCCGACGCACCGAACCTGGTGTACTACGTCGGTTCCGGAGCCCCCGGATCACGCGCTCCGCAGAGCGATTTCGACCCGGTCGCCGGGTCGGTCGACGGTGGGGCGGTGTTTGGCCACGGCGACCCACTCGACGAGGCGGCTCTGCGGCGCATCGCCGATCAGCTCGGGGTGCCCTACCTGCGCCCCGGCCAGGTGCCCGGCCCCGAGACCGCGCCGGACGGCGCGGCGCAGCAACCCGACGCCGAACCCAGCAGGCGCACGGAACTGTACTGGGTGTTCACGCTCGTCGCGGCGGTGCTGCTGCTCTTCGAAAGCTACTCGAGCATCCGCGAATTCCGCCGCACCAGAACCGCGCGACGGGAGGTGGCGTCATGACCCGCCACGTCCCCGCGCGGCTGCGGCTGCGGCGACGGCTGCTGGTGTTCTCCGCCCCGGTGGCCGTCGTCGCGGTACTTGCCGTCGTGAAGATGCTGTCGGTCGTTGTCGCGGGACACGCGGCCGAATCTCACTTCAACGCAGGCGATGTGGACGCGTTGCGCAACGACGTCGCCACGCTGAGTATCGTCAACGTGATCGAACCGGCCAAGGCGCCGTTCGCCGCGGGCACGCTCGCCGTTCTGCAGAACCGCCTCGAGGACGCCGATGCGTACTTCGCCGAAGCGCTTTCGGCCACCGATGCGGCACAGTCGTGTCCGGTGCGGGTCAACCTGGCGTTGGTCCGCGAGCGCCAAGGAGACATCGAGGCGTGGGAGGGCCGACCGGATGCGGCCCGGCAACGCTACGACAGCGCAGCGCAGTTGGTCGCCGACGCGCCGCAGGGCTGCTTCGCAGGTAACACCGACCCCGATCCCGATCGGCGCGCGGTGCGCGCCGACACGCCCGCGCGGCTGGCCGCCAAGGTCGCGGGCCTGACCGCCCCACCGGCACCACCGCCGCCGCCGGCGTCAGCGCCGCCTCCCCCGCCACCCGCGGCCGTCGTAATCCCCGGGGCACCCGACTCCGAGCGGCCACCGCTACTGCTGCACCCCGAACGGGGCGATCCGCTCGGCCGGTTGCGCCAACTGCTGCAGGATGCGGCGGGGTGAGCTCAGGCGACCGACGTGCCGGTCCAGTACTCCGCGAACCGCCCGTCGACCACCCGCAGGATGTCGTTACCGGTGAACCGCTTCGGGCCGTCCTTGGCCGCGCCGGTGCCGATCCAGCGGGCCGCGAGCAGGTCACCTTCGACGAACGGTTCGACTTCGATGACGAACTTGAGCTCGTTGAACATCCGGTGGGTCTCGTCGACCACGTCTTCCAAGCCGTCGGGACCACGCACCACGCGGTCGGGCCAGTGCCCGACGAAATCGTCGGTCACCACCTCGGCCGCAACGGGCTGGCCCGCCCAGACCTCATAGATCCATCGTTCGTACAAATCCTTGGCTGACCTCATACCCGAACGACTACCCGGACAGCTGAGCGGGTAATCGAGGCGTTTCAGGAGGTCGGCGGGTCTTCACCGCGCAGCCTGGCCTGCAGTTGCTCGCGGTCTTGGCGCCGGCGTTCGTCGAACACCGCGATGCTGGCGGTGGCGCGGCGCCGTAGCGGGGCGAACACCCAGATGCCGAGCGGCAACGCGATGATGATCGCGAACAACAGGGCCACCACGAGCGGGAACTCGTGCAGTCCGAGCAACTGCGCGGCACCGAAGATCGCCGCGGCCACCACGGCGACCAGCACCAACCGGGCTGCGGCATAGGCGACCACGTCGATTACCAGACGGGCTGCGGGACGACCATCAGACACGGCCCGAGCTTACCGATGGCACGCGTATCATCGGACCCAGGAGGTGCTTTTCCCCGTGGCGTACTTGCTGATGATTGCCGTATTGGCCGGGCTGACCTATCTGGGTTGGCGGCTGACACGGGTGTCCGCGAGCCGTCCGAAGACCCGCGTGATCGGGCCCGACGACGACCCCGAATTTCTGCGCCGCCTCGGCAGCGAGGACAACCCCCGCAGTTAGCCCGCGGAGCGTTTAGCGCCGGGAAACCCATCGGCGACCACGGCTGCGAGTTCAACGAGCGCCTCGCGGGTCTGCGGCTTCAACCGATCGAGGCTGATCTCCGCGCCCTCCTCCAGATGCGGATCGAACGGCACCTCGACCACCGCCCGGCACCGCCGGTTGAAGTGGTCGATCACCTTATGCATATCGACCTTCCCCGATCGCGGCCGCACCGCGTTGATGACGGCGATCGCGTTGCGCACCATGTCCTGATGACCGTGCGCGTCCAGCCAGTCCAGCGTCGCCGAAGCGCTGCGCGCACCGTCCACCGAACCCGAGCTGATCACCACCAGCGCATCGGCCTTGGCCAGCACCGCGGCCATCGCCGAATGCATCAGGCCGGTGCCGCAGTCGGTGAGCACCAGGCTGTAGAACTTCTCGAGCACCTCCAGGGTGCGGGTGTATTCGGCCGAGCTGAACGCCTCCGACACCGCCGGGTCGCTTTCCGAGGCCAGCACCTCCAGCCGGCTCGGCCCCTGTGAGGTGTAGGCGCGGACGTCGCTGTAGGACATGATGCCTTCGGCGTCGCGCAGCAGATGGCGCACGGTGGCCGGGGTCTCCAACGGCACCTTCTGGCTCAGCGTGCCGCGGTCGGGGTTGGCATCCACGGCGACGACGCGGTCACCGCGGATGGAGGCCAGCGTCGCACCGAGCGTCGCGGTGATCGTGGTCTTCCCGACCCCGCCTTTGAGCGATAGCACCGCGATCCGGTAGCAGCCCCGCAGCGGGCGTTGCACCTGCGTGACGAGCACCTGACGCCGGGTGGCTTTGCGGCCCTCCCCCACGTTGATCAGCTTGAACGACGCCAGATACAGCCACTTGCGCCAACCTTCGGAGGGTGCGCGTTTGCGCTGGCCCAGCAGCGCCACCGTCGACAGGTCCAGATACGGCGGCGGATCCTCGTGTTGCTCGGTCTGCGGCGGCGTTACGGCGGGCATCCCCCTGGGCGGCGTCGGGGCTGTCCACTCCGGCGGCGGGTCGGCCGCCGGATCGATGAACCGGTTTTGTGCACGGAATCCAGTTGGCACATAACCAGTTTCGGATGCGCGGGGCGCAGGCTGTTCAGACACCCTTAACCCACACCCGCATACGAGTGCAGTCCGACCGTCACGAGGTTGATGAAGAACAGGTTGAAGACCATCGCGATGAAGCCGGCGACATTGATCCACGCGGCCTTGCGATCACGCCACCCCGCTGTCGAGCGGGCGTGCAGGTAGGCCGCATAGATGACCCACGCGATGAACGACACCGTCTCCTTGGGGTCCCAGCCCCAGTAGCGACCCCACGCCTCCTCGGCCCAGATCGCGCCGAAGATCACCCCGAACCCGAACACCGGGAACGCGAAGATGGTTGTGCGGTAGGCGATCCGGTCCAGGGTCTGTGCGTCGGGCAGCCGCGACACCACGCGCGCGAGCAGGCCGTCGGCTGCGTCCTGTTGAGGGGTGCCGAACCGCGACATCTTCAGCAGGAACAGGATGCTGGCCACCCCGGCGACCAAGAACACCCCGGAACCGAGGCTGACCACCGAGACGTGGATCGGCAGCCAGTAGGACTGCAGTGCGGGCATCACCGGGGCGGCGTTGGTGTAGAGCCACCGGCCCGACACCGTCAGCAGGATCAGCACCGGCAGCAGCACGAACACCCACAGCGTGCGGTATTGCGGGCGACGCAGCACCACCGCGGCGGCGACCAGCCCGCAAAAGCAGGTGAGGTTGATGAACTCGTACATGTTGCCCCACGGCGCCCGCGAGGTGGCCAGCCCGCGCAGCACGATGCAGGCCAGCAGCAGGCCGATGCCGAGGTAGGTCAGGGCCACCCCGGCGCCGCCGATGCGCTGGTCGATCGGGCGTCGGGGCCGCTCGGCGACGACGCCGGGCGCCGCGCTGTCGGCGCCGACCGGCGCGCCGGTCCCAGATGTCGCCGCCGGGGCGGCTCCGGCCCCGACCAGCTCGCGGCTTTCGACCTTGCGGCTGCGGCTGTAGGCCAGCTCGATCGCGAGCAGCACCAGCGCACCGAGGAGCACCAGCACCGACGTGGTGAACGCCCAGTCCGAATAGCGGGCCAGCCCGATGTCGATGTTGGTGTTCATTTGACCTCTTCTCGTGACCGCTGGGCGGTGTCATCCGGCACGCCGTCAGGCACCAGGCGCTCGGTCAACCGCTCGAACTCGTCACCCCATCCCGAGTTGTCGGTGCGGGCCAGCCCGCCCAGCTCGACGCTTACGGTACCCGGGCCGGCCGGGGTGATCCGCACCCAGATCCGTCGTCGCCGCACCACCAGCGACACCAGCAGACCGGCCATCATCGTCATCGCGAAGACCAGCACCCAGAGCTGGGCGGGGTCGTGGGACACCTGCACGTTGATGAACGGCACCGCGCCGTCGAAGCGCACCACGGTGCCGTCGTCGAGTTCGGTCGACTCTCCGACGCCGAGGTTGACGCGCGCCATCTTGGTCAGCCGGTCCTGTTCGATCAGCCGGGCGTCGAGGTTGAACAGCGACTGCGGCCGACCGCTGTCCAAGCCGGCGTCGCCCTTGTAGATATCGATGGCGACCGCGGGGTCGTTGAGCGCCGGGAAGCTCGACGACAGCAGCGTGCCGTGCAGCATTTCGGTGGGCGCGAACAGGCCTTGGATCGCGATCTGGTTTTCGCGGCGTTCGTCGGGGTCGGGGTAGGTGCCTGCCGGCGGGTCGAAGCGCATCGCGCCCGACGACAGCAGGGTCAGCTGGTCGTCGGGGCGGAACTGCAGCGTCTGGGTGCGGGCTTGGCCGTCGGGGAAGATCACGGTGAAGGTGGGGGCGTAACCGTGGCCCTGCAAGTAGATTCGGTCGCCGCCGACCCGCAGCGGCTCGTTGACCTTGAGCCGGTAGGGCCGCCAGGTTCCGGTGGCGAGGTCCTCGCCGGCCTGGTACTCGATGTCGGAGGCGTACGAGGTGGCCTGCCCGGTCGGCAGGTAGTCAGCCGCGAAGTTGTTGACGCGCAGGCAGATCGGATGCAGTGCGGTGCCGTCGACGGTGTTGCCGGCCCGGAACGAGTCGAACGCCGCCGGGGATGCCGAGCAGAAGCCGGGTCCGCCATCGGCGATGACGATGACGTTGCCCTCGTAGCCGAACATCTTACCTGCGGCCACCGCGACCAGTAGGCCGAGCAGCGAGAAGTGGAAGACGATGTTGCCGAACTCGCGCAGATAGCCTTTCTCCGCGGAGATTTCGGTGATGTCGTCTCGGGTGCGGATGGTTTTGCGCCAGCCGCGCAGCCGTTCGGTGATCGTCGCGGCGAGCGCGTCCGGTTGCGCGCCGACGGTGGCGGTGTGGTGTTTGGGTAGCCGGCTCAGGTTGCGCGGCGCCGCGACGGGGGTGGCGCGCATACTGCGGATGTGCTCGACCATCCGCGGTGTCACACAGCCCACCAGCGAGATGAACAGCAGCACGTAGATGGCGGTGAACCAGAAGCTGGAAAATACGTCGAAGGCCTGCAGCCGGTCCAGCCACGGCCCCAGCGTCGGGTGTTCGGCGATGTACTGCTGCACCTTGGCCTCGTTGAGGTTGCGCTGCGGCAGCAGGGCGCCGGGGATCGCGGCGAGCGCGAGCAGAAACAGCAGCACCAGCGCGGTGCCCATCGACGTCAGCGTGCGCCAGGTGTTGCGCATTCCGGCGAGCGGACGTGAAAACACCCTATTTCCCCCACTTTTGGGGGGTTGTAGGTCTTCTCGCGCCTCGGTGGTACTCATATCGGCAGGGTGACGTCGGTGACGAAGGCGTCGCGGACCCAGGACACGAAGTCATTCCACACGCCGGTGACCAGCGCCGTGCCGACGAGGATCAGCAGAAGGCCGCCGATGATCTGGATGGTGCGGGTGTGGCGGCGCAGCCAACCCCACCCCTGCACGGCTCCTGCGGAGCCGAAGGCCAGCAGCACGAACGGGATTCCCAGGCCGAGGCAGTAGGCCAGCACCAGCGCCACACCGCGCGCGACGTTGGCGCCGTCGGTCGCCGACGCGACCGTGATCACCCCGGTCAGGGTGGGGCCCAGGCACGGTGTCCAGCCCAGCGCGAAGACCGCACCGAGCAGCGGTGCGCCGCCGATCGTCGACAGCTGGCGCGGGGCGAACCGGGCGTCGCGCTGCAGTGCGGGCACGAAGCCGACGAACACCAACCCCATCACGATGGTCACGATGCCGCCGATGCGTTGCAGCAGAAGCTGGTTGGTGATCAGCGTGGTCGTCATGCCCAGCACCGCCACGGTTCCCAGGACGAACACCGCGGTGAACCCGGCGACGAACAGCGCGGCGGCCCCGGCGACCCGCAGCCGCACCCCACTCGTCGAGACCGACGCTTTGGCGGTTTCTTCGCGCACTTTTCCGCCAAAACGTCGGCTTCGGCGGGAAAGGTCCGGGGCGTCCGCGGGTGCGACGCCGACCACCGCGGCCAGATACGACAGATAGCCGGGCACCAGCGGCACCACGCACGGCGAGGCGAACGACACCAGTCCGGCCAGCACACACACCCCCAGCGCCAGCAGCACCGGGCCGGCGGCGGCGAGTTCGGCGAACCCGGTCACGCCTTGGGCTCCGACTCGGTCGCGAGTTCTTGCACCACCGGTTGCAGGTCCTCGGCGAGCAGCTCACGCAGGAACACCGCGGCCACCCGGTGCTGTCGGTCCAGCACGATCGTCGACGGGATGACCGTGGTCGGGTACTTGCCGCCGAAGGCGATCATCGTACGCATCGCCGGGTCGTAGATCGACGGAAACGTGATACCGCGGTCGACGAGAAAATCCCGAGGAGCGTCCATATTGTGGTCGCGGACGTCGATGCCCAGGAACTGCACCCCGAGGTCGCGGGTCTGGTCGTAAACCTGTTGCAGCTGGGTGATCTCGGTGCGGCACGGTGCGCACCACTGCCCCCACACGTTGATCACCACCACTTTGCCCGCAAAGTCGTCGAGCGAGATGGTCTTGGCCGGGTCCATCAGATCCGGACCGCTCAACGCGCCTGGGCGGCCGCGGCTTTCGGGCGGATCGTAGAAGATGTCGGTCTGCCCGCCGGGCGCGACGAACTCGAAGGTGCCGCCCTGCGCGACGGCGTCGTCGCCGGTGGAGCATCCGGTGAGCACGGCCAGGACCGCGCTCACGATGACCACCAACCACTTCACAGTTCTGCGGCCGGCTCTCGGTAGTACCAGTCGACGAGCGTGTCGCCGTCGTAGACGAACGAGTTCAGCGACGCCAGGGCGCACTGGCGCTTGCGCGGATCGTGGGCGAACCGCTTACTGGTCAGCGACCGGCGCAGGATCTCGACGGGCAGTTGATGGCTCACCACCACCGCTTCACGGCCGCGCGCGCCCTCGCGGGTCCGGTCCACGGCGCGTCGCATCCGGGCGGCGATCTCGCGGTACGGCTCCCCCCAGGACGGCCGCAGCGGGTTCCACAGGTGGCGCCAGTTGCGCGGGTCGCGAAGCGCGCCGTCGCCGGGGGAAACCCGCTGGCCCTCAAAGATGTTCAGTGACTCGATGAGCTCGTCGTCGGTTTCGATCGGCAGGTTCAGCCGCTTGGCGATCGGGGTGGCGGTCTCCTGTGCACGCAGCAGCGGTGAGGCCACCACCACCACGATGTCGCGGTCGGCCAGGTACTCGGCCACCTTCTCGGCCTGGGCGTGACCCCGCTCGGACAGGTGGTAGCCGTCGAGGCGGCCGTACAGGATGCCGTCAGGGTTGTACACCTCGCCGTGCCGCATCACGTGCACGGTGGTTGTTTCGCTCATGCGGGCCTGCTCGCTTCCGCTGCGGCGCGCGCGGCGCCAGGCAGTGCTGCGGCGATACGCTCGAACGCCTGGTCATCCAACATCGTTGAGACGAACCAGGTTTCGAAGGCGCTGGGCGGCGGGTAGATACCCGCGTCGAGCAGACCGTGGAAGAACGGCGGGAAACGCCACGTCTCGGATGCCCGCGCCGACGTGAAGTCGGTGACCGGTTGATCGGTGAAGAACACCGACAGCATGTTGCCGGCGCGTGCAACCTGGTGCGCCACACCGGCTTCGGTCAACGCCTGCCCGAGCAGGTCGGCCAACCGGTCGGCGTTGAGATCCAGCGCGGCGTACGCGTGGTCGTCGGCGGCGCGCAGCGTCGCGAGCCCGGCGGCCATCGCCACCGGATTGCCCGACAGCGTGCCGGCCTGATACACCGGGCCCAGCGGGGCCAGCCGCTCCATCACCTCGGCGCGGCCGCCGAATGCCGCGGCGGGCAGTCCGCCGCTCATCACCTTGCCGAATGTGAACAGGTCGGCGTCGATGGGATCGATGCCGTACCAACCCGATCGGCTCACCCGAAACCCCGTCATCACCTCGTCGACGATCAGCAGCGCGCCGGCGTCGGCGGTGATGCGGCGCAGCGCGGCGTTGTAGCCGGGTCGCGGCGCCACGGTGCCCATGTTGCCGGGGCTGGCTTCGGTGATGATGCAGGCGATCTCGTCGCCGAACCGGCCGAAGGCGTCTTCGACGGCGGGGATGTCGTTGTAGGGCAACACGATCGTGTCGGCAGCGGCCGCGCCCGTCACGCCCGGTGAGGACGGCAGCCCCAGCGTCGCCACCCCGGAGCCGGCGTCGGCCAGCAGCGCGTCGCTGTGGCCGTGGTAGCAGCCGGCGAACTTGATGATCTTGGGCCGGCCGGTGTAGCCGCGGGCCAGCCGGATCGCGCTCATGGTGGCCTCGGTGCCGGAGTTGACCAGCCGCAGCCGTTCGACGGGGGCGACGCGGGCCACGATCTCGGCGGCCAACTCGGTCTCCGACGGTGTTGGTGCGCCGAACGACAGGCCGTCGGCGGCTACCCGCTGCACGGCCTCGACGACGGCGGGGTGGGCGTGGCCCAGGATCATCGGGCCCCAGGAGCAGACCAGGTCGACGTAACGGTTGCCGTCGGCGTCGGTCAGCCAGTAGCCGTCAGCGGAGGTGATGAACCGCGGTGTGCCGCCGACCGAGGCGAAGGCCCGCACCGGCGAATTCACTCCACCGGGGATGACCCCGCTGGCGTCGGCGAACAGCCGCGCCGACACCTCGGTCGAGATCTGGTCAGCACGCATGGCCACCAGTGTCCCAGGCCAGCGCAACCCGTCAACTACAGGGTGTAGTTGTTCAGCGGTCAGGGCACCTCGACGCCGGCGGCCCGGCGATGCTCGGCGTCCAGGGCGGTCCCCTCGATATCCAGATCCGGAACCACCTTGCCGAACCAGCGGGAATGCACCCACATCCTCCTGCCCAGCACGGCCATGATCGCCGGTATCAGGGTCAACCGCACAACGAACGCGTCGAGCAGCACGCCGACGGCCAGCGTGAGGGCGACGGATTTGATGATCGGGTCGGTGGCCACCAGGAACGCCAAGAAGATGCCGACCATGATCGCTGCCGCCGCGGCGATCACGCGCGCCGAGAGACCGACCCCGAGGCGGATGGCTTCCAGCGCGTCGTCGCTCTTGACGTATTCCTCCTTGATCCGGGACACGACGAAGATCTGGTAGTCACTGGACAGGCCGAAGATGATCGCCAGCACGATGATCGGCAGAAAGCTGATTGTCGGCCCGGGGATGATCCCGAGAAGGCTTGCTCCCCATCCCCATTGGACGATGGCGACTTGAACGCCGAGCGCGGCGAACACCGAGAGCAGAAACCCGATGATCGAGGTGATGGGCACCAGGGCGGCACGAAATGCGACCGTCAACAGGATGAACGCCAGCCCGACGACGACCAAGAGGAAGATCGGCAGCGCTTCGGCGAGCTTTTCGGAGGTGTCGATGTTGGAGGCGGTGGGGCCACCGACGAGGATGGCAGCTCCGGTGGATCCTTCGATGGTCTGCCGGTCGTCGCGGATGGTGGTGACCAGATCGGCGGTCGCGGGATCGGTCGGTCCGGTCTCGGGGATGACCTGGATGACCGCCACGTCGTTCTGGCTTGCCGCGGGTGCGGCGTGCAGCACGCCCGGTTCGGCCTGCAGCGCGGCGGTGATCGAGCCGACGGCGGTGGGGTCGGGTGCGCCGCTGAGGTCGGCGATGACGAGCAGTGGGCCGTTGAAGCCGGGGCCGAGGTGTTGGGCGGTGAGGTCGTAGGCCTGGCGGGCTGTGCTGGACTCGGGCTGGGTCGCACCGCTGGGCAAGCCGAAGTGCATGCCCAGCGCAGGCAGACCGAGCACGGCGAGCGCCGCGACGCCGACGAGCAGCAGCTGTTTGCGGAAGCGCACGACAAAGCGTGCCCAGCTGGCGCCGAGGGTGCGCTGCGGGGTGTAGGTGGCGATCTGGGCGACCTGCTTGGCGTGGCCCGGCCGGAGCGGGGTGCTGACGAACTTCGCGACCTTGGTCCCGGCGAAGTTGAGCAGCGCGGGCAACAGGGTCAGCACGACCAGCATGGCGATGAACACCGCCGCGGCCGCGGCCAGCGCCATCGCGGTGAGGAACGGGATCCCCACCAGCGACAACCCGCAGAGCGCGATGATCACCGTCAGCGCAGCGAAAACCACGGAACTGCCCGCGGTTCCGATCGCCAGCGCAGCCGAATCCTCGGGATCCATCAGCAGCAGCAGGTTGTTTCGGTGCCGCGTCAACACCAGCAGCGCGTAATCGATACCGCAGGCCAGGCCGAGCATCAGGGCCAGCGACAACGCGGCCGACGGGATGTCGGTCAGGGCGGCGGCGGCGAGGATTCCGAGCGCCCCCACGCCGACCCCGATCCCGGCGGTCAAGATCGGCAGGCCGGCTGCCACCACCGCGCCGAACGTGATCAGCAGGATGATGAACGCGATGGCGATCCCGATGATCTCGGGTTCCACCGGAATGCTGATCTTGAAGCCGGGGTAGATGCTGCCGGAGTAGTCGACCTGAACGCCGGCCGCCTCGGCGGGATCCATCGCGCGTTGCAGCGCCTGCAGCGTCGCGTCCGCGACGCCGCCGATCTGGGTGGCGTACTGCACGGTGCCCAACGCGACGCGGCCGTCGGGTGAGGCGAGTCGGGTTTCGGCGGGACCGGCCGCCATCGCGACCTGGGGGATGGCGTTGACGTTGGCGATGGATTCCTGGATCGCCGCGGCCACCCGTGGGTCGGTGAGCGTCGCGTCACCTTGCGCGGCGAAGGCCACCTGGGTTTGGGCCCCGGCGAACGTCGGGAGCTTTTCTTGAAGCAGTTCGATGGCCCGCTGTGACTCGGTGCCCGGGATCGAGAAGTTGTCGACGGGTTGGCCGCCGAGCCCGAGCCCGGCCCCGCCGACGCCGAGCAGCACCACCAGCCAGGTGCCCAGCACCGCCCACGGGTGTCGGAAGCTGAACCGCCCGAGTCGGTAGAGGTAGCGCGACATGGTCTTGGACTTTGTGGTCTTGGACTTTGTGGTCTTGGACTTTGTGGTCTTGGCCTTTGGCGTTTCGGAGTCGGAACTGTCGGCCTTTCTCGTTTCCGAAGTCATTTCCGGAGCACTCCCGCCTCCAATGCGCTGTTCAGGCTTGATTGGCTAACACCGGAAGTACGAGTACCCGCAGCGCAGTCCTCAAACCCGTGGAGTGCTTCAGCCGTTCGGGGTGAGCACGAACACCGGGTGGTCGGCCTCATGCGGTAACTGCTTGAAGTAGCCGTCGACCACGCGGCCGGCCTTCTTGCGGTACGCGGCCAGGATCGGCGGGCGGTCCTGTTCGGGGATCTCGCGCGCGACGTAGCCGGTCGACCCGAGCGTGAGGTTGGGTTCGGCGCGCACATTTTTGACCCACTCGGCTTCGCCGCGGGTGGACACCAGGTATTTTGCACCGTCGACGTCGACGGAGATGATCGGGATCTGCTGGGGTCGCTTGCTGCGTCGCGTGGTGACGGTCAGGGTCTCCCAGAGGCCGACGGTCTTCGCGAACGGGTTGAAGATCTTGGTGGTGAGCCAGCCGGGCTTGAGGTACGCCATATGTCCCGAGTTTGATGGTTCGTATGCAACTACCGCAATGGCTGGCCCGGTTCAATAGGCATGTCACCAACCCGATCCAGAAGCTGTGGGCGGGCTGGGCGCCGACGTTCGGCATCCTCGAGCACGTCGGACGCAAGTCCGGTCGGACCTATCGCACGCCGTTGACCGTGTTTTCCACCGAGGACGGGGTGGCGATCCTGCTGACCTACGGGCCCGACCGCGACTGGTTGAAGAACGTCACGGCCGCCGGCCGCGCGCGGATAAAGCGCTACGGCCGAACCTTCGAGGTGCGCGATCCGCAGGTGATGCCCAAGGCGCAGGCGGCGACGGCGGTCACCGGTCTGTGGCGGCCGATTTTCGCGCGGCTGCCGTTCGAGCAGGCGGTGTTGCTCACGCGAGGGTGATCATGCGCCGTTTTGGGTGCCGAATATCCCTTTCGGCGCTTAGGTCCGTGGGCGCAGCCGGGCGCGGATCGGGCCCTTGGCCACCGTCGTGAACGGCACCTCGCAGTGGAACTCGTCTTCGGTCGACCGGATCTCGAGGGCCCGCACGATCGTGGCCAACGCCAGCGTCGTCTCCAACCGCGCGAAGTGCTCACCGATGCACGGCCGGCCGCCGCCGAGGAACGGCAAGAACTGCCAGCGGTCGCGGGCCTTGACCTTCTCGGGGCTGAACCGGTCCGGGTCGAACACCATCGGATCCGGCCACAGCGCCGGGTCGTGGTGCAGCGCATACAGGCCCACGGCCAGCAGGCTGCCCTTCTCGACCCGGTAGCCGTCCACGGCGATCTCCCGCGTTGCCAGCCGGGCGACGCCCGCGGCGGGCGGGCACAGCCGCAACGACTCGTGCAGCACCTGCACGGTGTACTCGAGTCGCGGGACGTCGGCCGGCGTCAGCTCCCGGTCGCCGAGCGCGGCGGCCTCCTCGGCCACCCGGGCCTGCACGTCGAGATGGTGACCCAGGATCCACAGCGAGTACGTCAACGCCGTCGCGGTGGTGTCGTGCCCGGCGAGCATGAAGATCAGCAGGTCGTTGGAGATGTCCTCATCGGACAGCGGTTTGCCGGTCTCCGGATCGGTGGCCGCGATCAGGGCCTGTACCAGCGGCGCGTCCAGATCCGGGTCGGCGCGGCACGCGTGCACCATGTCGTCGGTGATCTTGCGCATCTCGGCGACGGCGGCGCGGGCGCGTCGGCGCGCGGGGGTCGGCAGCCAGCGCGGCGCGCGCACCGGGCGCAGTGCACGGTCGGCGGTGTACGACGACGCCACATGCATGCACCGCGCGATGGTCTCGGCGCGTTCGTTGAGGTCGAGTCCCAGCACCGAGCGGCCCAACGACTGCATGGCCACCTTGCGGCACTCCAGGTCCAGGTCGATCTCGCCGCCGTCGGGCCAGCGGTCCACGAACTGCTGCGCCGCACCCGACATGTGGCCGCCGAAGTTGCGGACGTTGTGCTTGGTGAACACCGGTTGCAGCGCGCGTTTTCGCGGCCGCCATTGTTCGTTGGGCAGCACGAACAGGCTGTCGCCTGCCATGTTCTGCACTTCTTCGTGGATGATGCACCGATCCGACGAAGCGTCGCTGCGGCCCAACACGTCGCGCATCGAACTGGGCGACATCACCGCCACGATCGGCGGGAACAACCACTTCGGCCCGAACTGGATGCGGGTGATGCGGCCGCCGGCATCGCGAATCGTTTCCTGGCCGGTGTCGAGCCTGCGCACCAACTTGACCAGCTGCCAGAACGGCAAGGGGTTCTTCGGTACCAGCGGCAGGCTGCCGACGTCGAGCGTCGTCGTCATGGCTTTGATCATCGCCCAGCCTCGACGCGCACGGCGAGGGGGTGTGGGTTTTGGCCGGTCAGGCCGCCCAGAGCAGCGGGGCGCCCTGGCCCTTCATCATCACGGTGCCGGCCATCACCCGGATCCGGTAGGGGCCCAGCCGCAGCGCCGCGAACTGGTCGGACGTCGGCCCGTCGCGCCACATCCCGATGATGCGCGGGTCGTAGCCGACGGGCTCGGGGCCGGTGGCGAACTTGTCCCACACCGCGGCGCGGGTGTCGTCGTCGAGATACCACTCGACGAGGCATTCGGCGCTGCACGTGTCGTGGCTGGGCGACCAGTAGCTGACCGACACCTCGGGATGGGCGGCCAAGTGCGCCTTCTTCACCGGGCTGGGCACGGTCGCGATCCAGCCAAACAGGTCGGTGCCGTCCCACTCCCAGATCGGGTGCAGGATGCGGGTGCGCGGTCGGCCGTCAGCGTCGACGGTGGCCACCGACGCCCAGACGATCGAATGGGCCATCTCGATGAAGGCCGGCGCGATTTGCTCGAGGGAGGTCACGCCGGCACTCTACGTGGACGGCGCGTCGTCCTTGCTGTACTTCGGGTTACCGTCGTCGTCGACCCAGTCGTTGACCGCAGTGCCGGCCACCGCGCCACCGGTGCCAGGCATCGTGATCGTCGGGCGTTCGTCGTGGTAATCCTTGGCCATTTCCTTGGCCGTCTCGCGGTGTTCCTCGGTCACCTCGGGCTTCTCGGTGGGCGGTGGGTCCTCGGGTTTGTCGAGAACTTGATGGTGGTCATCGGTGCGGGGTTCGGAGCTTTGCCGTTCGTCGTTGCTCATGGCTTAACGTCTGCCCCGACGGCGTGGATACAAAACCGGTTCAGCTGCTCTCGGCTAGCACGCGCTCGATCACGTCGGCCGCCGTCGGTGCGCCGCCTGCGGAGCCGATTTCGTCCTGCATGCGGCGCAGGTTCTGCGCCAGCCGCGCGTCGCCGGTGACGTCCGCGACCGCCGTGCGCAGCCGCTCGGCGGTGGCGTCGTCCGGCGGGATCCGGACACCAAGGCACAGCTGGGCGATGCGGTCGGCGTTGGCCTGTTGTTCGGTCATCTGCGGCACCGCGACGATCGGCACCCCGAAGCTCAGCGCCTCCATCGTGCTACCCATGCCGGCGTGGCTGACGAACGCCGCCGCATGGCGCAGCACCTGCAGTTGCGGCACGCTGCGGTGCACCTCGAGGTGCGTCGGCGTCGTGCCCAGCTCCGCCGGGTCGACCTTGTCCCCAACCGCCAGCACGACGTGCCACGGCGCATCGGCGAACGCGGCGACACAGGCCCGGAAGAAGTCGGCCCGGTCGTGGTAGGCGGTGCCCAGCGAAACCAGCACGACGTCGTGGTCCAACGGCGGATCCCAGCGGCCGTCGGAGGGGCGCTCGGTCAGGCACGGTCCGACGAAAACGTAAGGCGCCCCGAACGTCTCGCCCGCGTACTGGAAGGCCCTCGGCACAAACACCAACTGGGCGTCCGCGCCGGCGGCCTGCAACAGGTTGCCCGCGGTCAGGCCATGACGCCGCGCGATGCGGTGCGCCCGCCACAGCACCGCGAGCAGCCGCGGATGGACCGGGTTGATCTTGACGTAGCGGTTCAGCGACCAATGCCGGTTGCCGACGAAGTTAGGCCAGCCCGCCACCACCGGTGCACCCCAGTCCGCGGCGGCCAACCGTCCCCACCACGCCACGGTGGCGTCGTGCAGGACAAGGTCCGGCTGGTCACCGCTGAATCCCGAAAGTACCTGGGGCAACACGTACTCCACTTCGTCGAGCGCGGCGTGGGTGGCGCGGTGGAAGTCCTGGGCGGTGAACTGCGGAGGGGGCTGCGATCCGGCCATCGTGGTGCGGTACGGCACGAGCTGCGCGCCGACGTCGGTCGCCCGGGCGCGGTGCGTTGACGTCGCCGCGTAGGTGACCCGGTGTCCGCGGGCGATCAGCTCTGCTGCGACGCCCAGTGTGGGGTTGACGTGGCCGGTGCCCACCGACACGCAGATCGCGATATGGCCCATGCCATCTCAGGCTAGGCGGGCACGGTGCGCAGCGCGGCGGGCAGGCTGGGCAGGAAGTGGCGGGTGGCGAATGCGCGGATGTCGTCGGCGGTGTCCAGCGGTGTGACGCTGGGCAGCAGCAGCACCATCGCGGCGTAGCGCAGGATGGTGTCAGCCAGCTCGTTGACGGCATCCGCGCCGATCCGTTCGGCGAAGCCCGGCGGGAAGATGATCCGCAGCGCTTCGGCCATCCGCTCGATGGCCGCCGGCCAGTGCTGGCTGGCCAACTGCAACACCAAGGCCGGTTCGTCGGTGACCATCCGGTGCAGCACCCGGTGGCTGCGGAACTTCAGGATAGCGAGCGTGAACGCTTCGACGTAGTAATTGGACTGCGGCGCAGTCTGTTTGAGTTCGTGCGCGATGTCGGCGAACAGCGTCGCGTTGCCGCGTTCGATGACGGCGGCGATCAGCTCGTCCTTGTTGGTGAAGCGTCGGTAGATTGTGGTGCGGCTGACGCGGGCGCGGCGGGCGACGTCGTCGAGGGCCACCCGCCGAAACCCGTGCCGTTCGAACTCGACGACCGCGGCGTCGAGTATCGCCCGTGTGGTGGCATCAGCCTCTGGCATAGCCCTTGCACGCATATCCGTTGTAGCGCAGCCGCATCGGCAACCGGTCCCACAGCCAGTTCACCGGGCGAGTGCGCCAGAACGCGGCGAAGCGCTGGTATCGGCGCTCTTGGCGGTCGCTCCACGGCAGGCCCAGCATCGCCCTGGTGCGCGGCGGCATGCCGCCGGTGGTCAAAAAGGCCGCCATCGGGTTGAAGACCGGTGCGACGAGGCGCCACACGAGCGGGTGTACGCCCTTGGGGCGCGGAAAGCCTTTGGTGACATAGCCGACGCCGTATTTCGCAGTGGGGTGCGCGACGACGATCTCGTCGATCATCCGGTTCCAGTAGCGTTCGAACGCGTCGTAGTCGGCGGGCATCGGCCGGTCGCTGACGCCGTAGCGGCGGTACCACGTCTTGGACTCGAGATAGATCTGTTCCTTTTCTTCGCGGGTGAGCCGCTTGACGAAGGTGTCGGCGAAGTAGAGCACCTGCTCGACGAACGTCGCGTGCGCCCAGAAGTAGGTATCCGGATCCAGCGCGTGGTAGCGCGCGGCCACCCCATACTCGCTAGGCATCTCCCCCTTGATGTCGGTGTGGAAGTCGCGGACCTGGGTGCCGGGGTGGTCGTCGTCGGAGCCGTACACGGTGTTGAAGATCGGCGGCAGCGACCGCTTGACCCGGGCGGCGGTGTCGTCGAAGAACACCGAATGGTCGAGCACACCCTGGCCGAGTTCGGCGAGCATATTCTGCAGCACCGCGGGTCGCGGGCCGATCAGGAACATCCGGTTATCGCCGAAATAGCGCCAGACCAGCGACTGCGGGCCCAGCGGCAGCGCGTCCTCGAGGTGCTCGGACTTCTCCATCAGCTCGGTCATGTGACACAGTGTTACAAATTCCGCACTTTGTACCAAGCGGTTGTGAGGGGCCTCTCACTTCTGCGCCTTTTCGCCGAAACGGACAAACGGGCGACAAAGTGCGAGTGGATCGGTCATATCGTCGCTCTCGGCGCAACGTGCTACCGCCGGCGCAGTCGGGCAATACCCAGCACGGCCAGCACGCCGGCCACCGTCGCCAGCAGCAGCGACAACCCCAGCAGTGGCGCGCTGTAGACCACCGACGACGTCGCGGGCTCGCCCTCCAGCACCGGGGCCACCATGACCGTCGAGCTGGCCGACACCCAGCTCAGCACGCACCCGACGGCCGCGGCGACGGCCAGCGTCAGTTCGACCGCGACCCGCACCGGCGCCCTCACGGCGTGCGGTCCGGCGGGATGCGTTCCTCGATCAGCTGGGTCAGCGTCGTGCGCAGCTGGTGGTGTTTACGCGCCCACGCCTGGGCAGCACGGTCGTTGGTCAACTTCAGGCCGATCCCGGTGCGGCCGCGCGGTACGCCGGTCAACTCTCCGAGCGCCCGTGCCGACTGCCATTTCGGCGCTTCGGATCCGGTGGCCTCCGGATAGACCCGCACGATGTCGTCGACGCTGAGCAGTTCGGTGCCCTGCCGCAACGTCTCCGGGGTCAACTCGACCGAGGTGTGGATGCGCGCCGCCTTGACCTGGATGGCCAAAAACCCCGAGACCAGCACCAGGAAGATGCCGGGCACCAGCCACTGGACGCCGTAGCCGGCCGACGCCTGGATCAAGCCCATCGCGATCGCGGCGACGGGTCCGGCCAGCACCCACCACCAGCTCGCACCCTGCTCGTAGAACAACACCTGCGGCGGCGTTGCGTTGCCCTCGGTCACTGCGCTTCCTCCTGCACGGGTTCACCTCGCCGCGTCATCAACACGGCGCCGGCGATCAGCGGAAGGATCGCCAACAACGTAAGTAGGTGCACGACGCCCAGCGCCGCGGACAAGCCGATCCACGCCGAGCTCACCACCGCCAGCGCCGCCGCGGCGCGGCGGAACCGAATGTCGCCCTTCCGGCTTCGGCCGGCCAGAAACGCCATCGCGGCGCCGACGACGACGGTGAGTACGCCTGCTACGCGAAATACCGTCGGCAGGTTCACCGATGCGGTCAGCATGCCACCTAGCATCAGCAAGACCGCGGCGGCCGCCCAGCACCAGAACGCAGCGGTGACGAAGCCCGGTCGCGGCTGATCAGCGGTCATTGTCGGGCCAGCCTAACGGGTCATGTACGCGTGGGCGTCCTTGCGGTGCAACAGCACCGCTCCGCCGAGAATGAGCACCGACCCCACGATGGCGCACACCGCGTAGGTCAGCGCCGCGGCGGTGTCGCGTTCGGTGGTGAACAGGCTGCCCGCCATGTAGACCACCGAGGCCACCCCTCCGCCGGTCAACAGCGTGCGCGCCCACCGGTAGCCGTGGCGCATGAGGATCTGAAACGTCAGCACCACCGCCGACAGGATCACGACGAACATCACCGAAACGACCCCGACCAGAACGGGCACCCGCGCATCGGCCGACCCGAACACGTCGACGAGATACCCGATCACCGTCAGCGGCAACGCGATCACCCACAGCCAGAACCCGGTATCGACGTCGGGCGGTCGACCGTCGGATGACTGCGGCTCGGGCTGCGACGGCCGGCCTTCGAAGCCCGACGTCACGCCAGCCAACCGGCGGCCTCGGCCGCCCAGTACGTCAGCACGATGTCCGCGCCCGCGCGCCGGATACCGGTCAGCGTCTCGATGGCAACCGTCTGCAGGTCGATCCAGCCATTGGCGGCCGCGGCGCTGATCATCGCGTACTCACCCGAAACCTGATAGGCCGCAACGGGTACCGGTGACATGTCGGCGGCCGCTCGCACGATGTCCAGATAGCCCATCGCCGGCTTGATCATCACGATGTCGGCACCCTCGTCGATGTCCAATTCGACTTCGTGGCACGCCTCGCGGGCGTTGCCCGGCTCCTGCTGATACGTGCGACGGTCACCGCTCAGGCTCGACGCCACCGCCTCGCGGAACGGACCGTAGAAGCCGGAGGCGAATTTGGCGGCGTAGGCCAGGATCACGGTATCGGTATGCCCGGCCGCATCCAGCCCGTCGCGGATCGCCGCCACCTGGCCGTCCATCATGCCGCTGGGCCCGACCACGTGTGCGCCCGCATCCGCTTGCGCCACAGCCAGTTCCACGTAGCGCGCGTTGGTCGCGTCATTATCGACCCGGCCCGCTGCGTCCAGCACCCCGCAGTGGCCGTGGTCGGTGAACTCGTCGAGGCAGGTGTCGGCCATCAGCACGGTCTCGTCGCCGAGATCCTTGGTCAGATCACGCAATGCGGCGTTGAGGATCCCGTCGTGCGCCAGTCCGATCGATCCGCTGGCGTCCTTGTCGTCCTCGCGCGGCACCCCGAACAGCATCAGCCCGCCCACCCCGGCCGCGGCCGCCGCGGCGGCCGCACGTCGCAGGGAGTCGCGCGTGTGCTGGTAGACCCCCGGCATCGAGGAGATGGGCCGGGGCTCGTCGATGCCGTCGGCGACGAACATCGGCAACACCAGATGCCTCGGCTCCAGCGACGTCTGGGCCACCAGACGGCGCATGGCCGGGCTGGACCGCAGCCGACGGGGACGGTGACGCGGGAACACTCCGGCTCCTCCCGTCGCTACCGCCGACGGCTCTTCTTGCGCGGCGGCGGCAGCGCACCCTCGGCGCGCAGCCGTGCGGCGTGCTCGGCCAGCGCGTCGACCAGCGGGCCCACCGCGGCGACCTCGGGCTGCACGTCCACGCGCAGACCGAATTCCGCTGCGGTTTCGGCTGTTTTGGGCCCGATGCAGGCGACGATGGTGCGGGCATGCGGTTTACCCGCGATGCCGACCAGGTTGCGCACCGTCGAGCTCGAGGTGAAGCACACCGCGTCGAACCCGCCGGTCTTGATCATCTCGCGGGTGTGCGCCGGCGGCGGTGCGGCGCGCACCGTGCGGTACGCGGTGACGTCCTCGATCTCCCAGCCGCGCTCACGCAGCCCCTCGGCCAGCGTCTCGGTGGCGATGTCGGCGCGCGGCAACAACACTCGGTTCACCGGGTCGAAAACGTCGTCGTACGGCGGGAAGTCGTCGAGCAGACCCAACGAGGACTGCTCACCGGACGGCACCAGCTCGGGTTCGATGCCGAAGGCACGCACCCGGTCCGCGGTGGCCTGACCGACGCAGGCGATCTTCACACCGGAGAACGCCCGCGCGTCAAGGCCGAACTCGTTGAACTTCTCCCACACCGCGCGCACCGCGTTGGTCGAAGTGAACACCACCCACTGGAACCGGCCGTCGACCAGCCCCTTGACCGCGCGTTCCATCTGCGCCGGGCTGCGCGGCGGTTCGACCGCAATGGTCGGCACCTCGACCGGCGTTGCGCCGTGGCCGACCAGCTTTTCGCTCATCTCGCCGGCCTGGTCCTTGGTGCGGGGCACCAGCACCGTCCAGCCGTACAGGGCGCGGCTCTCCCACCAGTTCAGTTTGGAGCGGTGGTTCACGGTCTTACCAATCGTCACCACCAGCGGAACGCCCTGGGCCCACTCGCCGTTCGGCGGGGCCGGCTCCATGCCGGAGGGCTTGTCCAGCGCCGTCTTGTCGAGCAGGCCGACCAATGTGGTTTCCGCCGAACGCTGTTGGCACGTGGTGCCGTTGGCGGTCACCACGGCCGGGGTGGCTTCGGCCAGCCCGTACTCGATCAGCGTGCGCGCCGCGTCGGGCAGATGCGACGCGGTGGCGTGCAGGATCAGCGGGCCGGGCGCGGCCGCCAAGGCCGCCCAGTCGACGTTGGGGTCGCGGACGTCGGCGACGGTGTGCGCCGAACCCAGCGGAAGACCCGCATACGTCGGCACCGCGGTGGTGTCGGGCAGCCCCGGCACGACCTCGAAGCTCAACTGCGTCTTGGCCAACGCCGACACCTCCGTGATCACCGCATCGGTCGACAGCGGGTCACCTGCCACCAGCCGCACCACGTCGACACCTGTGCGGGCCTCGGTGGCCAGCGCCTTGGCGACCTCGGCCGGTTCGCCGACCGCCGACCGGACGTCCGGGCCACCGGGAATCGCCGAGGTTTCCCCATCGCCATCCGCAGCCGCCTCAGCAGGCTCGGGACCCGCCGGCGGCGGCAACTCCGCCCCCACCAGGGCACGAACGGCCTCCGGCACGTCGGGGTCAGCGAACACCAGGGCGGCGTTGACCAACACCGCGCGGGCCCGCAACGTCAGCAGGCCGGGATCTCCCGGGCCTGAGCCGACGAATGTGATGTGGCCCGGCGTCGGCTTGCGACCTCGCCCGCTACTCTGGCCTGTCATCTCTCGTCACTCCGCTCTACAGCTCAGTGCGATCCGCCATGATTTCGCGCGCCCCGAGCTCGAACAGCTCCCTGGCCACCGAGAGCCCCACCTCTCGTGCCCGATCGGGAGTTCCGATCCCGGACGCGCGGATCACGTCGGATCCGTCCAGCGCCGCCACGCAGCCGCGCAGCGACAGCTCTTCGAAGACCCGGCCGTCCTCATCGATGGACTCGACCACCTCGGCGATCGCGCCCACCGGTGCGGAACAACCCGCCTCCAGTTCGGCGAGCAGGGCTCGTTCAGCGGTGATTGCTGCGCGGGTGTCGGCGTCGTTCAACTCCGCCAGCTGCGCGGCAAGCTCGGTGTCGTCTGCGCGGCACTCCACCGCGAGCGCACCCTGAGCCGGCGCTGGCAACATCTGCACCGGCTCGAGAGCCTCGGTGACATCGGCCAGTCGCCCGATGCGGGCCAGTCCCGCCCGTGCGACCACGATGCCGTCGAGATCACCGTTGCTAACCCTGTTCAACCTGGTATCTAGGTTGCCTCTTAGGGGGCGGATTTCCAAACCGAGACCCAATGCCCTAAGCTGCGCGATCCGCCGCGGGCTCGATGTGCCGATGGTCGAGCCGGCCGGCAACTCCCCCAGCACCAACCCGTCGCGGGCGCACAACGCGTCGCGAGGGTCCTCGCGCGGGGGTGTTGCAGCGATCGTGAACCGCGGGTCGACGGCCGTGGGCAAATCTTTACAGGAGTGCACGGCCAGATCGACCCGGCCGTCGTGGATGGCCTCGCGCAGCGCCGCGGTGAACACCCCCACCCCGATGTCGGCGATCGGGCCCATGTTGCGGTCACCTTCGGTGGAGATGATGACCAGCTCGGCATCGTGCCCGCGCGCGGTCAGGGCGTCCAGCACGGTACCCGCCTGGGTGGTGGCCAACAGGCTGCCGCGGGTGCCGATCCGAAGTTTGGGGCGACGATTCGTCAAGCGTTACTCGGTTTTGTCGAAGTCGGTTGCCCGCAAGGGCAATTCACCAGCGGCGACAGCGTCGACGGCCTGCTGGTCGAGCTCGAAGAGCTCGCGCAGCGCCTCGGCGTAGCTGTCGCCGCCCGGTGCACTGGCTAGTTGTTTGACCCGCACGGTCGGCGCGTGCAACAGCTTGTCGACCACCCGCCGCACGGTCTTGGCGACCTCGGCGCGGTGCGCGGCGTTCAGTTCGGGCAGCCGGTTGTCCAGGCGCAGCAACTCGGCTTCGACGACGTCGGCGGCCCGCTGCCGCAGCGCGGTGACGGTCGGGGTGACCTCCGACATGCGCTGCCCGGCCAGGTAGTTGGCAACCTCGGCGGCGACGATCGTGCGGGCGGCTTCGGCGTCGGAGGCCGCGGCGCGCGCCGAGGGCTCGCGCTGGATGCGCTCCATGTCGACGACGTAGACGTCAGGCAGACCCGAGATCGACGGGTCGACGTCGCGCGGCATACCGAGGTCGCAGATCACCAGCTGGTCGGGCTGCCTGCGGCCGGCCAGCCCGCGGTGCGCGTCGGCCAGCGAGACCACCGGCCGCACCGCGCCGGTGCAAGAGATCACGACGTGGGCGTTGCCGAGCACGCCCGCCATGTGGTCGAGCGGATAGGCCTCGGCGACGACGCCCTGGTCGCGGACATGCTGGGCGAGTAGACGGGCCCGCTCCAGCGACCGGTTCACCACGTGCACGCTCTCTATGCCGGCGCGGATCAGGTGTTTAGCCGTGAGCGAACCCATCGAGCCGGCGCCGACCACGACCGCGGTGCGTCCGGCCAGCGAGCCGAGCTTGCTTTCGGCGATGCCCAGCGCCACCGACACCACCGACGTGCCCGCGGCGTCGATGCCCGTCTCCGAGTGCACCCGCTTACCGACCGAAAGCGCGCGTTGGGACAGCTCGTGGAGGGTGCGGCCGACGCTGTGGTTGGCCTCCGCGGCGGCGTACGCGCGGCGGACCTGCCCGAGTACCTGCTGTTCGCCGATCACCGCCGAATCCAGGCCGCTGGCCACCGCGAACAGATGCTCGACGGCGGCTTCGGCGTAGCGCACGTAGGCGTATTTGGTCAGGTCACCCAGCGACATGCCGGAATGGTCGGAGAGCACCTGTCCGATGGCCGAGAGGCCGCCGTGGAACGCGTCAACGACGGCGTAGACCTCGACCCGGTTGCAGGTGGACAGCACCATGGCTTCGGTCACCAACTCGGACTGCAGCACCTGGTCGACGATCTTTGCCTGGTCGCCCTCGTCGGTGCTCAGTTGCTCGAGGACCGACACCGGCGCACTGCGGTGCGAAACACCGAAAAGCAATACGCTCACGGCCGCATCACCATGTCATCCAAGGTAGTCGGTGAACACTTAGGTAACCAAATTTCGCGATTTCTGCACTGAAATCGATATTCCGGCAGGTCCCGCCGGGATTGCGTGGCTCACATCGCCAGGTCGGCGCGCAGCCGGGTTTCGTCGACCTCCCAGTAGCTGTGCTCGCTGCCGTCGAGCAGCACCACGGGCAGCCGGTCGCCGAACTCCGCGCGCAACGCGGCATCCCCGGCCGCCGCGACGGCGTCGACGTCGGTGACCGTCAGCGTGAAGCCCAGCTCGTCGGCCAGGCTGCGCAGCTGGGTGGCCACCCCCTCGCAGATCACACAGCCGTCCCGCGTCAGCAGCTCCACCCGCCGGTCCATATCGCAAGTATCGCCGCCAGGTGACTTAGGGTTGAAACCGTGTCCGAATCCGGTCGCATTGATACGGAACAGCTGGCGGGGCCGTCGACGCCCGAAGCGCAGCAGGCTGCCGGTGAAGCCAGCGCCAAAGCGGCCGTAACGGAGCTGGCCGGCGAGGAGTACGGCGCTCCGCCGCCACCGCCGCCCGACCTGACCGCTGCGGCGTTCTTCGACGTGGACAACACGTTGGTGCACGGGTCGTCGATGGTGCACTTCGCTCGCGGACTGGCCGCACGCAAGTACTTCACCTACGGCGATATCGCGAAGTTCATCTACGCGCAGGCCAAGTTTCAGCTCATCGGCCGGGAGAACAGCGATGACGTCGCGGCGGGTAAGCGCAAAGCGCTGGCGTTCATCGAGGGCCGGCCCACCGCGGAACTGGAGGCGCTCGGCGAGGAGATCTACGACGAGATCATCGCCGACAAGATCTGGCCCGGCACCCGCGCGCTGGCGCAGATGCACCTCGACGCCGGCCAGCAGGTGTGGCTGGTCACCGCGACGCCGTATGAGCTCGCCGCGACGATCGCGCGACGGCTGGGGCTGACCGGTGCGCTGGGCACCGTCGCTGAATCGGTCGACGGGGTATTCACCGGTCGGCTGGTCGGCGACATTCTGCACGGCACCGGCAAGGCGCACGCGGTGCGGTCGCTGGCCATCCGTGAGGGGCTCAACCTGAGGCGCTGTACGGCCTACTCGGACAGCTTCAACGACGTGCCGATGCTGTCGCTGGTCGGCACGGCCGTGGCCATCAACCCCGACGCCGACCTTCGTGAGCTCGCCCGCGAACGGGGTTGGGAGATCCGCGATTTCCGCACCGCCCGCAAGGCCGCGCGCATCGGTGTGCCGTCGGCGCTTGCGCTCGGCGCGGCCGGCGGTGCGCTGGCCGCCATCGCGTCCCGGCGCCAAGAGCGCTGATAGGCTCGCGCGTCATGGCCATCGCCGAAAACATCATCGGGACTCACTACCGCTACCCCGATCACTTCGAGGTGGACCGGGAGAAGATCCGTGAGTTCGCCAGGGCGGTCAAAGACGAACATCCGGCGCACTATTCGGAGGACGCCGCCAAGGAGTGCGGCTACGACGCGTTGATCGCCTCCCTGACCTTCCTGGCGGTCGCTGGCCGGCGGGTGCAGCTGGAGATCTTCAACCAGTTCGACATCCCGATCAACATGGAGCGGATGCTGCACCGCGACCAGAAGCTGACCTTTCACCGGCCCATCGTCGCCGGCGACAAGCTGTACTTCGACTCCTACCTCGATTCGGTGACCGAGTCGCACGGCGCGGTGGTGACCGAGGTCCGCGGCGAGGTGACCGACGCCGAGGGCAAGCCGGTGATCACCAGCGTCATCACCGTGATGGGTGAGGCCGCGTCGGACACCGAGGCCGACGAGGTCAGTGCGAAGATCGCCGCGGCCCGCGACGAGGCCATCAAGAATATGATCGCCAACCAAAAAAGCTAACCCGCGAGCGGCCAGTTATGGCACGCGAAGCCGCGCAAAGTGGGCGTTAACTGGCCACTCGGCCTAACCGAAGAACGTGTTGCGGCGGTTGGCCAGCAGCTGATACAGCGTCTGCTGGATGGTTTCGCGCACGTGGTCGGTCAGCTCGAAGGTGACCATCGGATCGTCGGCGGCCGACTCGTCGTAGTCGGCGGTCTCGATCGGCTCGCCGAACTGGATGTGCCACTTCGACGGCAGCGGCACCATCCCGGCCGGCCCGGCCAGCGGGAAGAACGGGGTGATCGGGAAGTACGGCAGCCCGAGCAGGCGGGCCAGCAGCTTGACGTCGGCGATCATCGGATAGATCTCCTCGGAGCCGACGATCGAGCACGGCACGATGGGCGCCTTGGCACGAAGTGCCGACGAGACGAACCCGCCGCGGCCGAACCGCTGCAGCTTGTAGCGGTCCTTGAAGTGCTTGCCCAGGCCTTTGTAGCCCTCCGGGAACACGGCGGTGAGCTCGCCGGCGGCCAGCAACCGGTGGGCGTCGGCGGTGCAGGCCATGGTGTGGCCGGCCTTGCGCGCGGCGTGGCCGAGCACCGGCAGGTCGAACACCATGTCGGCGGCCAGTAGGCGCAGATCGCGGTTGGTCGGGTGGTGATCGTGCACTGCCACCGACGCCATCAGCCCGTCGAACGGCAGCACGCCCGCGTGGTTGGCGACCACCAGCGCCGGCCCGGAGATCGGCAGGTTTTCGATCCCGCTGACCTCGACCCGGAACCAGGACTTGAAGAACACCCGCATCAGCGGCAGAAACAGCGCGTCGTTGAGATGGGAGTCGAAGCCGAACTCGTCGACGTTGTAGTCACCGGTCATCCGCTTGCGGAGGAATTCAGCGACGTCGGCGATGCGCTTGGCGAGTTCGTTGGGGACCTGCTCGCTGCCGGACGCCTCCCCGCGATGCTCGTCGATCTCGTGGATGACGGCCGCGATCTGCTCGGCCGACGCGTTGCCGGGCGGATCGGAGAGCACCGAGGGATGTCGACGGCGAGCGCTTTCAGCCCGCGCAGCAGATCGCCGCTGCGCCGCTGCACGACTCGGATTCTTATGCAGCGGAATGACTTTCGCCTTCGGCTCGCCCGCCACGCTGGTACCCTCTTCCCACCGGATGTAAAGTTTTGCGACTACCTTCCCCACCGTTGCGCCGCTGCCACGGCTTTACTCTCCATTGAGCGTACCCAGCCGGGGTCGACGATCGGGGTCAAGCCTCGACCCCGGACGTAATCGTCAAAGGCCTCGGCGGTCGTCCATTTTGGGCTGAAGCCGAGGTCATTTCGCATCCGCGAGGTGTCCATGACCCTGCCGTAGCTCAAATAGTTCAATTGCTCGCGATCTAGCTCAGTGTAGCGAGTTGCGCGCCACACCGAATCCACAGCGGCCAGCGCCGGCCGGGGCAACGGCAGCGGTATCCGGCCGGCTCGCCGGATCGCCTGGCTCATCATGACGATCCCGGGGGCGCCGATGTTGAACGTGCCCGGCTTACCGGCCATCGTGGCCCGCTCCAGCGCGCCGAGCGCGTCCTGCTCGTGCAGCAGCTGCAGCCGTGCGTCGTGCCCGGCCACCGTCGGCACCACGGGCCCGGCGAGGTAGCGCGACAACGCGGTGTCCATCGCGGGGCCGATCATGTTGGCCAGTCGCAGGATCGTGACCGTGATGTCGGTTCTGCGCCGGCCCAGACCCCGCGCGTAGCCCTCGATGTCGATGCTGTCTCGGGCGAACCCGTCGCGCGGTGGTCGGCGGGCACTGGTGTCCTCGGTGAACATCACCGGGTCGTGCGCGCTGGCGCCGTAGACCTCCGATGTCGACTTGAGGATCACGCGGCGCAGCGACGGTGCCTTCTGGCAGGCGGCGAACAGCTGAATCGCGCCCATCACGTTGAGTTCCTTGAGCGTGGCCCGTCCCGAGCGCGGGGCGTAGGACGCCGCGGCGGCGTGCACCACGGTGTCGACGTCGCCGTTGCGAATCACCTTGGCGATGAAGGGGTTACGGATGTCGGCGCGCACGAACTCCGCGCGGCCCATCCGGCGCAGCAGGTCCTTGCTCGGCGCGACCGCGTCGACGGCGATGACGTGGTTGATCAGCGGGTTCTGCGCCAGCCGGGCGGTGAGGTACCCGCCGAGGAACCGGCATGCCCCAGTAACCAGTACGACCTTCGGATAGTGCACACTGTCGCGTGCATCAGACCCGTCGACGTGCCCAGCGGAGCGACCCTCGAAATCCATATCGGGTCAGCCTAGCGAGGCCGCGCGAAAGTTACTTGCCGAGCTTTCTGCGCTGCACCCGGGTGCGACGAAGCAGCTTACGGTGCTTCTTCTTCGACATCCGCTTGCGCCGCTTCTTGATGACTGAACCCATGAACTCCGCTACCTCGAGGTGTTTTACCTTGACCCCGTTACCTTACCGGGGTTACCTCGGAGAACGGAAAACGGCTCCGTCAGCAGACCGGCTCACGCCCGGTCGGGCAGCGCCCGTCGCCGCGTGCGCGGCGCGGGCCCGTCCTGCAAGCTATCCGGCGTCGAAGTACGAACTCTCCAGCATGTCGTGGACAGCCTTGGCGTGCACCCGGAACGAGCGGCCGACCCGCACGGCAGGCAGCTCTCCGTTGTGCACCAGCCGGTACACCGTCATCTTGCTGACCCTCATCAGGCTGGCCACTTCGGCGACGGTGAGAAATTGAGCTCGTGGCGGTTGGCTGTCGGCGGAGCCGGTTTCGCGTGCCGACTTGCCACTAGCCGAATCCCGCGCCGATGGCCCGTTCATAGACGTCATCGCAACCCAATCCAGTCGTGCACAGGCCGTTCCAGCGGCTTCCCCACCGCTGGCACACCGACCTGTGCTTACAACCAGGAGAATAGCGTGGCTTGTGGGGTTACTGCGACGGGTGTGGGTTAATCGACCAGAATTAATTGAATTACTGAGATGTAATTCCTAGCTGCTCAGAGCGGGTTTTTGCGGCTTCGACGGCGTTGGCCACGGCAGCCCGCAAACCTCCCTTTTCGAGTTCCCGCAGACCAGCAGCGGTGGTACCACCGGGCGAGGTAACGGTCGCGCGCAGCTGTGCGGCCGAGGTGTCGGTCTCCGGACCGCCTACCGCCTGGGTCTGGTCGAGCCGATCCAGCAACATCGCCGCCGACCCGGCCATGGTCTGCACGACCAGCTCGGTGGCCACCGCACGCGACAACCCCGCGTCGACGCCCGCGTCCACCATCGCCTCGACCATCAGGAAGAAATACGCCGGGCCCGAGCCCGACAACGCGGTGACGGCGTCCAGTTGCGACTCGGGCACGGTCAGCACACCGCCGACCGCGTCGAAGATCGACGACACCTCCTTGAGGTGGGCTGCGGTTGCGAACCGGCCGGGCGCCAGCGCGCTCACCCCGCCGCCGACGACCACCGGCGCGTTGGGCATCACCCGGATCACCGGTGCACCGGCGGGCAGCTTGTTTTCGAAGAACGCCGTGGTCACCCCGGCCGCCACCGTGACGAAAACCTGTTCGGCCGTGTCGCTGTCGGCCTGCGCCGCGGCCTCCCCGATCTCGGCGACCAGACCTTCGACGTCGAACGGCTTCACCGCGACGATCACGTACTCGGCGGTGTCCACGGCGTCGGCGACCGACGTCACCAACACGGAGTGTTTGTCGGCCAGGTACTTCGCGCGGTCGGGGTCCTTTTCGGCCACCACCAGATCCTTGACCTGCCGTCCGGCGCGCAGCAGCCCGGACAGCAACGCCTCACCCATGCCTCCGCCGCCGACGATCGCGATTCTCGCCATGCCGCAAAGCATGGCAGATGCGGGTCGCGCTATTCGGCGGGCACCAGCGCGAGTTGGCGGGTCTGCACCACGATGTGGCCCTCGCTGTCGACGACGATGTGGTCTTCGTCGAACCAGTCCTGACCGATCTGCACCGTCGTGCACATCACCCGCAACCAGCCGTCGGCAGGAAGGGTGCGCAGGTAGGCCGTCAACTGCACCGTCGGCGCCCACCCGAACCGGTTGACGCCGAACGTGACCGGAGCCGACACGTCACCGCACAGCAGCGCGAACAGCACGTCGGGCGCGGTGCCCTTGGGCCGCACCCAGTACTCGATGATCGGCGGTCCGCCGTCGGTGCGGGGCTCAAAGCTGGTCAGCGACGGCCGGATGTCGCAGCCGCGGGCCAGGTGCACGATGTCGGCCATCGGATGGCCGGGGCCGATCGGCTCCAGGCCTGGCGGCGGCTCGGGCTGCATCAACGGGATCACCGGGTTGACCGATAACAGGGGCGGGACGTGGTGTTCGGGGACACCCAGCGTCACCGCCGCATGCACGGCGGTTCGGTCGCCCTGGTTGAGTTCGACGTCGATCAGGCTGACCCGGCGGCCGCGTTTGCGGACGGTGGTGACCAACCGCAGCGGCCCGGGGTCCGGCGCCCACAGGAAGTTGCCCGAGACTGCGATCGGCTCGGCGCCCGGCCCGAACTCGGTGCGCGCGGCGTTGGCGCACAACGCCAGCATCGCGCCGCCGTGCACCTTGGGTCCGATCGTCCAGTGCTCGTTGAGCTCACCGTCGTAGACACCGTCACCGGCCGCGGTGAGCGCCATCGCATCGGTGAACAGGGTGGAGCCAGCCATGTGCGGTTTTCCTCCGTCAGCGGGAATGTCAGCGCAGCAGGTGCGCGCGAGCGAACTGCAGCGACTCCGTCAGCAGCGCTTCACGCTCGGCGGCGGTGCGCGCGCCCGACGTGGTCACCTCAAGGATCACATGCCCGGCAAAGTCGCTGGCCGCCAGCATCTCGCAGATCTCGACGGCGGGCTGGGTGCCGTGGCCGGGCACCAGATGCTCGTCGGTGGAGGCGCCGCTGCCGTCACACAGGTGCAGGTGCACCAACCCGTCCCCCATCCGGCGGGCCATGTCGACCGCGTCGGTGCCCGCCGTGGCCGTGTGGGACAGGTCCAGCGTGTAGTGGGCGTGGTTGCCGTCCAGCGGGTCGTAGGACGGCGCGAACGCCGAGATGCCGGGTCCGGGCCTTCCGCCGCGTTTGCGCATCCGCTCGATCGACGTCTGGCCGGCGCCGAAGAACCGGTCGGCGCGGAACGGGAACATGTTCTCGACCGCGACCAGCACGTCGCTGGACGCCTCGAGTTCGGCGACCTGTTCGCTGAACCCTTCGGCGTAGCGGCGCTGCCAGCGAAACGGCGGGTGCACGACGACGGTCTGGGCGCCCAGGTCCTCGGCGGCGCGCACGCTGCGCTCCAGTTTGGGGATCGGGTTGGCGCCCCACACCCGCTGCGAGATCAGCAGACACGGCGCGTGCACCGACAACACCGGCACCCCGTAGCGCTCCGACAGCTTCGCGACGGCCTTGACGTCCTGGCTGACCGTTTCGGCCCACACCATCAGCTCGACACCGTCGTAGCCGAGCCGTGCGGCGTACTCAAACGCGGCCTCGGTTCTCAGCGGATAGACCGAGGCCGTCGACAGACCGACCTTGATGGCGGGGCGCACAGGTTATCGGCCGGCGCCTAGCCCGACTGCAACAGTGCCAGCGGGCCGAGCGTGACCAGGGCGCCGACCGCCACCGCGATCAGCGTGCTGCCGATGTCCTCGGTCTTGCGCACCACCCGCACACCCACGACGAGGCCGAGGATCACCAGCACCGACAGCATCAGCGCGACGATGTTGTTCCACTTCCACAGCTGGTCGAACGCGATGAACAGGCCCGCGCCGAACGCGACCGCGACGACGCACTGCCCGACCACCCAGGCCGCCCGCAGGATCGACGACATCCGGCTGCCCGCCGGGGCCGCATCAACCTCGTCGACCTCGTCGGCCTCCTCTTCCTCGCGGTCGTCGAGGTCGATGTCTTCGGGACCGGGGCGCGTACCGCGCCGGGCGAGGTCGTCGGCGACCGTCTGGCCGCCGAACAGCGGTCCGGCCGTGGAGCGCAGGTACGACGGCAGCTCGTCGTCGTCCTCGGCGGCCTCGTCGACGTCGGTTTCGGCGTGTTCGGTCGGTGAGTCCGCGTCGTCCAGGTCGGTCTCGGTGTCGGCCCAACCGACAACCGGGTCCGGGCTCATCTGCTCGGCGCCCACCTCGTCGGTCGGCTGGCCCGACGCGGGGCGCCGCGACGGTGCGAAGAAGTCCAGGTCGTCGTCCTGTTCGCGGTGTTCGACGTAGGCGGCGTAGTCGGCGACCGCGTCGGCGTAATCGTCGTCGACGTCGTCGTCGGTGGCGGCGTCCCCGGCGACGGTGTCTTCGGCGTCAGCGACATCAACGTCGGCTGCTTCGTCCTCGATTTCGGGTTCCGCGACTTCGGCGACGTCGGCGTCTTCAGCTTCGGTCTCGACCGCCTGGGCGACGGCGCCGTCGGTCTCCACAGCCTCGGAATCGGCCCCGGTGTCCGGCGCTGCGGCCGCGACGGTGTCGGTGTCGACGTCCCCGTCGGGGCGGATGATCGGGATCTCGCCGGTCAACTCGGCGACCGTGATCGAACCCGTGTCGCCGCGGCGGCGCCTGCGCCGCCCACCCAGCGGTGGTGCCCCGATGGTGCCGTTGCGCGCGAGCAACTCCGCAACCGAGATCGGTCGCGTGTTGCTGCTGCTGTCGTCTGGTCCTGTCATCGTCTGTCGCCTCTGGGCCTCGTCACTATCGTCCAACATGTCGTCCGGACGTTTCCAGTGTGGTCGGACTGTCGCTCCCGTTGGCTTCGCTGTCGAGTTTCCGCAGAATAAGCCCTTCTCGCAACGCCCACGGGCAGATGTCCACGGTCTCCACAGCAAGCGCGTTCATGCTTGCCTCGGCCACCAACGCCCCGGCCACGATCTGCGGCGCCCGGTCGCTGCTCACCCCTTCCAACTCCGCGCGGTCAGCAGCGGTCATCCTAGAGATGAAAGCTATGAGCTGCCTAAGGCCGGTCGCGGTGAGGGTCCTTTTCACCCTCGGCCCTGCTCCCGAAGGTGCCGCTCCGGTCAGCCGAGCCAGCGAGCGAAACGTCTTGGAAGTGGCCACGGCCAGGTCGGGGGCGCCGGCCTTGAGCACTTCGGCCCCGGCGTCGGCGAGTTCGGTGGCCAGCCAGTCGCGCAGCATCGCGACCCGGCGTCGGCCCGGCGGGTCGTCGGGCAGCCACTCGCGGGTCAGCCGCCCCGCGCCCAGCGGCAGCGACAGCGCGACATCCGGTTCCTCGTCGACGCCGTTGCACAGCTCCAGCGACCCGCCGCCGATGTCGATGTTGACGATGCGTCCGGCGCTCCAGCCGTACCAGCGGCGCACGGCCAGAAACGTCAGCCGCGCCTCCTCGACACCGCCCAGCACCTGGAGCTCCACCCCGGTTTCGGCGTACACCCGCGCGAGCACCGCCTCGGAGTTGGTGGCGTCGCGCACCGCGGAGGTGGCGAAGGCCATCAGCTCCGCGCAGCCGGAGCTGGTCGCGATCCTGGCGAACTCGTCGACGGTGCGGACCAGCTTGTCGGCGCACCTGCGGGTCAGGTTGCCGGAGTTGTCCATTGCTTCGGCGAGCCGCAACGATGCCTTGGTCGAGCTCATCGGCGTCGGGTGGCCGCCGCGGCGGGCATCCACCACCAAAAGGTGAACGGTATTGCTGCCCACGTCGAGCACGCCTAATCGCACCCACCCAACTTAATCGGTCTACCGTTGGATACGTGACTGGCACGCACCCCGGAGAGGTCGAACTTGATTTCGCCCGTGAGTGGGTCGAGTTCCACGACCCCGACAACCCCGAGCATCTGATCGCCGCCGATATGACCTGGCTGCTGTCGCGGTGGACCTGTGTGTTCGGCACGCCCGCCTGCAAGGGCACGGTGGAAGGCCGGCCCGACGACGGGTGTTGTTCGCACGGCGCGTTTTTGTCCGACGACGACGACCGCGCCCGCCTCGACGACGCCGTCAAACAGCTCACCGACGAGGACTGGCAGTTCCGGGACAAAGGGCTGGGCAAGAAGGGTTACCTCGAGGAAGACGAGTACGACGGCGAACCCAACCTTCGCACTCGAAAGTACAAGGGTGCCTGCATCTTTCTGAACCGGCCGGGTTTTTCGGGCGGCATCGGGTGCGCGCTGCACAGCAAGGCGTTGAAGCTGGGTGTGGAGCCGTTGACGATGAAGCCCGACGTGTGCTGGCAGCTGCCGATCCGGCGGGTGCAGGAGTGGGTGGAGCGCCCCGACGGTTCGGAGATCCTCAAGACCTGGATCACCGAATACGACCGCCGGGGCTGGGGCGAGGGCGGCGCCGACCTGCACTGGTACTGCACCGGCGACCCGAACGCTCACGTCGGCGCCCGACCGGTGTGGGAGTCCTACGCACCCGAGCTGACCGAACTGCTCGGCGAGAAGGCCTACGCCGAGCTGGCCGCGATGTGCAAGCGGCGCAGCGCATTAGGCCTCATCGCCATCCATCCTGCGACCCGCGCTGCCGAGTAATCAGCGCGAGCAGACGCGAACACCCCCATTTTCGCGGCATTTCGGGGGCTTTCACGTCTGCTCACGGGAGTTATCGCTAGCCCTCGAGCTTGTAACCGAGGCCACGCACCGTGACCAGATGCACCGGGTTGGCGGGGTCGGCCTCGATCTTGGATCTCAGTCGTTTCACATGCACGTCAAGGGTTTTGGTGTCACCGACATAGTCCGCACCCCACACCCGGTCGATGAGCTGGCCGCGGGTGAGCACCCGGCCGCTGTTGCGCAGCAGGTACTCCAGAAGGTCAAATTCCTTGAGCGGCAAGGTGACCGTTTCGCCGTTGACGGTGACCACGTGCCGTTCCACGTCCATCCGCACCGGACCAGCCTCCAGCACACTTTCACCGATAGCGGAATCCTCGACCTCGGCACCGCGGCGCAGCACCGCCCGGATGCGGGCGATCAACTCACGCGCCGAGTACGGTTTGGTGACGTAGTCGTCGGCACCGATCTCGAGGCCGACGACCTTGTCGATCTCGCTGTCGCGGGCCGTCACCATGATGACGGGAACACTTGAGCGCAAACGTAATTGCCGGCACACGTCGGTTCCACTCATCCCCGGCAGCATCAGGTCGAGCAGCACGATGTCGGCACCGGCCCGCTCGAATTCGGCCAGCGCCGAGGGTCCGTCGGTCACCACGGTGGCTTCAAAGCCCTCCTTGCGGAGCAGAAAGGCCAGGGGATCAGCCAAGGACTCCTCGTCCTCCACGATCAACACGCTGGTCATATCGTTTCGTCGGTCCTCTCGTCTTCGTGATCGGGATAGGCCGGAATCGACAGCGTGAACGTCGATCCCGTGCCTGGTTGGCTCCACAGTCGGATGGATCCGTTGTGGTTGGCGGCGACATGTTTGACGATGGCAAGCCCGAGTCCGGTGCCACCGGTAGCTCGCGAGCGTGCCTTGTCGACGCGGAAGAAGCGTTCGAAGACACGCTCCTGGTCGTCGCGGTCGATGCCGATACCGCGGTCGGTGACCGCGATCTCGATGTTGTCCCCACGTCGGCGTCGGCTGATCGACACCGATGATCCGTTGGGCGAGTATGCGATTGCGTTGGCCACCAGGTTGGCGAGCGCGGTGACCAGCAGCGGCTGATCGCCGAGCACCCGGTAGCCGGTCGGGGTGTCGGTGGTGATCGCGATGTCGGCGTTGTCGGCAACCACCTTGTAGCGCGAAAGTGCCTCCGACACCACGGTGTCCACGTCGACGGCTTCCAGATCCGGAAGCCGTTCAGCGCCCTGCAGCCGTGACAGTTCGATCAGCTCACCGACCATGTTGCCCAGCCGCTTCGACTCGGTGAGCATCTTCTCGGCGAAATGGCGTGCGGTTTCGGGGTCGTCGGCCGATGCCAGCAGCGCCTCGGCGAGCACGCTCATCGCGCCGACGGGCGTCTTGAGTTCGTGGCTGACGTTGGCCACGAAATCTCGGCGGGTGGCCTCCATCCGTGCGTGCTCGGACTGGTCGTCGACGTACACCACGGCGAACCGGCGGTCCTCCTCGGTCAGCAGCCGCACATGGCCGCGGATGGACTGCGCCGTCCGTCCCGGCGTGCTGCGTCGACGCGGCGACAGGTCGACCTCGACATCCTCCCCCGTGGTCAGCGTGCGCTGCGCGGCCAGCCACGTTCGGTCGTCGAGCAGCCGGTCGGTTACCAGACCCAACTTGCGCGCCCGGTCGTTGGTGTAGACGACGTCACGGAAGGTGTCGACCACGACGATGCCCACCGGAGACTGCGAGATCACGTGTTCGAGCATCTGCGAGACGGTGATGCCGGCTTGTTGGGCGGTCCTGCGGCGTCGACGCTCCACCAGGCGGGGAGCAAAGCCCGCCCCGAGCCCGACACCGATCACCAGTGCGAGCAACGCCACCGCGCCAAGCAGTAGCGCCGATACGACACTCACGCGAGAAGCGTACGCATTCGGTGAACGTCATCCCAGCAGCGTGCGGCGTAAACGGGATAAGTCACACAGCAAATCTGAGGTATTCGACTGCTGTTCACCCGGTGTTCGCCCGAAACGGCCGCTCGGCAGACTATTTGGCGCCCTGGGCGGCGACGGCGGCCGCACCGGCCGCGGCGGCTTCAGGATCGAGGTACTGCCCGCCGATGACGGTGGGCTTGAGGTCGGAGTCCAGGTCGTAGCGCAGCGGGATGCCGGTGGGGATGTTGAGGCCGACGATCTCCTCGTCGGACATGCCGTCGAGGTGCTTGACCAGCGCGCGCAGCGAGTTGCCGTGTGCGGCGATCAGCACCGTCTTACCTGCGCGCAGATCGGGTTCGATCACCTCGGTGTAGTACGGCACGAAGCGTTCCACGACGTCTTTGAGGCATTCGGTGCGCGGCGGGCCGCCGGGGATGTCGGCGTAGCGCGGGTCGCCGTCTTCGCTGTAGGTGCTGCCCGGTTCGATTGGCGGCGGTGGGGTGTCGTAGCCGCGCCGCCACGTCATGAACTGCTCTTCGCCGTACTTGTCCTTGGTCTCGGCCTTGTTCAGGCCCTGCAGCGCGCCGTAGTGGCGTTCGTTGAGTCGCCAGTCGCGGTGCACCGGGATCCAGTGCCGGTCGGCGGTGTCCAGCGCGAGGTTGGCGGTGCTGATCGCGCGGCGCAGCAGCGACGTGTAGAGCACGTCGGGTTTGCGGTCGAGCTCCTTCATCAACTCGCCGGCGCGGACGGCTTCGGCGCGTCCCTTTTCGGTGAGGTCGACGTCGACCCATCCGGTGAACAGGTTCTTGGCGTTCCATTCGCTTTCGCCGTGGCGCAGCAGGATGAGCGTGGAGTTACCCATGGCACCGAGACTAGCCCGCGCCGAGTTCGACGAAATGGTGGGATCGACTCGCACAAACCCGCCCAAAGGGGCATTTGGGCGGGAAAATCAGTCGTCGTCGATGAGGTGTTCGAAGGCCCGCAGGTTCTTCAGCGACTCACCGCGCGACACCCGCCACTCCCATTCCTTCTGGATCGACGAACGAAAACCCAACTCCAGCAACGTGTTGAAGTCGGAGTCGACGGCTTCGAGCACCTGACCCAGCACCCGGTCGATCTCGTCGTGGGTCACCGAATGCAGCGCCATGCGGCCGACCAGATAGATGTCGCCGACGTTGTCGAGGGTGTAGGCCACACCGTACATCCGGCGGTTGCGCTTGAGCAGAAAGCGGTAGACGCCCTCGTGGTTCTCGTCAGGTTTGCGGCACACGAACGCCTCGACGCGCACCGAGTGCTCACCGATGGACAGGATCGTGTTGGTCACCAGGCGACGCTCACCGGGCAGCTCGACGATGATCCCGGGCAGTCCGCCGTGTGCGCCCTCGTGGCGGGTACAGACCAGTTGGCTCTCCTTGCAGGCGTCCTCGATGATCTGCTCGACGTCTGCGCTGTTCATGCCCGTACCCGTCGTCTGGTGAAGATGCGTCCGTTGCGACGCGCGGCGGCGTCGCGGGGTTGATGCCGTGCGCGGTAGTCGCTGATCGCGCGGCCGTAGCTGGCCAGCAGCGCGTCGACGGTGTGCGACCAGGAGAACGTCGAGGCGTGCGCGACGGCCGCGCTGCTCAACGTGGCCGGGTCCCGCTCCAACAGCGCCCCGAGGGCCGCGGACCAGTCGTCGATGTCGTGGCTATGCACCAGGGTGCCGCTGACCCCGTCGCGCACGGCCACGGGCAGCCCGCCGACCGCGGCGGCCACCACCGGGGTGCCGCATGCCTGCGCCTCGACGGCGACCAGACCGAACGACTCCGAATGGCTCGGCACCGCGATCAGGTCGGCGGCCCGGTACACGTTGACCAGTTGCTCGCGCGACTGCGGCGGCAGGAACGTCACCCGGTCGCCGATACCCAGATCGTCGGCCAGCCGAATCAGCCCGTCGGGCGCCGCCAGCCCCGTGCCCGACGGCCCGCCGGCCACCAGCACCCGCACCCCCGGCAGCTTGGCCGCCGCGCGCAGCACCACATCGGGTGCCTTAAGCGGCTGGATGCGCCCGACGAAACCCACCGTCGGCGCATCGAGATCCAGGCCCAGCGCGGCGCGGGCTGCGCGCCGGTCACCCGGGGTGAACGTGTCCAGGTCAACGCCAGGGTGCACGACGTCGATGCGGTCCGGATCGGCCGAATGCAACGAAATCAGTTGTTGGGCTTCGAGTTCGGTATTGACGATCAACCGGTCGGCCTCGTCGACCACCTGCTGTTCACCGACCGCGCGCAGCGGCGGTTCGGGCGCGTCACCGTCGGCCAGCGCGGCGTTCTTGACCGCCGCCAGCGTGTGCGCGGTGTGCACCAGCGGCACCGCCCACCGGTCGCGGGCCAGCCAGCCGACCTGACCCGACAACCAGTAGTGGGAGTGCACGATGTCGTAGTAGCCGGGCTCGTGGGTGGCCTCGGCGCGCAGCACGCCCGCGGTGAACGCGCACAGCTGGGTGGGCAGATCGTATTTGTCGAGGCCCTCGAACGGCCCGGCCACGACGTTGCGCACCAGCACACCGGGCGCCACCGGCACGACGGGCGCGTCGGCCGAGGAGGTCGCACGCGTGAAGATCTCCACCTCGACACCGCGCCGCGCCATCTGCAGAGCGGTCTGCAAGACGTAGACATTCATGCCGCCGGCATCGCCCATACCGGGCTGGGCCAGCGGCGACGTGTGCACCGACAGAACTGCGACGCGTCGCGGAGCCGGGCCGCCGGCGACATCGTCTCCGGGCACATCGGTGACTAGACGCACACACTCATGTCTACACCGCGGGCGCGGGATGCCTCCAAGGGCGGTCGGTCTGCGCATTCGTATGCGTGGTCGGCTACACGCTGATGTTAAGATTTACCCATGCGTACGACAGTGGAGTTCGACCCGGACACCGCCAAGGCTGTCGAGCAGCTGCGCCAGGAGCTCGGAATCGGCGTCAGCCAAGCGGTGAACGAACTGATCCGTCGCGGCCTGATGCCTCGACCCGACGCTCCGCAGTTCCAGCAGCGCACCCGGGCCTCCGGTATCCGAATCGATGTCTCCAACGTGGCCGCCGCTCTAGAAGACCTCGAAGGCGTCGAGGCGCGCTGAGTGCTCGTCGACGCCAACGTGCTGCTATACGCGCATGACACCGACAGCCCCTTCCATGAACCGGCACGCGACTGGCTCGAGCAGGCGCTCAACGGCACGCGCCGGGTGGCCATACCGTGGCAGTCGCTGACGGCCTTCGTCCGCATCGGCACCCATCCTCGGGCGCTCCGCAACCCGATGACGCCCGGTGAGGCGTGGTCTTTTGTCGAGGACTGGCTCGACGCGCCGACCACCTGGATTCCCCAGGCCGGGCGGACGCACCGGGAGATCCTCGGCCGGCTGGTGCGCGACCTCGACCTTCGGGCCAACCTCATCGCCGACGCCGTACTGGCAGCGCTGTGCATCGAGCACGGCCTCACGATGATCAGCGCCGACAGCGACTTCGCCCGCTTCACCGAGATCCGCTGGGTGAACCCGGTCGCGCGCTGATCGGGCTCATGCGGTGGGAACAGCACGACAACTAAGGTTGGGCAGATGACGACACCACAGACCGGGAGTCGGGTCGCGGTGGTCACCGGTGCGAGCGCCGGCATCGGCGAGGCAACCGCGAGAACTCTTGCGGCACAAGGATTTCACGTGGTCTGCGTGGCGCGTCGGGCGGAGCGTGTCGAGGCGCTGGCCAACGAGATCGGCGGTACCGCGAGCGTGACGGACGTCGCGTCCGAGCAGGATGTGGCGGCGCTGGCCGAGGCCCTGGACCGCGTCGATGTGCTGGTCAACAACGCCGGCGGCGCCCGCGGACTGGAGTCGGTGGCCGAGGCCGACATCGACAACTGGCGGTGGATGTGGGAGGCCAACGTGCTCGGCACGCTGCGGGTCACGCGGGCGCTGCTGCCGAAGCTGATCGACTCCGGCGACGGGCTGATCGTCACCGTCACCTCGATCGCGGCGTTCGAGACCTACGACAACGGGTCGGGGTACACGTCGGCCAAACACGCACAGGCCGCGCTGCATCGCACGCTGCGCGGGGAGCTGTTGGGAAAACCGGTGCGGCTCACCGAGATCGCGCCGGGCATGGTGAAGACGGATTTCTCGCTGCGCCGGTTCGAAGGCGACGTGCAGCGCGCCGAGAAGGTGTACCAGGGGGTGACGCCGCTGGTGGCCGAGGACGTCGCCGAGGTGATCGGGTTCGTCGCGTCACGGCCCTCGCACGTCAACCTGGATTCGATCGTGATCCGCCCGCGCGATCAGGCCAGCGCCACCCGCTTCAACCGCCGCTGACGGGTGATTTGTGTGCGTTTAGGCGCGGTGAGCGCAACAAACCGCACACAAACCGCTCAGCGGCCGGCCGGTTGCGGCGCACCCGTCGGGCCACCCGAGGGCGTCGCGGGAGCGGAATCGGGAATCGCCTCGGGTGCGGGCTTCTCGTCCAGCGCCGACATCGCGACCCACTCGTCCCACGGCACCACCCAGTCCCAGATGTCACCGTCGGCGTAGGACAACTCCAGGCGGGTGCCGGTGATCTCGACCGGGTCCCCGTAGATGGCGCTGTTGTAGTACTGCTCGGCGTCGCCCGGCGACAGGTTGATGCAGCCGTTGGTCACGTTGCTGCTGCCCTGCGAGCCCAGGCTGCCCGGGTTGGCGTGGATGAACTCGCCGTTGTTGGAGATGCGCACGGCATGGCGCATGTGCACGTTGGAGTAGCCGGCGGCCGGGTTGCTCATGTAGAAGTCCAGATGCTTCTCGGTGACGACGTGGATACCGCTGCGGGTGACGTTGCGGTCCAGATCGCCCTCGCCGTAGCTGCAGGCGAAGTCCATGATCACCGCGTCGTCGGCGTCGAGCACCTGGATGCGGTGCGACGGCGCGTGCCCGCGCACCACCTGCCGGCGGCCGATCTCGAAGTGCAGAGTCGCATCCTGCGCGCCGTAGGCGCCGTCGCCGAACGGCACACCGTAGAGGCGCGAGTCGACGTTGACCTTGGTGCCGGCTGGAAAGTAGTCCCGGGGGCGCCAGTGCATCCGCGAGCCGCCGACCTCATCGGGCAGCCACGCCCAACTGCCCTCGACGGGCGGGTCGGTGGTCACGGTGACGGCTTCCTCGACGGAGGCCTTGTCGCTGATCGACGCGTCGAACTGCAGGATGATGGGCGCCGCTACGCCGACGACCTGACCGTCGGCGAGCTGGAACCGGCCGTTGACCTGTTTCGTCGGGGCCAGCGTGGTGAACGCGCCTGCCAACGGAACGGCCTTGCCGTCGCGGCCGACGACCGAACCGCTCCAGGTGTACCGCGAGCCGTAACCGAGCGGCTCGGACACGGTGAACTCGGTGCGATCCCGGTTGAGCGTGCCCGCGACCACCTTGCCGTCCGCGTTGGTCAGCGCGACCCGCTGGAACCAGCCGTCGGTGACCGCGACACGCACCGGTGCGACCGGTGAGACGTCGGTGGCCGCGTCGGCCGGTTCCGACGTCACCGTCGGCGCCGGAGGTGCGGCCGCCTCCCCCGATGTCGTGCTGGACCCGGCACAGGCCGCCAGCGTCCCGGGCGCGACGACACCGACCACCAGCGCGGTCAGGGCGCGCCGCCGGCTGATCTGCGGCGGCCAGGCGTCGAAAATCGGGCTGGGGCTCACGCGTTCCCAGCGTACCTAGATACGGCAGCCGACCAGCGCAGGCTCGGGTGTGAGTTCGATCCCGAATGTCGTTCTGACACCGTCGCGTACGGTCCGTGCCAGCGCGATCACGTCGGCCGCCGTGGCCGCGCCCCGGTTGGTGATCGCCAGCGCGTGCTTGGTGGACAGCCGCGCCGGGGCGTCGTCGCCCGGATAGCCTTTCGCGAAGCCGGCGCGTTCGACGAGCCAGCCGGCGGCGAGCTTCACCTGGTCGGCGGCCGGGTAGTTGGGCACGGGGCTGTCGACGCTGGTGCGCAGCCGCTCGAACTCCGCGCGTGACACCACCGGGTTGGTGAAGAAGGACCCCACACTCCAGGTGTCGTGGTCGGCCTCATCGAGCACCATGCCCTTGCGCGCCCGCAACTCCAGCACCGTGTCCCGCACCCGCACGGGGTCGACGTGCGCCCCGGCCTCCACTTTCAGAGCAGTGGCCAGTTCGCCGTAGCGCATCGGGGCGCTGCGGCCGTTGGTGTCGAGCGCGAACTCCACTTCGAGCACGATCGCGTCGTGCGAGTGCTTGAGGGCGCTGGTGCGGTACCCGAACTGCAGCGCGTGCGCGGCGACCCACCGGTCCTCGCCGGTGCGACGGTCCAGCAGCCGCACGCGACGCAAGGTGTCGGCGACTTCGGCGCCGTATGCGCCGACGTTCTGTACCGGGGTGGCGCCCGCCGAACCCGGTATGCCGGAAAGACATTCGAGCCCGCCGAGACCATGTGCCAGCGATGTCACGACGACGTCGTCCCACACCGCACCCGCCTCGGCGCGCACCACGTTGTCTTCGACGGTCACCTCGGTGTTGGCGAGCAGGATCACGGTCAGGTCGGTGAGGTCATCGGCCAGCACGACGTTGGATCCGCCGGCGAGGACGAGCGCGTCGTCGTCGGGTCCGAGGGCACGTACGACGTCCACCACTTTTTCAGTGGTGTCGCAGGTGATGAGGCGCTGTGCGACCCCACCGACCCGCAGCGTGGTCAGCGGGCCCAGCGGCACCGCCTCGGCGACGGACGCGCCCCCTATGACCGATGTGACCACGGGCGGTAACGGTAGCGTGGCCAGCTATGCCGCGTTCATTCGACATGGCCGCCGAATACGGGGGCAGCGTCGAACAGGTGCACCGGGCCTTCCGCGACGAGCGGTATTGGTGGGCTCGGCTGGCCGATTCCGGCGCCGACGACTACTCGCTGGACTCGATGGCGGTCACCGAGGACGGCGGAATCGACGTGGTCACCACCCAGATGTTGCGTGCCGACCGGTTGCCCGGCCTGGTCACGCAGTTTCACCGCGGCGATCTGAGCGTCATCCGCGAGGAGACGTGGAGCCCGGTGCACGACGGACGCGCCGGCGCGACGGTCAACGGTTCGATCGGGGGCGCCCCTGCCAGCCTGTCCGGCACCGCCGTGTTGAAGCCGGCAACCTCAGGCAGCGGCTCGCGGCTCGAGTTCAGCGTCGCTGTCGAGGTTCGGGTGCCACTGGTGGGCGGCAAGATCGAGAACTTCATCGGCTCTCAGCTGACGGAGCTGCTCATCGCCGAACAACGCTTCACCACCATGTGGATCACCGAAAACGCCTAGTCAATAAGTAGACTTAGGCGCCATGTCGCGTCGCATGGAGTACACCATCGCGTTCGACGTGCCCGCGGAGAAGATGTATCAGGATTTCACCAGCCGCGACTACTGGCAAAGCCTGATGGGCGCCTATCGGCGGCTGAGCCCGTCGGAGATCACGTCGTTCGCCTCCGATGAGCGGGGCACCGACATCGTGTTTGTGCAAGAGGTGCCGCGCTCGGAGTTGCCTGCGATCGCGCGGTCGGTGGTGCCCTCCGACATGGTCATCACCCGCAAGCAGCATTTCGACCCGTTCGACCACGCGAACAATCGGGCCAAGGGCCACTACGCGGCGTCCATACCGCGTGGGCCCGGCCGGTTCGGCGGCCAGTACGTTCTGACCGACACCGACGCCGGCAGCCAGTTGCGGTTGGCCAGCGTCTGCAAGGTGTCGATTCCGTTGGTCGGCGGTGCGCTCGAGGACCTGATCTTGCACCACATCAAGTACCTCTTCGACGCGGAGGAGGAGTTCGCCGCGCACTGGATCTCGCGGCATCATTGAGCGCGCTGGCCGCCGAGCGCACCATTTGGGCGACGGCGGCCCGTCTAGGCTCGGCACCATGCGGATTGCGCTGGCGCAGATCCTCAGCGGCGCCGAACCGGCGGCAAACCTGGGGCTGGTCGAGGAGTACACCCGCCGCGCCGCCGACGCCGGCGCGCGGATGGTGTTGTTTCCCGAGGCCACGATGTGCCGGTTCGGGGTGCCGCTCGGCCCGATCGCCGAACCGCGGGACGGGCCGTGGGCCGCGGGCGTGCGGGCCATCGCCGAACGGGCCGGCATCGTCGTGGTCGCGGGCATGTTCGTACCGGCCCCCGACGGGCGGGTGACCAACACGTTGATCGCGACGGGCCCCAGCACCGACGGGCTCGTCGATGCGCACTACGACAAGATCTATCTCTACGACGCGTTCGGGTTCGCCGAATCCAGAACCGTCGCGCCCGGCCGTGAGCCGGTGACGATCAACGTCGACGGTGTAATCGTCGGCCTCACCCTGTGCTACGACGTCCGCTTCCCCGAGCTCTACGTGGAATTGGCCCGCCGCGGAGCACAACTGATCACCGTGCACGCCTCGTGGGGCAGCGGCGACGGCAAGCTCGACCAGTGGACGCTCTTGGCCCGGGCCCGCGCGATCGACACCACCGGCTTCGTCGCCGCCGTCGACCAGGCCTACCCGGGTGACGAGATCGCTGCCGCCGGTCCCACCGGTGTCGGCGGCAGCCTGGTTGCCTCGCCGGTCGGCCAGGTCATCGCGTCGGCAGGCGCCGACCCGCAGCTGCTCGTCACCGACATCGACCCGGCCGCCGCGCGCCAGGCCCGCGAGACGATCGCGGTGATGAACAACCGCGCGGAGTTCAACTCCTCGGGTAAGGCAGAATCGCGCAAATGACTGATCCGTGGTCCCGCCCGGAGCCGCCACCGCAGCCCGGCCCGCCACCGCAACAGCCCGGCGTGCCGCCGGGCTCACCGCCACCCGGCCCACCCGGGCCACCGCCACCCGGCCCACCCGGGCCGCCGCCCCCCGGAGATGAGGACCCGTCGATCCTGGGCAAGCTGACCAGCCTGTTGCGCGATCCGCTGTCGATCGTGCTCGTCATCGTCATCGTGCTGGCCCTGACGTTCGCCGGGGTGCTCGCCGGTGAGCTCTACGCACGCAACCGGGCCAACACCGTGGTGGCCGGCGTCGTGGAATGCGTGGTCGAGGACAAGGCGAGCGCGTCGTTCGGCGTCATGCCCCCGTTTTTGTGGCAGCACATGACCGGGCACTACACCAACATCCACATCGAGACGGCAGGCAACCAGATCCGCGACGCCAAGGGGATGAAGGTGGTCCTGGAGATCAACGACGTGCGGCTCGAGGACACCGCCACTTCCAGCGGTTCGGTCGGCTCGCTGGTCGCCCACATCACCTGGTCGGCCGACGGCATCCGGCAGACGATCGCCGATTCGGTACCGCTCGTCGGCGCATTCATCAACGGGGTGACGACCAATCCGTCCGAGGGCACCATCGAACTGGAAGGCACGCTGGGCAGCATCAAGGCCAAGCCGGTCGTGGTCGACGACGGGCTCTCGCTACAGGTCACCGAGCTCACCGGGCTGGGCTTCACCCTGCCGCGCGAAGCGGTGCAGCCGGCACTGGACGCCTTCACCGCCCAGCTGACGGAGAACTACCCGATGGGCATCTCCGCCGACTCGGTGCAGGTCACCGATTCCGGTGTGGTGAGCCAGTTCTCCACGCAGAACGCGTCGATGCCGAAGGGCGAAGAAGACCCCTGTTTCGCGGAACTCTAACGGTTCAGCCGGACAGGTCGCGCCACCGGAAGCTGTTGACATACTTGCCCATATCCATGGCCAGCTGGAGGTTGGCCGCTGACGGATGCCCTGGGCCATCGTCGGGGGTGAACTCGCGGTAGGGGCCGATCGCGGCGGCCACCAACGCGTAGTCGTACTTGACGGCGACCATCACGATCGCCCGTGTCCGGTTGAAGGGTCCGTAGTCGTCGACGACGACGCCGTAGCCGGGTTCGTAGCCCACCATGGCGTTGGGGATCTCGTAATCGGTTACCGCGTCGGGAAAGTGCTCGCTGATCAGGTCCTCGGCGATCTGTTTGGCCGACTGCTCGTGTGCGGGCATCCCGAACAGGTGCATCGTGCCGGTGTCGCCGGCCACGAACTCCAGCTGCACGCCGTCGGGGTTCAGCGTCGCCTCGTAAGCCGTTCCGGGGCCGGGGTATTGGACGGTGAACGCGCCGTCGCCGGATACGAAGCGCGGGTTGGACTCGACTTCCTCGCCGAACGGCGGAATGCCGCAGTCCGGTGGGCAGGCGAACGGCGCAGGCGGCGGGGTCAGCAACGCCGCGGCGGCCACCCCGCCTGCGGCCGCGACGCCGACGCCCGCACCCAGCACCGTGAGCACCCTGGCGGGGTTCAGGTGGCGCACCCGCCGGTCAGGATCCGCGGCGTCAGGTTGGTGCTGCAGCATGTCCCGCAGCCCGATCCGCAGCGCCAGCAGGGCGAGCACCGCGATCACCGCGTGCAGGGCGAAATGCTGGCCGTGCAACAGCGGCGAAACCTCGAGAAGGCCCGTAGCCGCGTAAAGCCCCAGCGCCACAACCACACTGACGGCGATCAGCCGCCGTCGACCCGACCACAGCGCGGCGCCGACCAAGCCACCGATCGCCGCGGCGGTCACCGGGATCGCCGCGCCCACGATCCCGGCCTGCGCCAGCAGGGCGCTCACCGGCCGGTCCTGTGCGGTGATACCCATCGTCAACTGCGGCGCCAACCGGATCATGGCGGCCGCTGCGCTGAACACGACCGCGCTCGACGCGCCGAGCGCGAAGCCGTCCAGTGGCTTCCTGTCGGGTTGGCGGATCAGCCGAGCCGCCGCGACCGGCACAAGCATGAAAACAGCGCCGACGGTGGGTATTGCGACGCCGACCAGGTAGGCCTGCTCGTCGGTCTGCGGTCCGAACACCGCGATGTCATACGCATCCGCGGAGACCACACCGATCAGCCACGCCCAGCCGGCACCGATGACCACCGCCAACACCGTCGTCACCGCCAGCCAGCGCGCCGGCAGATCGCGGTGGACGTCCGCCTCGTACAGATACAGCGCCAACACGAGCGGCACCCCAACCACGCTGACCATGATCAACGGGGCCGGTAACCGCAACAGCGCCAACACGATCGCGGTCACCACCAGGATCGCCAACGCGGCGCTCAACAGACGGCGACGCTCACTCACCGCGGGGCCGTCCCCCTCTGCAGGTCGAGGAGGTTGCGCGCCAGGTTGTAGATGTTGGGGCTGCCGAGGCCGGTGACAAGGTCGTAGCCGGGTTGCGTCAGGTCGACGGCGTTGCCGCCGCGGCGCACATCGCGAAAGCCCGGCAGGTTGGATCCGGCGGCAACCCGGTACAGCTGCGGGTTGAGGTTGCCGAGCTGGTGGCCGCCGTTGGCCACCACGTACTGGTTCATCAGCACGGTCAACGCGGCCCAGATCGGTGCCGCTTGCGATGTGCCGCCGCCGAGCACCTCCTGCCCGCCGTAGATGAACCGCACCCCGGTGAACGGATCCGCGACGGCGGCGACGTCGGGTGAGAGCCGCTTGAACGCGGTGTCGCGCTCCACCGACAACCGCTGCTGCCACTGCGGGCGCTCGAACAACTGCGATACCCCACCGCTACTGCCGTGCGACAGCGGTGAATCCACCCAGGCGTGCTCGCCGCGCCACTGCCCGCGCGGCCCGGTCGACAGGGTGGTTCCGCCGACCGCGGTCATGGTGGGCAGCGACGAGACGGAGTCCAGCCCGACGTCGTCGGCGCCCGGCGGCGACGACCACTCGTCGCCGCCCTTACATTCCAGCCCACCGTTGTCGCCGCTGGCGTCGAAGGCCGACGTCCCGCGTTCCTGGGCGGCCGTCAACGCCGCCTGCACCGGGGCGAGATCCGCTGCGGTGACGAGCTTCTCGCAGCCCCACCCGATCGACAGGCTCCAGACCGCGCCGGGGAACTGCTGATCGACCGATTCGAACAGCTGACCGATCTTCTCGTAGGCGCCGTCGCCCACTATGGTCGGGCGGGCGTTGACCACGACAAGCTGCGCATCGGGCGCGATCGCGTGTGCCACTTGCAAATCCATCGCCGTCTCACCATGCGACTCTTCAGGTTGCCCGCCGACCCAGATCGGGGTGAACCGCGGCAGCCCCGACGTGTCCGCGAACAGGTCGAGGTCGTCCTGATCGGCGCCGTCGAACGCGAAGAACACGAGCGTCGCGCCCGCACCGGTGAAGCCCGCGTCGGCCAACGGCGTCGCGTTGTACGCCTCGAGCAGACCCCGCGGCGTCAACCCGCCCATGGGCACGTCGAGCGGAACGAAGTCGGGCGTCTTCGGGTAATGCGGTGTGTAGCTCATGATGCGGCCGACTTCGGTGACCGGTCCGCGCAGCGACGGCGGCACCGGCGGCTGCATCGCCGATGCGTAGAACACCTGCCCCTTCGGGCCGCGGTAGTCGCGCACGGGCACGTCGAACGCACGCGCGACGTTCTCGGCGGCGCCCTCGACGATCGCCCAGCCGTCACCGAGGCGCCACCGCACCCACAGGCCGCGGGCCTGCGCCCAGTCCATCAACGCGTCGGGTCGGCGCGTGCCATCGAGCGTGACGGTGAGCTGGACGTCGGCCGAACGTGACGGACCCAGATCGGTCGAACTGGCCAGCAATGCCGCATAGGGGCCGGTGATCACCGCCGACGGGGGCGTAGCACACGCGGCAGACGCCGCGATCAGCAGCGCGGCGAGGAGGAGGGCCGAAACCCGGCGGCTACTGCCCCCGAGGACCGTGATGGCGGCCAGGTGTGGGGCCTTCAGGCGGCGGAGCATGGACGGTGGGGGTAAACGGATTCGGGTTGCTCGGGTCGATGCGAGGAGCCTTCTCGGTCGGCGCAACAGTCTCCGCCGGGGCGGAGGTCGTCGTCGGAGTCGTCGTCTCGGGCGCGCTTTCCTCCTCGCTGGCGCAACCTGCTGTCAACGCTCCCATGGCGATGAGGGCACCCATGCCGAGGACAGCAGCAAGCTGCCTGGGCCGACGATTCAGTTCGGTCATGCGCTGGTCCCATCCTTAGGCAGCAAATTGTTGCTAGCGTAAATAAGCTTCATTGATCGTACTTGATGTCGTCGAGTAGCGCGCGCGTACCGGACAAGCCCAGTCGCTCCGCGCCCGCATCGAGCATCGCGGTGGCATCAGCGGCCGTACGGATCCCTCCGCTGGCCTTCACCTTGACCTTCGGCCCCACCGCCGCGGCCATGGCCGCCACGGCAATCACCGACGCACCGCCCGCCGGGTGGAAACCGGTGGAGGTCTTGACGAACTCCGCACCGGCCTCGGCGGCCGCCACGCAAGTATCGCTGAGCACACCCTTTCCGCCGAGCTCCAGCAACGCTGCGGACTCGACGATCACCTTCAGAAGGACCGATTCGCCGACCGCCGCGCGCACCGCTGCGACGTCGGCGCGCACGGCCGCGAGATCACCGGACACCGCGGCGCCGACGTCGATCACCATGTCGATCTCGTCGGCGCCTGCGGCCACCGCCAGGCGCGCCTCTTCGGCCTTGACGGCCGAGACGTGTTTCCCGGACGGGAACCCCACCACCGCGCAGATCTTCTGGGCACTCGATCGCGTCCGCGCCGCCACCGCGACCATCGACGGGGACACGCACAGCGCGTACACCCCCAACTGTGCGCCCTCATCGGCCAACCGCACGACGTCGGCTTCGGTGGCTTCGGGTTTGAGCAGCGTGTGGTCGACCAGCGCGGCGACGTCCGCGCGACTGTAGTTGCCCACCGTCAGAATGGCTCTTCGGTGCCGCCCGGATTGCAGCCGGCGACGATCATGTCGTCGAAGCTGACCTCGGGTCGCCACGGTTCCAGGTTCCAACTCGCCTTGCCCGGCTCGATGATTTCGGCGTAGTACCAATGACATTCGAACTGCGCCCGCATGCCGGGAAGATCGGCGTCGGGCGACAGCGCCAGCACCTCAGACCACGCCGCGTCAGGGCCGACGGGGCTGGTCAGGCCGGTGGCCTCGCGGCCGGAGTCGGTGGGATAGACCCGCAGGCTCGACAGATCCCCCCACTTCGCCCACTCGGCGTCGTCGACATAGGGCGCAACGGGCACTGCGGGGTCGGCCGACACCGTCGGCGCCAACCCGACGCAGCCCAGCACACCGGCCACCGCGACGGCCAGCGTCAACAGTGGACGCACTACCGGGACTTCCCCTGGACTTCCAGGATCTTGGGCCGCACGTCCACCAGGTAGACGCCGGCGGCCACGGCGGCGATGGCCGTGCCCAAGATGCCGAGCACCAGCGACAGCAGACCCCCGACGCCGAGGATTACCAGCCACACCGGCTTGGTCAGCTTGTCGACGGCCGTGTAGGCGTCGGGACGCTGCATGGCCGCGTGCACGAACGCGTACACCACCGTCACCAACACGGCGATCTGCAAAAAGAAGAGGACGTAACCCACTAGGCCTTCGAGCTGCACGAGCCCAAGCCTATGCGGGTTACGCCCTCTGGGCGAATTTCTCGCGAACTACTTCTGGGTGACCTTCTTGGCCGGAGCCTTCTTGGCCGGTGCCTTCTTGGCCGGCCCCTGCTTCTCGGCCTTCTTGGCCGGAGCCTTCTTGGCGGGGGTCTTCTTGGCCGCCGCCTGCGTCTTCTCCTGGCCCTTCGCGGCGCCCTGTTCGGCCTTCTTCGGTAGCTCGACGCCGACCAGCTTGGCGGCACGCTCACCGACGGCGCGGGTCTGCGCGGCCACGTTGCCCAGCGCGCCCTGGGTCAGCTCGACGGCCTGGTCGGTGTAGCCCTCGACGCGGTCTGCGGCGTCGGAGAAGCCGGACTGGCTGCGCAACCGCTCCAGTGCGACCTCGCCACGCTCGACGAGCTTGTTGTAGGTGCTCTGGGCGGCCTCGGCGTAGGTCTCGGCGAACTTGCGCAGTTCGTCGCTGCTCAGCCGCTCGCGCAGCTCACCGAACTGCGACGGCAGCTCTTCCTGCAGCTTGTTGATGCGCGCACGGCGCTCCTCGGCGGCGCTGCGGGCATCGGTGCGGGCGTCGTCGGCGCGCTCGCGCAGGGTTGCGACGATCTCGTTGACGCGCTCCAGCGCCAGGTCGGCGGCGCCCACCGCAGCGAGCAGCGGAGCCATGAGGTCATCGGCGGTCGGTTGGTTCTTGGCCGGGGTGTTTTTGGCCATCGTCGGTGTTCCTTTCGAAAAGTGGCTTGTCAATGGGGGTGTGGGATGGTCAGTCGGAATGTCTCAATCAGTCGGCTCCTCGTCTGCCTGGGTAGCTTCGGCTTCGTTCTGCTGGCAAAACGACGTGTAGATGTCGAGCAGCACCTGCTTTTGCCGCTCGGTGATCGCCGAGTCGGTGATGATGGCGTCGCGGACGTCGCTGGTCTCGCTCAGCTCGAGAATCCCGGCTCGCACATAGAGCACTTCCGCGGACACGCGCAGCGCCTTGGCGATCTGGTTGAGCACGTCGGCAGAGGGTTTCCGCAATCCCCGCTCGATCTGGCTGAGGTAGGGATTGCTGACACCGGCCTTCTCGGCCAACTGACGCACGGACACCTGTGCAGCCTCACGTTGGGCGCGGATGAAGCTACCGATGTCCTGAGCAGCGCTCTGGGCAGCGCTGGACACGACGACGGCAAGGTTGTCATCCTGCGTCATGCGAGGCCCCCTCGTGCGTTGGGTATCCGAATTGCGACACCACTACCGTACGACGGAGTGCTAACTTTTGCAAGCAGCAGTTAGCGCAGGTCAGAAGAATAGCTGGGCTACGGAATAGATCACCAGGCCCGCCATTGCACCCACCACGGTGCCGTTGATCCGGATGAATTGCAGGTCGCGACCGACGTGTAATTCGATGCGTTTACTGGCCTCGTCAGCGTCCCAGCGCTCGACCGTCTCGGTGATGATCGCGGTGATCTCCACCCCGTACTCGCCGACCAGGTGCGACGCGGCGCGGATGATCCAGCCGTCGACCTTGTCACGCAGTTCGGCGTCGTCGCGCAGGCTGTCCCCGATGTGCACCACCGACTCCGCGATGCGTTCGCGCAGCGCCGAGGACGGGTCGTCGACCGACTCGAGGATGATCCGCTTGGCCGCGGCCCAGGCGGTCTCGGCGGCCCTGGCGACCTCGTCGCGCGCCATGAGCTGTTCCTTGACGTTCTCGGCGCGCTGAATCGTCGTCACGTCGTGCTGCAGGTCGTCGGCGAACTCGAACAAGAACCGGGTGGCCGAGCGGCGCAACTCGTGGTCGGGGTCGCGGCGCACCTTGTCGGTGAAGTCCATCAACTCGCGGTGGATGCGGTCGCCGACGAGATGGTCGATCCACCGCGGCGACCAGGTCGGCGAATCGCGTTCGACGACGCGCTCGATGATCTCGCCGGCGTTCAGCGACCACTGGAAGGCCCGGTCGGCGAGCAGCTGCAGCAGCGCTTCCTGACGGTGCTCGGCGAGCAGCGTGGCCAGCACCCGACCAATCGGCGGACCCCACTGCGGTTCGGCGATGCGTTTGACGATCATCCGGTCGAGCACCTGCTGGACGTCGTCGTCGCGCAGCATTTCTACCAAAACCCTCAGCACCCTGGAGGTTTCGGCGGCGACGCGCTCGGCGTTGGCCGGTTCACACATCCACTTGCCCAGCCGGCCGGCGATCTCGGCGTCGCGCAGTTTGGTCGCCACGACGTCCGGCGACATGAAGTTCTCCCGAACGAAGTTGCCGAGGCCCTCGCCGAGCTGGTCCTTCTTGCGCTTGACGATCGCCGTGTGCGGGATCGGGATGCCCAGTGGGTGCTTGAACAGCGCGGTGACCGCGAACCAGTCTGCCAACGCGCCGATCATGCCGGCCTCCGCGCCGGCGCGGACGTAGCCGACCCAGCCGGGTGCGCCGCGTGACTGCGCCCAGGTGCAGACCAGAAAGATCACCGTGGCGCCGATGAGGAACGACAGCGCGACGACCTTCATCCGACGCAGGCTGCGGCGCCGCTCGGCGTCGGCGACGCTGTCGACACCCGCGAGCGACTCGGCGAAACTGGGGCGATCCCGGGTTACGGCGCGTCGGCCAGCCGCGAGCCCTGGCGCGGGTCTGTGTGCCACCCCACCATCATCCGCTATGACAGCCACGGCGACCCATCGCAGCGCCCGGGACCAAGATCAGCCGTACTATCGAGGGCAACTAGGGAACGGATCCAGGAGAAAGTGACACAGCAGAGCGAAGCCCTTGCGGTCAAGACCGACGGGCGTAAGCGGCGTTGGCATCGACACAAGGTGGAGCGCAGAAACGAGCTGGTCGACGGCACCCTGGAGGCTATCCGGCGCCGCGGAAGCAATGTCAGCATGGATGAGATCGCGGCCGAGATCGGTGTCTCCAAGACGGTGCTGTACCGCTACTTCGTCGATAAGAACGATCTGACCACCGCGGTGATGATGCGGTTCGCGCAGACCACGCTGATCCCGAACATGGCGGCGGCGTTGTCGTCGGACCTCGACGGCTACGAGTTGACCCGGGAAATCATCCGGGTCTACGTCGAGACGGTGGCCGCCGAGCCCGAGCCCTACCAGTTCGTCATGGCGAACAACTCCGCGAGCAAGAGCAAGGCGGTCGCGGCGTCCGAACAGATCATCGCGCGGATGCTGGCGGTGATGTTGCGTCGCCGGATGCTGGCGTTCGGGATGGACGTCGGCGGCGTCGAGCCGTGGGCCTATCACACCGTCGGCGGTGTGCAGTTGGCCACGCACTCGTGGATGAGCGACCGGCGGATGAGTGCCGACGAGCTGATCGACTACCTGACGATGCTGTCCTGGAACGCGCTGTGCGGCATCGTCGAGGTCGGCGGGTCGTTGCAGCGGTTCCGCGAGCAGCCGCACCCGTCCCCCGTGCTGCCCACGCCGCCGTCGCAGCCGCACGACATATGAGCGAAATCCCGGCACTTGTGCGGTTCCGCCCCGGTGTCACGGTCGCCGACGTCGACACCAACGCCACCCCGGGCTTTGTCGGGTCCAAGTCGGATGCCGCGCCGGTGCAGGCGTCGCTCAGCGAGCGGCTGGCCGACCTCCAGGCACTGCTCTACGCCAACTGGAAGGCCAACGACGACCAGCGTTCGGTGCTGCTGGTGCTGCAGGGTATGGACGCCGCGGGCAAGGGTGGCATCGTCAAACACGTTGTGGGAGCGGTCAACCCGATGGGTGTGCGCTACACCGCCTTCGGCAAGCCGACCAAGGAGGAGCTCGCTCACCACTACCTGTGGCGGATTCGGCGGGCGTTGCCGCCGCCGGGGCACATCGGGGTGTTCGACCGGTCTCACTACGAGGACGTGCTGATCGTCCGCGTGCACAACCTGGTGCCGCCGGAGGTGTGGGAGAAGCGCTACGACGAAATCAACGCGTTCGAACGTGAACTCGTAGACGCCGGAACGACTCTGGTCAAGGTCGCGATGTTCATCTCGCTCGACGAGCAGAAGGAGCAACTGCTCGAACGGCTCGAGGATCCGACCAAGTACTGGAAGTACAACCCCGGCGACATCGACGAACGCCTCAAATGGCCGGCGTATCAGGAGGCCTACCAGGTGATGCTGGACCGCACATCGACCGACTACGCGCCGTGGCACGTGCTGCCCTGCGACCGGCGGTGGTACAGCCGGCTGGCCGTCACCGAGCTGATGATCGCGGCGCTGGAAGGACTCGACTTGTCCTGGCCGCCCGCCGATTTCGACATCGAGGCCGAAAAGCGCCGGCTCTTGGACTCCTAGCGCGCCGAGCGCACGGTTGTTGACGCGTCTACTCGACGTTTGCGTGCAACAACCGTGCGCTCGGCGGTACTAGATCAGTGGAACTGGCCCTCTTCGGTGGAGCCCCGCAACGCGGTGGTCGAGCTGTTCGGGTCCACCGTGGTGGCGATCCGGTCGAAGTAACCGGCGCCGACCTCACGCTGGTGCTTGGTCGCGGTGTAACCGCGCTCCTCGGCGGCGAACTCGCGCTCCTGCAGCTCGACGTAGGCGCTCATCTGGTTGCGGGCGTAGCCGTAGGCCAGATCGAACATCGAGTAGTTCAGCGCGTGGAAGCCGGCCAGCGTGATGAACTGGAATTTGAATCCCATTGCGCCAAGCTCTTTTTGGAACCGGGCGATCGTCGCGTCGTCGAGGTGCTTGCGCCAGTTGAACGACGGTGAGCAGTTGTAGGCCAGCATCTGGTCGGGGAACTCGGACTTGACGCCCTCGGCGAACTTACGGGCCAGGTCCAGATCCGGAGTGCCGGTCTCCATCCAGATCAGGTCGGCGTACGGCGCGTAGGCCTTGGCCCGCGCGATGCACGGCTCCAGACCGTTCTTGACCCGGTAGAAGCCCTCCGAAGTGCGCTCCCCGGAGATGAACGGGCGGTCACGCTCGTCGACGTCGGAGGTGATCAGCGTGGCGGCCTCGGCGTCGGTGCGCGCGATGACGACCGTGGGCACGTCGGCGACGTCGGCTGCCAGCCGCGCCGAGGTCAGCGTGCGGATGTGCTGCTGGGTCGGGATGAGCACCTTGCCACCCAGGTGGCCGCACTTCTTCTCCGAGGCCAGCTGGTCCTCCCAGTGCGAACCGGCGACACCGGCGGCGATCATCGCCTTCTGCAGTTCGTAGACGTTGAGCGCACCACCGAAGCCCGCCTCGCCGTCGGCGACGATCGGAGCCAACCAGTTCTCGACGGACGTATCGCCCTCGACCTTGGCGATCTCGTCGGCGCGCAGCAGCGCGTTGTTGATGCGGCGCACCACCTGCGGCACCGAGTTGGCCGGGTACAGGCTCTGGTCCGGGTAGGTGTGACCCGACAGGTTCGCATCCCCGGCGACCTGCCAGCCCGACAGGTAGATGGCCTTCAGGCCGGCACGCACCTGCTGCACGGCCATGTTGCCGGTCAGGGCGCCAAGGGCGTTGACGAACTCCATATCGTGCAGCTGGTTCCACAGCACCTCGGCGCCGCGGCGGGCCAGGGTGTGCTCCTCCACGACGGAGCCCTGCAGCGCTACGACGTCGGCGGCGGAGTACTCCCGGGTGACGTTCTTCCACCGCGGGTTGGTGTCCCAATCCTTCTGGATCTCTTCCGGAGTCCTCGGCTTACCGACCGTTGACATGGTCCCCTCCATATGTGTGAGAGTTGTTAACTATCGAGCGACCTTACGGCCGCAATGATTCGAGCATGCCCTACGTCATAACCGCAGGTCCAGTCGATTCCATTGTCAAGTTCCGTTAACGCCGCGCGATAATTTGCGAAGTTTGCAAATCACATGGGGCACTGAACCGGTTCAGTAGTTACCGATCGGTAACCGATTTCCGCAGGTCAGTACGGACGTACTGTTTGAACGCGCGGGCTCAGAGTTCGAAGATGGCGGCGACGGCTTTGGTCTCGTCGCCGACCGCGTATGTGAGCGTTGTAACAGTGCGATCGGTCAGGTTCGGGCCGAATTGATCGGTCGATCCGGCCGGGTGCACATGCGAGATGATCTCCAGCTTGTCGCCGAGCGCGACGGCGGCGTCGTGTTCGATCGTCACCCGGATCGGCTTGCCCTGCAGTTCGGGCGTGGAGAACAGATGGTCCTCGATGACCGTCCAGTACACCGAGTTGTTCATGTGGTCGAAGATGTCGATGTCGGCCACGCGCACCGGATACTCGCGGATCTGCGTGGCGTCCTCGCGACTGCCCGCCTTCAGGTAGGCCTTCCAGCGCAACCGGTCGACGTCGGTGGTTCGCTGCAGGCCCTCGATGAAGTCGTCGGCGATGCGCGCAGGCCCCTGGGTCTCCCGGTTGATGTTGATCCAGAACGCCTCGGATTCCATTAATCCGCGCCCGCGCTTCCCATCTATGCGTACCCGCATCTCGCACCACCGGTTCGACGTGCCCGAACACCAGCGTCGCAGCCGCAGCATGTCCTGGAACTCGATGGGTTTGATCAGGTCGATCATCGTGCGCCGGACGATCCAGAGCGGATGCGTGGCTTCGTAGCCAAGCTCGCGCAGTTGGTCTGAGCCGATGTCCTGGATATGGCGGGTCGCGGCGTCGAAGCGCAGCCGGCCGTACCGGTCGACGTCGCCGACCCGCAGCGGCCACTGCCTGTCGAAGACGTCGGGGTGCGGGTCGGGCACCGGCATCATCACCTTCGCCAACCCGGTCTTGTCTGCGTCAGCCGCCATGCTCGAGTTCTCCCCTGATTCCGACCCCGCTAAATCCTCCCATAGCGACGAAGTTGCCAACAATGCGAAGACGGACTTCACACCGAGGTTAAGGTGGTGACGTGGCGAAAACGTTCGTCGGTTCGCGGGTCCGTCAACTTCGTAGCGAACGCGGGTTCAGCCAGGCCGCGCTCGCGCAGATGCTCGAGATCTCGCCCAGCTACCTCAACCAGATCGAGCACGACGTGCGGCCGCTGACGGTGGCGGTGCTGCGGCGCATCACCGAGGTGTTCGGAGTGGATGCAACGTTCTTCGCCTCCGAGGACGACACCCGGTTGGTCGCCGAACTGCGCGAGGTCACCATCGACCGCGACGTCGACGTCGACGTCGACCTCACGGAGGTGGCCGACATGGTCAATGCGCATCCGGCCCTGGCCCGCGCGATGGTGAACCTGCACCGGCGCTACCGGTTGACCACCACCCAGTTGGCCGCCGCAACCGAGGACCGCTACTCCGACGGCAGCGGTCGAGGGTCGATCACCATGCCGCACGAGGAAGTCCGCGACTACTTCTACGAGCGACAGAACTACATACACGAACTCGACACCGCTGCAGAGGATTTCACCGTCCGCATGGGAATGCACCGCTCCGAGCTGGGCCGGCAACTTTCCGACAGACTCACCATGGTGCACGGTGTGCACATCGTGCGGCGAAGCGATCTCGGCGACACGGTGCTGCACCGCTTCGATCCGACCACCAGAGCCCTGCAGATCAGCAACCACCTGTCGTCCGGTCAGACGGTGTTCAAGATGGCCACCGAATTGGCCTACCTGGAGTTCGGCCACCTGATCGACAAGCTGGTCGCCGACGGCAAGTTCACCAGCGAGGAGTCCGCGATCCTGGCCCGGCTCGGCCTGGCCAACTACTTCGCGGCCGCAACCGTGTTGCCGTACCGGCATTTCCACGAGGTGGCCGAGAACTTCCGCTATGACGTGGAACGGTTGTCGGCGTACTACTCGGTCTCCTACGAGACCATCGCGCACCGGCTCTCGACGCTGCAGCGGCCGTCGATGCGCGGGGTGCCGTTGTCGTTCGTCCGGGTGGATCGAGCCGGGAACATGTCGAAGCGCCAGTCCGCCACCGGGTTTCACTTTTCATCCAGCGGTGGCACCTGCCCGCTGTGGAACGTCTACGAAACCTTCGCCTACCCGGGCAAGATCATGGTGCAGATCGCGCAGATGCCCGACGGGCGTAACTACCTATGGGTGGCGCGAACCGTCGAGCGCCGCGCTCGGCGCTACGGCCAGCCCGGCAAGACGTTCGCGATCGGGCTGGGCTGCGAGCTGCGGCACGCACACCGGCTGGTCTACTCGGAGGGGCTGGATCTGTCCGGGGACAACGCGACACCGATCGGTGCCGGATGCCGGGTCTGCGAGCGGGACAACTGCCCACAGCGCGCCTTCCCCGCGCTGGGCCGCGCACTGGACCTCGACGAGCACCGCAGCACCGTGTCGCCCTATCTGGTGAAACAGCCCTAGACTCGCTTCGATGAGCGCAATCGAACCCGCGCGCATCGCGCCCGGCGGATTCAAGGAACTCGGCCCGCTCAACTGGGCCATCGCCAAGCTCGGCGCCCGTGCGATCCGGGCGCCGAGGTTCAGCCTGTTCAATGTCCTTGGCCAGCATCGGCTTCTGTTTCTGGCCTGGCTGCCCTACAGCGGAATGCTGCTCGGGCTGTTGAGCAAGCTTCCGGTGAAAGACGCCGAAACCGTCATCCTGCGCGTCGGTCACCTGCGCAATTGCGAGTACGAGTTGCAGCAGCACCGCCGGCTGGCCCGCACCCGCGGCCTCAGCCCGGAGTTACAGGCCAAGATCTTCGAGGGCCCCGACGCCGACGGGCTGACGGACCGTCAGCGCGCGCTCATCACCGCCACCGATGAGTTCGTCGTCACCCGCGGGGTGTCGTCGCAAACCTGGTCGACGTTGGCTCGCCACCTCACCAAACCGCAGCTGATCGAGTTCTGCCTGCTGGCGGCCCAATACGACGGGCTGGCCGCCACGATCACCACACTCAACGTGCCGCTCGACTTCCCCGACTAGTGATTTGGGCGCGCTGACGCCCCGCCAGGGGCCAAAAGCGCGCCGAAATCGCCCGGACTAGAGGCTAGAGGTGGGTGACGCCAAGCACCACCAGCGACAGCAGCACCGGCGAGACCGGCAGGGCGCACAAGAATGCCGCCCGCACCTCGGCCTTGTCTTGATACGCCCGCCAGCCCAGCACGCCACAAACCGCGCCCAGAACGAACGACGCCGCGGCCACCACCAGCACCCAGGTGCTGACCGTGCTGGAGGCGGTGGCAAGGGAGATGCCGGCTAGCCACAGCATGTGGCCGACCACCAGTCCGCCGATGCCGGCGACCCAGATGGCTCTCAAAAGTTGATCATGTGGCCGGCGAGACCGTGGAAGCACTCCTGCAGCGCCTCGGACAGCGTCGGGTGCGTGTGCACGTTGCGGGCCAGCTCGTTGACGGTCAGGTCCCACTTCTGGGCCAGGGTCAGCTCGGGCAGCAGCTCGGAGACGTCGTGTCCGACCAGGTGCCCGCCGAGCAGTTCACCGTACTTGGCGTCCGCGATGATCTTGGCGAAGCCGCTGGGATCACCGAGGCCGTGCGCCTTGGCGTTGGCGGTGAGCGGGAACTTGGCGACCTTGACGTCGTAGCCCTCGTCGCGGGCCTGCTCCTCGGTGAGGCCGAAGCTGGCGACCTGCGGCTGGCAGAACGTTGCCCTCGGCATCATCCGGTAGTCGCCGAGCGCCAAAGTCTCTGCGCCGGCGATGGTTTCGGCGGCCACCACACCCTGTGCCTCGGCGACGTGAGCCAGCTGCAGCAGCCCGGTGACGTCACCGATTGCGTAGATGTGCGGCACGTTGGTGCGCATGTAGTCGTCGATGCCGATCGCCTTGCGCTCGGTGAGGTTGACCCCGGCGGCGTCGAGCCCGTAGCCCTCGACGTTGGGCGCAAAGCCGATGGCCTGCAGCACTTTGTCGGCCTTGAGCTCATCGGACTTGCCGTCCTTGCTGACCTGCACCGTCACCGTCGAGCCGTCATCCCGGATGGACTCCACTTTGGTGCCGGTGAGGACCTTCACGCCCAGCTTCTTGAACTGCTTCTCGATCTCCTTGGAGACCTCGGCGTCCTCGTTGGGCAGCGCGCGCGGCAGGAACTCCACGACCGTCACGTCCACGCCGAAGTTGCGCAGGACGTAGCCGAACTCCATGCCGATCGCGCCGGCACCTGCGATGACGATCGACGACGGCAGCTCGCGCGTCATGATCAGCTCTTCGTAGGTGACGACGTTGTCCGACAGCGACGTGCCCGGCACCAGCCGGGTGCTGGCGCCGGTGGCGATGATGGCGTTGTCGAAGGTGACCGTCTCGTTTTCGCCCTCGTTCAGGTCGACCTCGAGGGTGTTGGCGTCCTTGAACTTCCCGTAACCGTGGATCTCGGTGATCTTGTTCTTCTTCATCAGGAAGTGGATCCCGGTGACGCGGCCGTCGGCGACCTTGCGGCTGCGGTCGAAGGCCACCCCGTAGTCCATGGTGGGCTCACCGCTGATGCCGAACAGCTTGGCTTCCTTGGTGATGATGTGGGCCAGCTCCGCATTGCGCAGCAGCGACTTCGACGGGATGCAGCCGACGTTGAGGCATACCCCGCCCCAGTATTTGGGTTCGACGACTGCGGTGTTCAGCCCGAGTTGGGCGGCGCGAATGGCCGCGACGTATCCGCCGGGGCCGGCTCCGAGAACGACGACGTCATAGTGGGTCACGCCCCCACACTAATGGGCATCGCCGAACGGCCCGCCATGTCCTGCGGGATCGCGCTGGATCGGCTTGGGCCACGGCGCCGGGCGCGGCCGCGGGCGCACCGCCAACGGCCACCAGAACCAGCGGCCGAGCAGGGTGGCCACCGACGGTGTCATCAACCCGCGGATCACGAAGGTGTCGAAGATCAGGCCCAACGCGATCGTGGTTCCGACCTGGCCGATGACGATCAGATCGCTGACCGCCATCGTCGCCATGGTGAACGCGAACACCAGCCCGGCGGCCGTGACCACGGGACCGCTACCGGCCATGGCGCGGATGGTGCCGGTGCGCAGACCGGCGTGGATCTCCTCTTTCATCCGCGACACCAGTAGCAGGTTGTAATCCGCGCCGACCGCCACCAGGACGATGATCGCCATCGGTAGCACCATCCAGTGCAACGGGATCCCGATGACGTGTTGCCACAGCACCACCGACATCCCGAACGCGCTGCCCAGGCTCAGTGCCACCGTGCCGACGATGACCAGGGCGGCGACCAGGGCCCGGGTGATGATCATCATGATGACGAGGATCAACAACAGCGCGGCCGTCACCGCGATCAGCAGGTCGTAGTCGGCGCCTTCCTGCATGTCGTCGAACATCGCCGCGGCACCGCCGACGTAGACCAGGGAGCCCTCCAGCGGTGTCCCCTTGATCGCGGCCGCCGCCGCCTTCTTGAGCGGCTCGATGCGGGAGATGCCCTCCTCGGTCAACGGGTCGCCCTGGTGGATGATCGTGAACCGGACCGCATGACCGTCGGGCGACATCATCAACTCCATGCCGCGCTTAAAGTCCGCGTTGTCGAACGCTTCGGGCGGCACGTAGAACGAGTCGTCGTTGAGCGCTTCGTCGAACGCCTCCCCCATCGCAGAGCTGTCTGCCTGCTGCTCGATGGTCTGGTCCTGCTGCGCCCGCTGCACCTGATACTGGTTCAACATCATCTGGCGCTGGTTCTTCATCGACTGGATCATGCCCGGCATCACCGCGGTCATCTCCAGCGTCAGATCGGCCATCCGGTTGATGTCAGGAACCATGTCCTGGAAGTCGTCGGACATGGTCGCGATGCCGTCCAGGCTGTCGAAGATCGAACGCAGCGACCAGCACACCGGGATGTTGAAACAGTGTGGCTCCCAGTAGAAGTAGTTGCGCAACGGCCGGAAGAAGTCGTCGAAGTCGGCCATGTGATCGCGCACATCCTGCAGGGTCGCCGACGTGTCGCCCATTTTGTCGGCCATGCTGCGCGACACCACCGACAGCTCTTGGGTGATCGCGTTCATCTTCTCCATCGACTCGATGGTGTGGGCCATCTCGTCGGCCTGGGCCAAGATGTTGTCGATGACGCCCTGTTGGTAGTCGTTGGCCATGAGCTGGCCGACGCCCTGCTGGCCGATCATGTACGGGATCGTCGTGTGTTCGATCGGCTTGCCGTCGGGCCGGGTGATGGCCTGCACCTGGGCGACTCCGTCGACTCTTGCCAGCGCCTTCGCGATCTTGTCGATCATCAAGAACCCGGCCGCGTTTCGCAGATCGCGGTCGGTCTCGACCATCAGCACATCCGGGTTCATCCTGGCCTCGGAAAAGTGCCGGGTCGCGGCGGCGTAACCGATGTTGGCCGAGATGTCGTCGGGCAGGTAGAGGCGGTCGTTGTAAGTGGTGTGATAGCCGGGCAGCGCAAGCAGACCCACCATGCAGGCCGCCAACGCGACCACCAGGAACGCCCCCGGCCAGCGGACGGTCGAGGTGCCGACCCGCCGCCACGCCCGGGTGGACGAGTTGCCCTTGGGTTCCAGCAAGTTACCGAAACGGCTGACCACCGAGATCATCGCCGGACCGAACGTCAGGGCCACCGTGATGCCGAACACCATCGCCACGGCCATCGGGTAGCCCATGCTCTCGAAGTAGGGCAGCCGGGTGAACTTCAGGCAGAAGGTGGCGCCCGCGATCGTCAACCCGGATGCCGCAACCACATGCGCGGTCCCATGAAACATGGTGTAGTACGCCGACTCCCGGTCCTCACCGGACCGGCGCGCCTCCTGATACCGGCCCATCAGGAAGATGCCGTAGTCGACCGCCGTGGCGATGGTCAGCGTGACGACCAGGTTGGTGGCGAAGGTTGTGAGGCCAAAGACGTTGTGGTAGCCCAGAAACGCGATCAGCCCGCGGTTGCCCAGCAGACCCATCCCCAGCATGCTGAGCAGCACCAGCGTCGTGACGACGGACCGGTAGATCACCAGCAGCATGACGATGATGACCCCGAAGGTGAGCAGCTCGATGGTGCGCATACTCTTGTCGCCCACCGCATTCTGATCGGTCGTCGTCGCCGCCGCACCGGTCACGTACACGTCGACACCCGGCGGTGTGGGATGCCTGTCGACGATGTCGCGGACGGCCTCCACCGACTCGTTGGCCAATCTCTCGCCCTGATCGCCAACGATGTAGACCTGGGTGTAGGCGGCCTTGCCGTCGACGCTCTGTGCGCCCGCCGCGGTGAACGAGTCAGACCAGAGGTCTTGGACGTACTGCACGTGTTCGGTGTCGGCGCGCAGGTCGGCCACCATCTGCTCATAGAACTCGAGCGCCTCTGCGCCGAGCTTGTTCTCGCCTTCGAGCACGACCATCACCGAGCTGCTGGTGTCGTACTCGTCGAACGTGGTGCCGATGCGCTTCATCGCGATCATCGACGGCGCGTCCTGCGGGCTCATCGACACCGCGCGCTGCTTGCCGACCACCTCCAACTGCGGCACCGTGGTGTTGAGCAGGCCGACGATGACGACCCACGCCAGGATGATCGGCAGCGCGAAGAGTCGGATCAACCGCGGCAGCCACGGCCGTCTCGGGCGCGCGAGCGGGTTCGGAGCCGTCGGCGCGTCGTCAACCGGAACGCTCATGCCGACTTCACCAGACAGAAGGTCTGCGCGTTCATACCGGTGGCGGTGTTCTCGTCTTTGATCTCGTCATCGACGGTGATCCGGCACGTGATGGACGAACCGTCGGTCTGGGCGATGATGTTCGGTGCCACCGAGGGCGCCGTGGTCTCCAATGTCAGTGTCCAGGGCAGGCTTACGGTCCCCGCGCGCACCGGCTTGCCGTCGAGATCGAGATAGTTGACGACGGCGCTGCCCGTACCCAGCACCTCATAGGTCACAACCTTGGGAATGAACTTCTCGGCGGTATCCGCGCCGATCGGCGTCACCAGGACAGGCTCGGAACCGAAAACCGTCCGAAGCTGCGACACCACCAGAACACCCACAGCCACGGCGAGAACGATCATGGTAGGCAGCCAGATACGCCTGATCGTCTTCATCGTCGTTGGCGTCCTTCCGGCTGGGCTAGTCAGAGAAGCTAACGAATTAAGCGGATCAGGTCAATCCGCTTATCTGTGCGCTGCATTACACTCGGTTCGGTGACCGCGCATGAGCCGACGGGGCGCCCGCTGCGCAAGGACGCCGAGCGTAACCGGGCGCGGGTCCTCGAGGCGGCCCGTGACCTGTTCGCGTCGGAAGGCCTGGAGCCCAACCTGAATGACGTCGCCCGCCACGCCGGCGTGGGGGTGGGGACGGTGTACCGGCGGTTCGCCACCAAGGACGAACTTCTCGAGGCGATCTTCGTCGACGCGCTGGATCAACTCACGGCTCTGGCGCAGGCCGGGCTGAAGTACGACGACTCCTGGGAGGGCTTCGCGTGGTTCGTCGAGCAGATGTGTGAGTTGACCGCGACCGATCGTGGCCTACGCGAAATCGCGTTCAGCAAGGCATACGGCGGAGATCGCGTGATCGCCGCACAGGACCGGCTCGGCCCGGTGGTCGCCGAATTGGTTGCGCGAGCACAGCACGACGGGCACCTGCGCCCCGAAATCTCGGCCACGGACATGCCGATCATCAGCTTGATCGGTGGCACGGTCAGCCAGTTCGCGGGCCACGTCGACAGCAGTCTGTGGCGTCGGTTCACTGCGATCCTGCTCGACGGGATGCGTTGCGGCGGCAGCCAGTCGGCGTTACCGGTCGACGCGTTGGACGACCAGGGACTCGACGCGGCGATGCGCACGTGGGAGCCCGCCAGCCGCTAGAGTGCGAACACGCTGTGGCTCAACGTATCCACCAGTGACTCGTCGTGGCTCACCAGCGCGATGCCGGCATACGTGCTGATCTCACGCAGCATCTCCACCACGTCGGCAGTAGCGATCGGGTCGAGCATCGCGGTCGGCTCGTCGCACAGCACGAACATTGGCCGCTGCACCAGGACTCGCGCGATGCAGGCGCGCTGCAACTGTCCGTCGCTGACCTGCCCGGGGTAGCGGTCCAGCAGCGGTTCGGCCAGCCCGACCCGGCGCGCCACCTCGTCGATCACCACCGGCTCGCGGCGGATGGTCGCGGGCTCGGCGATCAGCGCACGCAGCGTCCAGCGCGGGTTGCACACCAGGCGCGGATGCTGAGCCACCAGGGCGATCGACCCCGGTGCCGCGACCGGCGCGCCGTCGTAGCTGACCTCACCGGAACCGGGCGTCAGCAGACCCGCGAGCACCCGCAGCAGCGTCGTCTTCCCGCTGCCCGACGGCCCCGTAACGCCGACGACCTCGCGGGTGCGCACGGTGAGGTCGAGGTCGTCGAGCACCCGATGAGCGTCGAAGCACACGGTGAGGTGCCGGGCCGCCAAGACGTGCGTGGTCACCGGATCGCCCCCGCGAAGAACCGCTGCACGTAGGCGTCGGAGCTGTCCGTCACGGCGTCGGCCGTATCCTGCTGCACGACAGTGCCGTTGCGCATCAGCGCGATGTCGTCGCACACCCCGGAGCTCAGCAGCCCCCGCAGTTCGTGGGTGATGACGAGCACGCCGGCGCCTGCCGCGGCCGCCTCGCCGAGCAGCTGCCACACCATGTCCGCGTTGTCGGGGTCCAGCGCCGATGTGGGTTCGTCGGCGAGTACGACTTTCGGGCGCGCGGCGATGGCCGCGGCGATCGCCACCCGCTGCGCCATGCCGCCCGACAGTTCGTGCGGGTACCGGTCCGCCACCGCCGCGGGCAGGCGCACCGCGGCGAGCAGCTCGTCGACGCTGCGGTCCGCGTCGAGGCGTCGGCAGACCTCGGTGAGTTGTGAGCCGACGGTGCGCACCGCGGTGAACGACGTCGCCGCGGACTGCGGAATGAAACCGATGTGCGCGCCGCGTAGTTGACACCAGCGCCGCTCGTCGGCGCCGGCGAGGCTGACGCCGTCGATCACGACGTCACCGCGCGCGTTCGACCCCGGCGGCAACAGACCGCACAAGGCCAACGCGGCCAACGACTTTCCGCATCCGGATTCGCCGATCAGCGCGGTCACCTTTCCGGCGTGCACGCTGAGGTTCACCGCGTCCAGGACGCGTACCTGCGGTGACGTGTTGCCGTGGCGGGTGGCGATGTGTACGGTCAGGCCGCACAGTTGCGCGACGGAATGCGGGGTCACCAGACCTGCCCTCCTGGCGGTTGGGTTCGGCGTTGCATCAGCGAACCCGCCGATGAGAACGCCAGCGCCGTAGCGATCAGCGCCACCGCGGGAACGGCCAGTGTCCACCAGGCGCCGAGCAACACGTCGCCGCGCGCCTGCCCCAGCAAGGTGCCAAGACTGGCCTGGTCCGGGGAGAACCCGACACCCAGGAACGACAGCGTCGACTCGTGCCAGACCGCGTGCGGCAACAACATGACCATCGCCACCAGCGCCTGCCCGCTGACCGCGGGCAGCAGGTGGCGGCGCGCGACGAACCATCGCGACGCCCCGGCCAACCGTGAGGCCTGGATCCAGCCGGACTCCGAGACCGACAACAGTTCGGCGCGCACCACTCGCGCGACCGCGGGCCAGTGAGTCAGCGCGATCGAGGCGATAATCGCCAACGGCGCGCCCCGCCACATCGCCGCGATGACGATGCCGAGCACCAGGTGCGGTAATGCGTTGAAGCCGTCGACAATCCGCATCACCAACGAATCCACCCAACCGCCGATCAGCGCAGAACCCACACCGATCACCACCCCGAGCGCGGTGGCGGCGACCGCGCACACCGCGGCGACCACCAACGAGATCTGTAGCGCCTGCGCGCATCTGATCAGAAGGTCGTATCCGGAGTGATCGGTGCCGAGCAGGTGCGCCTGCCCCGGCGGGCGCAGCGCGGCGGAGAAGTCGGCGACCTGGTTACCCGCGAGAACGGGGATCACCACGGCCGCCGCCGCGATGACGGCCAGCACCAGCCACGGCCACTGCAGCCGGCGCTGCGGTCTGGTCACGATGGTCATGCCGTCATCTCGATTCTCGGGTCGACGGCCACCGCCGCCGCATCCGACAGCGCCGAGCCGAGCAGCACCGCAAGTGCGGCGCCCACCGTCAGCGTGGCAAGCAGCGGAAAGTCCAGCGCCGCAGCGGAGTCCACCAGCACCGCAGCCATCCCCGGCCAGCCGAACACGGTTTCGACGACCGCGGCACCGGCGATCAGTTCGGGTAGCCGGGTGCCCAGCAGGGCCAGCGTCGGCAGCACCGACACCGGCGCGATGTGGCCGCGCAGCAGCGCCCAGCCGTCGACGCCGCGGCTGCGGGCGCCGCGCACCGCGTCGGAACTGCACGCGTCAACCACGGCGGTGCGCATGGTCAACAGCAGCCACGGGATCTGCGATACCGTCAGCGCGATCAGCGGCAGCACAGCGTGATTGAGGACGCCGGACATGGTGTAGCCGGCACCGGGCGCGCTGGCGCCCGACGTCGGAAACCAGCGCAGGCCGACGGCCGCAACGGCCACCAGCATCAGCGAGACGACGAACGGCGGCACCGCGGCCATCGTCACCGCGAACACGTTGCACGCCTTGTCGATCAGGCCGCCGCGGCGCATACCCGCGATGCAACCCAGCACGATCGCGATTACGGCCGCAGCCACCAACGCGGCGCCCGACAGCCCCAACGTGAACGGCACCCGCTCGGCCAACACCGTTGTGACGGGCTGCGATTGGGTCGACGACCAACCGAGGTCACCGCGGGCCAGGCCGGTGACCCAGTCCCACCACGCCTGCCACCACGGCAGATCGGTCTGGTAGGCCTCGCGGAACGCCGCACGCTGCGACTGCGTGGCGAATTGATAGTTGTTACCCAGGTACGCCGCCAACGGGTCGAACGGCGACAGCGAGGCGACCCAGAACATCGCCACCGACACCGCCGCAGTCACCGGCACGGCGATCGCGCTGCGCACCGCCAACAACCGGGCGGCAGCCCGCAGTCGACGGCGGCGGTCGACGCGGGACTCGACCGGCCCCTCGACGACGACGCGCTCAACTGTTGCTGTCACGTGTCCACGCAACTATGTCCCACCATGGCCCCCACGCCACACCGTGCGAATGCGGCTCGAGGATCGGAGGGGACTGGTTCCAGCCGAGTTCGCGATACGCGTAGGTGTGGTCGAGGAAGGTCAGGAAAACGTAGGACGGCTCCGCCACATACCTGGCCTGGACATCGCGGTAGAGCGTGTCTTTAATTGGGCCCGAAGCCGATTCACGTGCCTGCTCGAGCAGTTCGTCGAGTCCGGGCGCGGTGAAGTTGCCGGGGTTCGAATACGGCGACGAGCCGGGCACCCGCGTGTGCAGGGTGTCGTAGACCTGCGAGTCGATGCTGTAGGGGGTCGACCCGCCGCCGAGAACGACCGCGGAATCGCCGAACCGGTCGTCGATCTCGTCCCAGCTGGTGCCGCGCGGCCGCACGTCGACGCCGAGCGGTCTGACCGCAGCCGCGAACGCCACCGCGAGATCTTGGCGCAGCGAGTCCTGCGCGTTGTACAGCAGCGCGAACGACGCTCTCTCGCCGTCCCTTTCGCGGATGCCATCGGCGCCGGGCGACCAGGCGGCGTCCTGCAGGATCTGCTTGGCGCGCTCCAGATCGAAGGTGAACGTCGCCTCCGGGTTGTACGCATCGCCGTACACGTCGGCGACGGGGGTGTACGAGGGGCGGCCGTGGCCGGCCAGCACGTCACGGATCATCGCGTCGCGGTCGACGCCGATGTTGAGCGCCAGCCTCGCCTGCGGATCGGAGGTGAACGCGTTGCCCGCCGGCAGCGCGACCGCGCGCCAGTCCGCGGATTTGGCCGCCACGGTCGCGACGTTCTCGACGTTGATCGAGTCGATGAGCCGTGGCGGCAGGTTGACTCCGTCGACCTCACCGGCCACGAGGCGCTGGGCGCGGACGTTGTCGTCGGGGTTGTGGGTGTAGACCAGGCGCTTCACCTGCGGTGTCTGGCCCCAGTAGTCGTCGCGGACGACCAGAACGGCCTGATCGGGCCGCAGGCTCTCCAGACGGTAGGGTCCGGTGCCGACGGGCTGGGTGTTCAGCGCCCAGTCGGCGGCGGGCCGGTTCTCGATCGCCTCCGATGGGGCGATGCCGACAAGAAGGTACGGCGTCGGCTCGGCGTCGGTGTTGACCTCGACGTTGACGGCGTGCGACCCATCCGCGGTGATCGCGGCGATCGGGGCGACGTGTGTGGAAATCTCCGATGCCACCGCCGGGTTCTTGATCGCGGTGTAGGTGGCCACCACATCGGCCGAATCGAACTCGCTGCCGTCGGAGAACGTGACATCGGTGCGCAACGGCACCCGCCAGCGCCGCGGCTCCACCAGTTCGGGCGGTGCGGAAGCCAACGCGGGCACCAGATCCGGCACCTGTTCGTCATCGGGCGCCTCGGGGCGGTACAGCGCGTCGTAGATCGGGGAAACGCCCGCTTCGCCGTAGCCGAGAACGGGGTTGTAGTCGCCCAGCGGCTGCGCTTCGGCCAGCACGATCTGGTCGGACTCCGCGTCGGGCTGGGCCGTGGAGCAACCGGCGACGGTGATCACGATGGCGGTGACAACGACGGCCAGCCCTCGCCACGGGGCCCAATTCACGACGACGCCCACCTCCCACGCCTGTCCGAGTGAACAGGTAAACAGATGGATGCGACTCTACAACGCCGCCGTCGTCAGTACGGGATCAGGCCGACGAAGCATCGGCTGGCGTATTCGCAGAAGTTCAGGCCGTGTAGCACCGCCGCGCCAGCGGTCGCCGCCAACGGCGCCGACATCACCGCGATCGCCAGCCCCGAGACCGCCGGCCGATCCGGAACCATCGCCAGCAGCACGCCAGCGACAGTGCAGGTCACCACGAAGATCAGCACGACAAACACTGGCGCCGTCTTGTCGATCGAGTGAAACCACCAGTAGTACAGGCCCCACCCGGCTGCGGCCGCGGCGATCCACACGCACGCCACCACCGCGACGAACGTCCAGCGCTTGAGGTACTGGTAGCTGCCGGGTACGACGAGCGGTGGGGGCGGCACCGGCAACGGCTCCGACGGCTGGGCGGGCAGTTCGCCGGTGAACATCGGCGTGTAGGGCTCGGTCGGTTCGCCCGTCAGCGTGTCACGCACCGTGCACCACCTGGATCGCCGCCAGCGCCCCGAACCAGCCGGGTGCGATGGCCAGGATGAACGCGCCGACCGTGGTGACCCAGCGTCGGCCCGACAGCAGGATTGTCAGCACCCCGATCACGCTGGGCACGCCGATGACGAGCCCGATCACGATATCGGGCCGGATGCTGGCGCTGACCAGCAGCATCGCGCCGATGCCAACGATCACGCCGACCGCCGCCCCGACCAGCATCGCGCTGGTCAGCAGCCACGGACGCGGCAGCGGTAACACGCTTTTCAGGTTAACTCCGATCGGGCCTCAAACCTCTGAGGCACGCCCTGCCGCATATTCGGCACCGGTGCCCGGTGCCCGCTCGGCCAGCAGCGCGTTCTCTTCGTCGGTGAACGCTCGGCCGCGCGTCAGGAACCGCATGCCTTCGGGCGCTTCGATACTGAACCCGCCGCCGCGGCCCGCCACGACGTCGATCACCAGCTGGGTGTGTTTCCACGCCTCGAACTGCGGTCCGGAGATCCACACCGGCACGCCGTCGCCGACGTCGAGGATTTCGAGCAAGACGTCGCGGTCCCCGACGATGAACTCGCCGTCGGGGTAGCACATCGGCGACGACCCGTCGCAGCACCCGCCGGACTGGTGAAACATCAGCGGGCCATGTCTGGCCTGCAGCCTGGTCAGCAGGTCGGCGGCCGCGGCGGTGATCAGCGCCCGCGGCGGCGAGCCTGGCGGCGATTTCGGCGCGCTAACGGCCGCGGAGGGGGCGTTTGCGCGCCGAAATCGCTCCGACATCAGAAGAAGCCCTGCGCCTTGTCGCTGTAGGACACCAGCAGGTTCTTGGTCTGCTGATAGTGGTCGAGCATCATCTTGTGGTTCTCGCGGCCGATGCCCGACTGCTTGTAGCCGCCGAACGCCGCATGCGCCGGGTAGGCGTGGTAGCAGTTGGTCCACACCCGGCCGGCCTTGATGTCGCGACCGGCGCGGTAGGCGGTGTTGCCGTTGCGCGACCACACCCCGGCGCCGAGTCCGTAGAGGGTGTCGTTCGCGATCGCGATGGCGTCGTCGTAATCGCGGAAAGACGTGACGGCCACGACCGGGCCGAAGATCTCCTCCTGGAAGATCCGCATCTTGTTGTGGCCCTCGAAGATCGTCGGCTGCACGTAATAACCGCCGTTGAGGTCGCCGCCGAGTTGCGCGCGCTCCCCGCCGGTGACCACCTTGGCGCCCTCGGACTTGCCGATGTCGATGTAGGACAGCACCTTTTCGAGCTGGTCGTTGGACGCCTGCGAGCCGATCATGGTTTCGGTGTCCAGCGGATCGCCCTGGCGCACCGCCTTGGTCCGGATCGCGGCCAGCTCCAGGAATTCGTCGTAGATGTCGGCCTGCACCAGGCTGCGCGACGGGCAGGTGCACACCTCGCCCTGGTTCAGCGCGAACATCGTGAAGCCCTCCAGCGCCTTGTCCTGGTAGTCGTCGGCTTCCCCATTCGGACTGGCCAGCACGTCGGCGAAGAAGATGTTCGGGCTCTTGCCGCCCAGCTCCAGGGTGACGGGGATCAGGTTCTGCGATGCGTACTGCATGATCAGCCGGCCGGTGGTGGTCTCACCGGTGAACGCGATCTTGGCGATGCGGTTGCTGGACGCCAGCGGCTTACCGGCCTCGAACCCAAACCCGTTGACCACGTTGATGACTCCGGCGGGCAGCAGGTCGCCGATCAACGACATCAGGTACATGATCGACGCCGGGGTCTGCTCGGCGGGTTTGAGCACGACGGCGTTGCCTGCCGCCAGCGCGGGCGCCAGCTTCCAGGTGGCCATCAGGATCGGAAAGTTCCACGGGATGATCTGGCCGACGACGCCGAGCGGTTCGTGGAAGTGGTAGGCGACGGTGTCATCGTCGATCTGGCTCAGCGAGCCCTCCTGGGCGCGGATCGCGCCTGCGAAGTAGCGGAAGTGGTCAATGGCGAGCGGGATGTCGGCGTTGAGGGTCTCGCGGATGGGTTTGCCGTTGTCCCACGACTCTGCCAGCGCGATCGATTCGAGGTTGGCTTCGATGCGGTCGGCGATCCTGTTGAGGATGTTGGCGCGTTCGGCGGGCGCGGTCTTACCCCACTGCCCTGCGGCGCCGTGGGCGGCGTCGAGAGCCTTGTTGACGTCGTCCTCGGTGGAGCGCGCGACCTCGCAGAACGGCTGGCCGGTGACCGGCGTCGGGTTCTCGAAGTACTCCCCGGCAACGGGCGGCACCCACTGGCCACCGATGAAGTTCTCGTAGCGCGACTCGTATGCCATCAGCGCGTCCGCCGAACCGGGACAAGCGTAAACAGTCATCAGCGACTCCCTCCTCAGACGGTGTAACCGACCTCACACTACGCCGAGCGGCCACAATGGATCTGTGACTGGCTCTGTGACCGATGACCCGTACCTGTGGCTGGAAGACATCACCGGCGACGACGCGCTGGACTGGGTGCGCAAGCGCAACGAGCCGACGCTCGCCGAGTTCGGCGGCGAACGTTTCGAGCAGATGCGCGTCGATGCGCTGGAGGTGCTCGACACCGACGCCCGCATCCCCTATGTGCGTCGGCGCGGCGAACACCTCTACAACTTCTGGCGCGACGCGGCCAACCCGCGTGGGCTGTGGCGGCGCACGACGCTGGCCAGCTACCGCAGCGAGGAGCCCGAATGGGACGTGCTCATCGACATTGATGAGCTTGCGCGTGTCGACAAAGAGAACTGGGTGTGGGCCGGCGCCGACGTGATCGAACCCGATTACAGGCTGGCGCTCGTCGAGCTGTCACGCGGCGGCTCCGACGCCGCGGTGGTGCGCGAATTCGACATGACGACACGGAAATTCGTTACCGGCGGGTTCGAGCTGCCCGAGGCCAAGACCCAGATCACCTGGGCTGACGAGGACACCGTCCTGGTCGGCACCGACTTCGGCGAGGGCTCGCTGACCGAGTCGGGCTATCCGCGCCAGGTCAAGCGCTGGCGCCGGGGACAGCCGCTCACCGAGGCCGAGACGGTGTTCAGCGGGGCCCGGGATGACGTCATCGTCGCGGCGGCCGTGGACCGCACGCCGGGCTTCGAGCGCACCATGATCAGCAGGGCGATCGACTTCTTCAACGACGAGGTTTACGAACTGCGCGGTGCGGAACTGATTCGGATCGACGCGCCTACCGATGCGACCGTTTCGGCGCACCGCAACTGGCTACTGATCGAGCTGCGCACCGATTGGTACACCGGCACGGCGCAGTATGCGGCCGGGTCGCTGCTGGCCGCCGATTACGACGAGTTCCTCGCGGGCACTGCGGAACTGACGGTCGTGTTCGCCCCCGACGAGCACACCTGCCTGAACCAGTACGCATGGACGCGCGACAAGCTGGTCATGGTGACTTTGGCTGACGTCGCCAGCCGCGTGGAGGTCGTGACACCGGGAACGTGGCAGGCCGAGCCGGTGCCGGGCCTGCCCGCCAATACCAACACGGTGATCGTCACAGCCGACGATGTCGGCGACGAGATCTTCCTGGACTCAAGCGGATTCGATACCCCATCACGCCTGCTGCACGGATCTGCCGGCGACCAGTTGACCGAGATCAAGCGGGCCCCGTCGTTCTTCGACGCGGCCGATCTCGTGGTCACCCAGCACTTCGCGCAGTCTGACGACGGTACCGCGATCCCGTATTTCGTTGTGGGCCACCGTCACATCGAAGCGTCGGGCCCGACGCTGCTCGGCGGATACGGCGGGTTCGAGGTCGCCAACACACCGAGCTACAGCGGGGTACTCGGTCGGCTGTGGTTCGCCCGCGGCGGCACCTATGTGCTGGCCAACATCCGCGGTGGCGGGGAGTACGGTCCGCGCTGGCACACCCAGGCGATGCGCGAGAACAGGCACCTGGTGTACGAGGATTTCGCCGCTGTGGCACGGGATCTGGTGGAGCGCGGTATCACCACCGTCGACCAGTTGGGCGCTCAGGGCGGCAGCAACGGTGGACTACTGATGGGGGTGATGTTGACGCAGTACCCAGAGCTGTTCGGCGCGCTGGTGTGCAGCGTCCCGCTGCTGGACATGCGCCGCTTCCATCTGCTGCTGGCCGGTGCGTCGTGGGTGGCCGAGTACGGTGATCCCGACGATCCGGAGGACTGGGCGTTCATATCCAAATACTCGCCGTACCAGAATATTTCGGCGGGCCGGCGTTATCCGCCGGTGTTGATCACCACATCGACCCGCGACGACCGGGTGCATCCAGGACATGCCCGCAAGATGACTGCGGCGCTGGAGGCGGCCGGCCATCCGGTGCACTACTACGAAAACATCGAGGGCGGGCATGCGGGTGCTGCGGACAACGCCCAGATCGCGTTCCGTTCGGCCTTGATCTATGAGTTTCTGTGGTCGGTGCTCAGCTGACCAGCTGGTCGCCGAGGAACCGGTCGGGGCCGCTGACGCCGGGCAGGACGAAGTAGAAGCCGCCGCCGACCGGCAGGATGTACTCCTCGAGCGGTTCGCCCTTCAGCCGGCTCTGCACGGTCAGGAACCCCTGCTGCAGGCTGCGCTGGTAGGCGATGAACGCCAGCCCCTGGTCGAGCCGGCCGGCACCGTCGAAACCGCGGGAGTAGTTGAATCCGCGGCGCAGGATCAGGTTTTCGTCCGTCTGCGTGGTGCGCGGGTTGGCCAACCGGATGTGCGCATCGAGCGGGATCCGCTCGCCGTCGGGGTCCGAAGGGTAGTCGGGATCGGCGAACTCGTCGGATATGCCCAGCGGCGCGCCACTGACCTTGCTGCGCCCGAAGATCGCCTCCTGCTCGACCAGCTGGGTGCGGTCCCAGAACTCGACGAACATCCGAATGATGCGCACCGCCTGATACGACCCGCCGACCGCCCACGCCGGCTCGCCGTCGTCGGGCCCCACCCACACGTGCCGGTCCATCACAGCGGCGTCGTTCACATCCAGGTTGGACGTTCCGTCCTTGAATCCCAACAGGTTTCGCGGCGTCGTCGCCTCCGAGGCCCGGCCCGCGCCGATGCCGCGGGCGTAGCCGTCGACCATCCAGCGCAGCACCAGATCGCTTCGGGTGCGGCGCATCAACTGACGCAGCGCGAACTGCACGGTGTCGTTGTGGCCGGCCTCGAAGATGATCGACAGATCGCCGTGCGACAGCGTCGGGTCCAGCCGGTCGTTGGCCAGAAACGGCATGGTGACCAGTTCTTTGGGCTTGCGGTCGGCCAGCCCGAACCGGTCGTCGAACAGCGACGCCCCCACCCCGACGACGATGGACAGGTTGTCGGCGGGCGGCTTGTCCCCGAGGATGCCGGAGTCCACCGGCGGATATTCCGGGTCGCGCACCTCCGGCGGTTTGCCCGCCATCAGGCCGCGGATCTCGTCGGTGAGCGTGGCCAGCGTGTCCGCCAGCGCGGCACGGTCCTTGGACAGCACGTTGAACGACGCCACCAGCCCCTGCTCGGGCACCGGCAGCGCGGTGATGCCGGTTTGGTGTGGGCCCTCGAACGGCACGAACGTCGGCTGCGGCGCGGCAGCGGGGCCGGCGTCGCGTGCGCAGCCGACCAGCCCGGCGCCGGCGCCGACGACCGCGCCGGTGCCAAGCGCCCCGGTCACGAAGGCCCGGCGCGAGATGCCTGGCCGGCGCGGCCCTGGGCTCACTTCAGCTTCAGTACTCCCGCGACTTGAGACATGTTCTCGGAGAGCCCGGCGAGCTCGGCCTTGAGCTTGTCGATGGTCGGCGGGTCGACGGTCACCCCGGTGCAGCGCGGGGACGGGTAGGGATCGTTCTCGGTGCAGAACAACACCCAGCCGTCGCCGCGACGCAGGGGTCGCATGGTGTCGAACACCGAGTTGATGCCCGCGTCGATCTTGCCGAGTAGCGCCGGATCAGCCTCAACCAGCGCGGGATTCAACTTGCCGACCGCGTCGCGGGCACCTTGGAGGTTGGCGTCGAAGTCCCACAGGTCGGTCTTGGAGTAGCGGTCCTCCTCGCCAGTGATCTTGCCTTCGGACACCTCTTCGATCAGCTCCGCGGCTCCGTTGGCCACGTCGACGGGTTTCACCTCGACCGAGGGGAATTGCTCCTTGAGCGCCGCGACGTCTGAGTCGAGCTGGTCGGCGAACGGGGCGGCGCCCTCGGTGGTGTTCTGCTCGAACAGGATGTACTCCAGCCGGTGCCAGCCGGTGAACTCGGGATCGTCGACACCTGCGAAGTCGTCGACGCGGGCGTCGATCTTGCGGTCGATGTCTTCGACCAGGCCCGCGATCGGCTCGATGCGCTCCCACGGCACCCGCGACGGCGCGTAGGCGTCCTGCGCCGCCTGCAGGTCGCCTGCGCGCACCGCATCGGTGAAAACCTTTACGACGCGCTCGAGTTCGTCGATGTTGCTCGAGACATAGGCCTTGTAGTCGGCGGCCGCCTTGTCCAAGACTTCGGCGGGAACCGCTGCGGCCGCCGAGGTTGTGGTCGCTTCGGCGGTCGTGGGGGCGTCGGTGCTGGTGGAGTTGTCACCGGAGCATCCGACCAAGATCAGGCTCACGGCTGCCACGGGCACTGACCATGCGATGTAGCGGTTCATTTGCCACCTCTCCGTCGGGCGAGGCTGAACTTTACACCCCTTGCCGACTGTCGGGTTCACCTACGTCTGAGCGCAGAAAGCGTGCGTCAACCCGACACTCGCGCCAGACTGCAGGCATGTCGACACCGCAGTTCGAGACGCTTCTGTACCGCAGCGAACCCCCGATCGCCACCATCACGCTGAATCGGCCAGATCAGCTCAACACCATCGTGCCGCCGATGCCCGACGAGATCGAGCAGGCCATCGGCCTGGCCGAACGCGATCCCGCGGTCGCTGTGATCGTGTTGCGCGGTGCGGGCCGCGCCTTCTCCGGCGGCTACGACTTCGGCGGCGGCTTCCAGCACTGGGGTGAGGCGATGAACACCGACGGTCGCTGGGACCCCGGCAAGGATTTCGCGTTGGTCAGCGCCCGCGAAACCAGTCCGCATCAGAAGTTTATGGCGATCTGGCGCGCGTCCAAACCCGTCATCGCGCAGGTGCATGGTTGGTGCGTCGGCGGTGCCAGCGACTACGCGCTGTGCGCCGACATCGTCATCGCCAGCGACGACGCCGTCATCGGCACGCCATACGCGCGCATGTGGGGTGCCTACCTGACCGGCATGTGGCTCTACCGGCTGAGCTTGTCGAAGGTCAAATGGCATTCCCTAACCGGTGAGCCGCTGACCGGAAAGGAAGCTGCCGCAGTCGAACTCATCAACGAGTCGGTGCCGTTCGAGAAGCTCGAAGCCCGCGTGCGCGAGATCGCAGCCAAGCTCGCCAACATCCCGCTGTCTCAGCTTCAGGCCCAGAAACTGATCGTCAACCAGGCCTACGAGAACATGGGCCTGGCCTCCACCCAGACCCTCGGCGGCATCCTCGACGGGCTGATGCGCAACACCCCCGATGCTCTCGGCTTCGTCGACACCGCTGCATCCCAAGGCGTTCGGGCCGCCGTCGAACAGCGCGACGGTCCCTGGGGCGACTACAGTCAGGCGCCGCCCGAGAAGCGGCCAGACCCGTCACACATCATCGAACCCTAGCGGCTCGTACGCAGCTCGAAGAGCGCGTGGAGATCCCCGATCGCACGCAACGTGTCGTTGAGGTGCGTGCATGTGGTCGTGCCGACGAACTCGCGGCGGATACGGTCCCGCAACTCCATCAGCGAAATCCCCTGGACACGTTGGGCGCTTCCGATGGCGCCGGGACATTCCTGCCACGGCAACACCCGCACCTCCGCCCGCACCGAGGCGATGGTCCGCGTCGACGTATCCACAACGCCGGTGACGGTGTACTCGTGCACGATCGTCTCGAGCCCGTCGCTGTCGACATGCGAGTCACGGAAGTGGGCATCGAACTCCGCTGATCCGGCATCCGCCGGATGCAGGTCCAGTCGCCGGTAGCGACGCATCCCGTTGGGGCGCAACGGTTCGACAGCATGCGCAGAGTCAAGAACCGGCGCAACCGGGCCGCGCGCGGTCGGGATGATGTCGTTGCGTCGCGCGTACGACACCAGCGACGCATCCGGCGCGAAACCCGCGCAGATGCCCGTCATCCGATCCACGGTGCCAGCCGGCAGTTCGCGCTCGGCACCGAGCTCGATAGCCGTGTGTTGCAGCGCATAACCGGACACCAGGGCCGCGCCCACCCAGTCGTCGAGCAGCAGATTCAGAAGGCTGGCCCGCTCGACATCCTCGGGCAGCAGTTCAGTCACCGTCGAGCGGAAGCCGGGGCCGACGCGGTGGCCTACCAGCCGGCTCAGCCGGTCGTCGTACGGAACGGCGGAAAGGTCGGCGATGATGCGGTTGTGCAGGCGCGCATGTATCGCGACCCGGTCGAGTGTGTCGGCTCCGCCTCCCACCACGTCGCTGGCGCGCAGGTCGACGTCGGAACCCCCGTCATCGGTCGGATGCGTGTCGATGGTGCTCGTGCGGCGCAGCGCCCCGGCGGCCAGCGGCGGCGACGCTTGCACGGGCTGCTGGGGGCCGACGATGTCCGAGACGAACGGCATGCGTCGACGGTATCAATACAAAGATGGGCTAACCGTCGCGTCGGCGCAATCCACCCAGCATCGACACCAGCACCCCGAACACCACCAGCGCTGCGCCGGCGGCCAGCGTCAGGTTCAGCCAGTGGTGCAGGCTGTCTTCGGCGCGGCCGACCAGTACCTCGGCGATCAGGCGGATGTCGCCGGTGGTTTGGTTGAGCGCGTCGTCGACGTGGCTGCGCGCCACCTCCAACCCCGCCCACCCGGCGGCGCCGACCAGTAGCGCCGAAACGCCCAGCGCGGCAAACGTTTTACCGCGTGATCGGGACGCGGCCAGGGTCAACAGGGCGAAGACGCCGGTCAGGATCGTCGCGCCGACGCTGACCCACGGTCCCCACATCGACACCAGCCGCAGCTTCCCCGGATGTAGCCCCGTGGTTTCTGGCACCGTGATCGGGACGGTCAGGGTCTGGGGCACGTCGAGGTCGATGTCCCCGAGCAACTGCTTGATCGAGGGGTCGTTGAGCATCGGGGCGATATCGATCAGCCAGCGGTTGGAGCCTTCTTCGCGCTGCACGGAATCGGTGAACAGCCAGCGGTGCGCAATGCGGTTGGCCTGGCCGAACTGCCCGGGAAAGCCGGCGCTGCTGGTGTAGGCGACGGTTCCGCCGCGGACCGGATCGCGGTTGAGTGTGTACCCGTTGTCGGACGCGAAAGAGAGGATCTGTCGTGTCAGCTCGGCGGCCATCGCACTCTGCAACTGCGGGTCTTTGGCCGCTGAGGCCGCGAGCGCGGCATAACCGTCCTCGCTGACGACGTTGCGCTGTGCCCACATCGCCGGGACGGCCACGGCAAGAAGGATCGTGGTGACGAGCCACAAGACCATGGTCGTCACCAGCCGCACGCGTGCCCTCCTTACCTCGTTGCCGTAGTCGAACTTACTCAAGCCCTTCCGGCGGAGAATTTCTGCGCCGACGGGCAAACGACCCTCGGTAAGGTTTCGGCGATCCCCGAGCTACTTCGCGACGCGGCGCGGCCGTGCCAACGCCAGCTTCATCATCAGCGTGTTCAACCGCTTGAGCGCCTTGAGCGAGTTGTTGTAGTACGTGCCGCCCGCGCCGACGTTGGTGCGCGGCGCCACCACCGCCTCCTGGCGGCAGAACTTGCGCAATCCCTCCGCGCCGCCGAACCGCGCCCCGATTCCCGATGCCTTCCAGCCGCCCATCGGCGCCGTCGTACACATCAGGTTGGAGATCACGTCGTTGATGTTGACCGCGCCGCAATCCAACTGCACCGCAATCGCTTTGGCGCGCTCGATGTCCTTGGAGAACACCGATGCCGACAAGCCGTACGGGCTGTCATTGGCCAGCCGGATCGCTTCGGAGACGCTGTCGACCTTCATGATCGGCAGCGTCGGGCCGAAGGTCTCCTCGGTCATGCACGCCATCGAATGGTCGACGTCGACGAGCACCGTCGGCTGATAGAAGCTGCCCGGTCCGTCGAGGCGCTTGCCGCCGGTGAGCACCTTCGCCCCGGCCGCCACGGCCTCGCGCACATGCCGTTCGGTCACCTCGATCTGGCTCTCGTCGATCAGCGAGCCGAAGTCGTAGCCTTCGCCCGCACCCATCTTGAGGTTCTCCACCGCGCGCACCACCGCGGAGACGAACTGGTCATAGACGGGTGCCAGCGCGTACACCCGCTCGACCGACACACACGTCTGACCGGCGTTGAACATCGCGCCCCACACAGCCGCGTTGGCCGCCAGCTCGACGTCGGCGTCCTCCAGCACGATCATCGGGTCCTTGCCGCCCAGTTCCAGGCTGACCGGGGTGAGCCGGCGCGCCGCCCGCTCCATCACCTTGGCGCCCGTCGCGCTCGAACCGGTGAACTGTACGTAGTCGGAGTTGTCGACGACGGCCTCGACCGCCTCACGCGCGCCCTGCACGATCGCCATCACCTCAGGTGCCCCCGAGTCCAGCCAGCCGCGCAGCAGCAGCTCGGCGGTCAGCGGCGTGCGCTCGGACGGTTTGAGCATCACCGCGCACCCAGCCGCCAACGCCGCCAGGCCGTCCATCAACAGGTTGGCCACCGGATAGTTCCACGGGGCAACGATGCCGACCACCGGACGCGGCCGGTAGTGCACCTCGACCTTCTTGATCGCCAGGAACGGCAGGGCCGCCGGCCGGGTCTCCGGCGCCAGCGCTTTCTCCATCGTCTTGATGTAGTACGACGCGATCATGACCAGCAGCGGCACCTCTTGAGCGGCGTCGGCCGCCGACTTGCCGGTCTCCTTGATCAGCATCGCCTCGATCTCGTCGCGGTGCTCACCCATCCACACCGCATACCGGGCCAATACCTTGGCACGCCCCTTGGGCCCGCGCGCTTCCCACTGTTTCTGCGCGTCGCGCAGCCGGGCCGCGACCCGCGGCACATCGGCGGGATCGGTCCATCGCACGGTTCCGGCGACCGCGCCCGTCGCGGGGTTGTGGATGGTGCTGGTATCGGGCCGCTCAACGTCGGGTGTCGCAGTCATAACCCCATGCTAACCACCTCGTGTGACCCAGACCGCACGCGTGTTGACACGCGTCAAGTTCGGTGCCGCGAGAAGCGCCGCGATGCCGACCAGCGACGTGCCCAACAGCATCCCGCCGACCGTGTCGGTGAAGTAGTGAAACGTTGTGCCGACCCCGATAACCGCCAACCCGATATACACCGTCGCAAACACCAGCGCCCACAGCGCACAGCCAGTGACCAGCACGAACAGCCCCAACACCACGGTCGTCGTCGTGATGTGCCCGCTCGGATAAGCCAGGCCGCCGCCCTTCTCCCGGCCGAAAACGGGCTTGATCACCTGCACCAGCAGATACGCGCTATACGGCAGCACCGCGGCGATGGCGGCCAGCAGCCACCGTCGCCGATACATCGCAAACGCGACCGTGGCAGCCACGATGACGACCAGCGCCAGCGGATCGGTGAACCCTCGCAGATCACGCGTCGGGCTATTGCTGTACTGGTGAAACCAGTCGTCAATGCCGGTGGATGATTTGCCCACGGCCCAGCCGAGCAGAACCATCGCGGTCAACCCGACCGCCGGCCACCACTTGATCACGCAATTCCGCGCAGGTAGGCGGCCGCGCCGAGGTGCTGGGCGGCATCGTCGACGATGCTCACCAGGCGCACGCCCGCGGTGACGGGCGGATCCCAGTTCTCGTCGACGACGCGGCGCAACTCATCGGGGGTCACCGACGCGATGTACTCCAACGTCATCTTGTGCACGGCGCGGTAGTAGCCGGCGAGTAGATCGGCCGACGCGCGCACCTTGGCGACCTCCGCCGGCCCGTCGCCGTACCCCATCGCGCCACGCGGCAGGTCGAGGTTGAACCGGTCGACCCAGCCGTCGCGGAACCACACCTGCTCGGTATCGGCGAGGGCGCACAACTGCAGATCCTGCTGGCGCGCGCTGTGCCAGATGAGCCAGGAGATGCTGTTGGCCTCGTTGGTCGGGCGGTAGAACGCAACCTCATCGGTCAGTCCGTCTGTCAGCTCCTCGACGTGCTCGATCTGCCGGGTGAACATGTCACGCAGCAGTTCGCGAACCGCCGAAACATCAGAGTCAGCCATGCCCCGACGTTACTCAGTCCGCCGCCGACGCCGCGCCAGCGGAAAAGTCGTGGAAAACCGCCTCGATGTTGTTGCCGTCCGGATCACGGACGAACGCCCCGTAGTAGCCGGGGTGATACTCCGGCCACAGCCGCGGCGCGTGCAGGGACTCGGCGCCGGCCTCGAGCGCGGCGGCGTAGAAGGCCTGCACCGCATCGGTGTCGACGGCCTCAAACGCAAAATGCACCTCACGGTTGGGTCCGGCCGCGTCGCCCTTGGTCATGTCGGCGATCCAGAAATCCGGCTTGCCGTCGGCGCCGTAGCCGATGGCGACCTGATAGTCCAACTGCCGGGTGTAGCCGAGCACGCCGAGCACCTTGTCGTAGAAGGCCTTCGACCGCTCCCAGTCCGCACAGTTGATTCCGAAGTGATCGATCACCGGCTCATCGTAGATTCGACGTATGACATATGAACTCGTGATCCGCGGCGGGACCGTCGTCGACGGCCTCGGCGGCGACCCCTTCGTCGGCGACGTGGCGATCTCGGACGGCGTGATCGCCGCCGTCGGCGCGGTGGACGGCACCGGAACACGCGAGATCGACGCGACCGGCCTGCTCGTCACGCCCGGCTTCGTCGACCTGCACACCCACTACGACGGCCAGGCGATCTGGTCGGACCGGCTCACCCCCTCCTCGGCGCACGGGGTGACCACGGCGGTGATGGGCAACTGCGGCGTCGGGTTCGCGCCCTGCCGCCCCGAAGACCACGACGTGCTGGTCGACGTGATGGCCGGCGTCGAGGACATCCCCGGTGTGGTGATGGTGGACGGGTTGCCGTGGAGTTGGGAGACGTTCCCCGAGTTCCTCGACGCGCTGGAGTCGCGACACCGCGACATCGACGTGGCGGCGCTGCTGCCGCACTCCCCGCTGCGCGTCTACGTGATGGGTCAGCGCGGCGTCGACCGCGAACCGGCCACGACCGAGGACCTCGCGCTGATGCGCAAGCTCGCCGCCGAAGCGGTCCAGGTCGGCGCGCTGGGCTTCGCGTCGTCGCGGTTCACTTTGCACAAGACCGAAAGCGGCCGGCCGATCCCCAGCTATGACGCCGACCGCGCCGAAATCGAGGCCATCGCACGCGGCGTCGACGATGCCGGCGGCGGCCTGATCCAGTTCGTCCCCGACCTGGTCGCCGGCGACTACGAACCCGTGCTGCAGACGGTGTTCGATGTCGCCGAGGACGTCGGCCTTCCGGTGACGTTCACGTTGGCCATCGGCAACGCCGGCGACCCGTTCTTCGTCGACGCGCTGACCATGGTGGAGAAGGCCAACTCAGCGGGCGGCGATATCACCGCGCAGATCTTCCCCCGCCCGATCGGGCTGGTGCTCGGGCTGGAGCTGTCGGGCAACCCGTTCGTCATGTACCCGAGCTACCGCGAGATCGCGGCGCTGCCGCTGGCCGAACGCGTCGCCGAGATGCGCAAACCCGAAGTGCGCCAGCGGATCCTGTCTGATACCCCGGCTTCCGACGGCCACCCGCTGATGTTCGCGGCGCAGGCGTTCGAGTGGATGTTCCCCCTTGGTGACCCGCCGGACTACGAACCTCCGCGTTCGGAGAGCATCGCCAGCCGAGCCAGGGTTCGCGGCGTCAGCCCGCTCGAGGAGGCCTACGACCGGCTACTCGACGACGACGGGCACGCGATGCTGCTCGTCACGCTGGCCAACTTCCGCGACGGCAGCCTCGACACGGTGGCGGAGTTGATCCGCCGCGACGACGTCGTGCTGGGTCTCGGTGACGGCGGTGCGCACTACGGAATGATCTGTGACGCAAGCTTTCCCACCTACATGTTGGCGCACTGGGCGCGCGACCGCGCGTCGGGCCGGCTGTCGGTGGCCGAAGCGGTACGCGAGTTGACGTCGGTGCCTGCGCGGGTGGCCGGCCTGGCCGACCGCGGCCGAATAGCGGTGGGCTACAAGGCCGATCTCAACGTCATCGACCACGACGCGGTGCAGCTGCACCGGCCCGTCGTCGCCCACGATCTGCCCGCGGGTGGTCGACGCCTGGACCAGCGCGCCGACGGTTATGTCGCGACCATCGTGTCCGGTGAGGTCATCGCCGAGCACGGGGTGCCCACCGCGGCGCGTCCCGGCCGGTTGATCCGGGGTCGTCAACCGGAGCCGACGTCATGAGTGTCAAAGTCGACCTCGACAAGCTGGGTGACGCGCTGGCCGATTTCGACTTCGCCTACCTGATCACCGTCGGCGACGACTACCGCGCGCACACCGTCGCGGTGGACCCGGTCCTCGTCGACGGCACGCTCGACGTCGGATCCATCGGCAAGACCACACAACGCAACGTCACCGCGCACGGCGATGTCACGGTGCTCTGGCCGCCGCGCGAACCTGGCGGCTACTCGTTGATCGTCGACGGAACCGGCCGACCCGCTGACGACACGTTGCAGATCACGCCGACCCGCGCGGTGCTGCACCGTAAAGCCACGGCTCAATCGCCGTCGACGAGCCCGGACTGCCTGCACGACTGCGTGCCGCTGAAGAAGTAACCCCGCTGCGCGGCCCGCCGAGTGTGGCCTCGTGTCACGGCTGGCGCGAAAAAGCGTGCGGGTAACCCACGTTCGGCGGATCTGTTCGCGCACGAAAAAGCCCGGCCCCGCAAGAGGGACCGGGCCTTTCCGTTGGACAGACTTAGAAGTCCATGCCGCCCATGCCGCCGGTCGGGTCGGCCGCGGGTGCGGCTGCCTTCTCCGGCTTGTCGGCGACGACGGCCTCGGTGGTCAGGAACAGCGCCGCGATGGACGCCGCGTTCTGCAGCGCCGAACGCGTCACCTTGACCGGGTCGGCCACGCCCGCCTTGAGCAGGTCCTCGTAATCACCGGTGGCGGCGTTGAGGCCTTCACCAGCCTTGAGGTTGCGCACCTTCTCGGCGACCACGCCGGGCTCCAGGCCCGAGTTGGCGGCGATCTGCTTCAGCGGAGCCTCCAGCGCGACACGCACGATGTTCGCGCCGGTGGCCTCGTCGCCCTCGAGCTTGAGCTCCTCGAGCACCGGGGCGGCCTGCAGCAGGGACACACCGCCACCGGCGACGATGCCCTCCTCCACGGCAGCCTTGGCGTTGCGCACCGCGTCCTCGATGCGGTGCTTGCGCTCCTTGAGCTCCACCTCGGTGGCGGCACCGGCCTTGATCACCGCAACGCCGCCGGCCAGCTTGGCCAGCCGCTCCTGCAGCTTCTCGCGGTCGTAGTCGGAGTCGCTGTTCTCGATCTCGCTGCGGATCTGCGCAACGCGACCGGCGATGGCCTCGCTGTCGCCTGCGCCCTCGACGATCGTGGTCTCGTCCTTGGTGACGACGATCTTGCGAGCCTGGCCCAGCAGCGACACGTCGGCGGTCTCCAGCGAGAGGCCGACCTCTTCGCTGATGACCTGGCCACCGGTGAGGATCGCCATGTCCTGCAGCATCGCCTTGCGGCGGTCACCGAAGCCCGGAGCCTTGACGGCCACGGACTTGAAGGTGCCGCGGATCTTGTTGACGACCAGCGTGGACAGCGCCTCGCCCTCGACGTCCTCGGCGATGATCAGCAGCGGCTTACCGGACTGGATGATCTTCTCCAGCAGCGGCAGCAGATCCTTGACGGTCGAGATCTTGGAGCTGACCAGCAGGATGTAGGGATCCTCCAGGACGGCTTCCTGACGCTCGGCGTCGGTCACGAAGTAGCCCGAGATGTAGCCCTTGTCGAAGCGCATGCCCTCGGTGAGCTCGAGCTGCAGCCCGAAGGTCTGCGACTCCTCGACGGTGATGACACCCTCGTTGCCGACCTTGTCCATCGCCTCGGCGATCAGTTCACCGATCTGCAGGTCGCCGGCCGAGATGGCGGCGGTCGCAGCGATTTGCTCCTTGGTCTCGACCTCCTTGGCCGACTTCAGCAGCGTCTCGGTGATCTTGTCGACGGCCTTCTCGATGCCGCGCTTGAGGCCGAGCGGGTTAGCTCCGGCCGCGACGTTGCGCAGGCCTTCCTTGACCAGCGCCTGTGCCAGCACGGTGGCGGTCGTGGTGCCGTCACCGGCGACGTCGTCAGTCTTCTTGGCGACTTCCTTGACCAGCTCGGCGCCGATCTTCTCGTACGGGTCCTCCAGCTCGATCTCCTTGGCGATGGACACACCATCGTTGGTGATCGTGGGAGCACCCCACTTCTTCTCCAGAACGACGTTGCGACCCTTGGGCCCCAACGTCACCTTTACCGCGTCGGCGAGGGCGTTCAGGCCCCGCTCGAGGCCGCGGCGGGCCTCTTCGTCATACGCAATTTGCTTGGCCATTGCGAAGTGTTTCCTCCGGATTGGGGATGGCACATCTGTTGGCCGGGTGCAGTGCCCGCGACGGACGGCTTGGGTGTGCTCCGCGGGTGCGGCCCCTTGCCTCACCGTCCCGACCTAGCACTCACCGGTCGCGAGTGCCAACTGCATTCTTAGCACTCGACCAGGGAGAGTGCAAGGTCGCCGAGGGCTAGGCTCGACGCCGATGTCACTTGTCGTGCCGCCCTATCCTCCGCCCCGGTACACCGAGGACGAACCGGAGGTCAGCGCGTGGCTCAAACGCGGCGACGATCCAGCGGACTACGACTCGTTCGGCCTGGTGAAATACCACTATCTGGCCAATCAGCAGGCCACCGACGGCGACTACGGGCTCTACCGCGTCGAGATCGCGCCCAAAGCCGGTGGCCCGGGACCTCATTTTCACCGTGCGATGTCCGAAGCGTTCTTCGTGCTGTCCGGTACGGTCACGCTCTACGACGGCACCGGTTGGACCGACGGGCACCGCAACGACTTTCTCTATGTTCCGCCCGGCGGCATCCACGGCTTCCGAAACGACGCCGACGCGCCGGCATCGCTGTTGATGTTGTTTGCTCCGGGCGCCCCGCGTGAACACTATTTCGAGGGCATGGCGCAGCTCGGGGACATGACCGAAGACGAGCGGCGCGAGTGGTTCATTCGCAACGACAATTTCTTTATCGACACTTGACGCGGGAAAGATGCGAACGCGTAATCCGTTGCGTTAGGCTGCTTACCGATCAGTGAGGAGTCTTGGGTGCGGGCTAATTCAGCGCCCGACACCCAGGCTTTGCGAGGCTGGCAGCGTCGGGCTTTGGTGCGGTATCTTGGCGCCCGGCCGCGCGATTTCCTGGCGGTCGCGACGCCGGGTTCCGGTAAGACGGCGTTTGCCCTGCGCGTAGCCGGTGAGCTGCTCGGCGACGGCACCGTCGAGCGCATCACCGTTGTCGTGCCGACCGATCACCTCAAGATCCAGTGGGCACTGGCCGCCGCGAGGGTCGGCCTTGCGCTGGACCCGAAGTTCAGCAACTCGTCGGCGCAGACGTCGTCGGAGTACCACGGGGTCGTCGTCACCTACGCGCAGGTGGCCAGCCACCCGACCCGCCACCGGGTGCGCACCGAGAACTATCGCACGCTCGTGGTGTTCGACGAGATCCACCACGGCGGGGACGCCAAGAGTTGGGGCGAGGCCATGCGCGAGGCGTTCAGCGACGCCACCCGCCGGCTGGCGCTGACCGGTACGCCGTTTCGCAGCGACGACAACCCGATCCCGTTCGTCGCCTACCAGCCCGACGGGCATGGCGTACAGCGCTCGGTGGCCGACCACACCTACGGCTACGCCGAGGCGCTGGCCGATGGCGTGGTGCGGCCCGTGGTCTTCCTGGCCTACTCCGGTGAGGCGCGCTGGCGCGACAGCGCGGGCGAAGAACACTCGGCGCGCCTCGGTGAGCCGCTGACCGCCGAACAGACCGCACGCGCCTGGCGCACCGCGCTGAACCCGGCGGGCGAATGGATGCCGGCCGTCATCGCCGCCGCCGACAGACGGCTGCAGCAGAAGCGCCAGCACATGCCCGACGCCGGCGGCATGGTGATCGCCTCCGACCAGACCGCCGCGCGGGCCTACGCCGAACTGCTCACCAAGATCACCGGCGAGGCGCCGACCGTGGTGCTCTCCGACGACCCCGGCTCGTCGGACCGGATCAGCGAGTTCGCCGCGGGCACCAGCCGCTGGCTGGTCGCCGTCCGGATGGTGTCCGAGGGGGTCGACGTGCCGCGGTTGGCCGTCGGCGTGTACGCCACCAGCGCGTCGACGCCGTTGTTCTTCGCCCAGGCCATCGGCCGCTTCGTGCGGTCCCGTAGACCTGGGGAGACCGCTAGCATCTTCTTGCCCTCGGTACCCAACCTGCTGTTGCTGGCCAGTGAGATGGAGGCCGAGCGCAACCACGTACTCGGCAAGCCCCACCGCGAAACCGACGGTGACGACGAGTACGTCGAGCCCCGCAAGTCCGAGCCCAGCGAGCTCGACAACGGCTTCGAATCGCTGGGCGCCGACGCCGAGCTGGATCAGGTGATCTTCGACGGCTCGTCGTTCGGCACCGCGACGCCCGCAGGCAGCGACGAGGAAGCCGACTTCCTGGGTATCCCCGGGCTGCTCGACGCCGAGCAGATGCGAGACCTCCTGCGGCGCAGGCAAGAAGAGCAGTTGACCAAACGCACTGCAAGCGGCGAGGTGCAGCGGGCGGCTCACATCGCGCGCCACGGGCAGCTGCGCGAGCTGCGCCGAGAACTCAACGCGCTGGTGTCGATCGCGCATCACCGCACCGGCAAGCCACACGGCTGGATCCACAACGAGCTGCGCCGGATCTGCGGTGGCCCGCCGGTGGCAGCGGCCACCACCGAGCAGTTGCAGGCGCGTATCGAAGCGGTCCGCACGCTGAATTCGTGATTTCGGCGCGCTTACAACCCGCTGAGGGTGCATAAGCGCGCCGAAATCACACTAGGTGAGCAGCCCGCAGCCGGCCACACCGCAGAGCAGCGAGCTGGCCAGCAGGGCCGGCCAGAACGCCACGGTGACCACCAGCGCCGCGATGTTGGCGAACACGGTGAACTGGGCGCTGAGCGCATGTTTGAGTTGGCCGATCAGCTCGATGTGCAACATCGCATACGCGACACCAATCACGGTGTACAACAACGCAATCCACAACATGAGTTCGAACACAGTGTTGATGCCGCGCCGCAGCAACGCCTGCTGCATCCGCTCCCACACGGTCATCGCTCCAGCCCGAGAAGCTCCGGCAAATCGGCAACCGAGTCGATCACGTGGTTGGGCTGCATCGCGAACTCGTCTGCGGCCCAACGGTCCAGCGTGTCCTGCCGAAACTTGCCCGTGCGCACCAACACCCCTGTCATCCCGACCACCTGCGCTGCCAGCACGTCGTTGTTGAGATCGTCACCGACCATATACATCTCGTCGGGTTCGACACCCAGACGGCCAGCGGCAGCGAGGAACCCCTCAGGCGCGGGCTTACCGACAGCCGTCGCCTGGCGGCCGGAGGTCTGCTCCATCCCGATCAGGTACATCCCGGTGTCGATCCGCAACCCGTCGGTGGTGGTCCATGCGGTGCTGCGGTGCATGGCGACCACCGGCACCCCCTGAGCCATCCAGTCATAGACCCACGACAGCGTCAGATGGCCGAACTCCGGTCCCGCGCCGCCGAGCAGCACGACGTCGGGTCTGTCGGGCGTCTCGGGTCCGCTGAACTGGCTCGAGGACACGATGTCGATGCCGGGCATATCCTCGGCGATCTGGCCACTGTTGACCAGAAAGCACCGAGCGTCCGGAAAACGGTCGCGGACGTATTCGGCCGTCAACACCGCCGCGGTGATCACCTCGTCGGGACGCACCACCATGCCCGCCTCGGTGAGCAATTCAGCGATCTGCACCCGGGTGCGCGTCGTGGTGTTGGTCAGATACGAGCACGCGACCTGGTGATCGTTGAGCGTGCGCAGCGTCGCCGCCGCCCCTTCGATAGGTTTCCACGAAGTCACCAGGACACCATCGATGTCGAAGAGCACTCCACCGATTGCCATTGCCCGACATTAAACGGCAATCGTTTCAGCGCAACTCGGACCCCGCCCGAGCCCACTCGGTGTCGTCGAGCCACGGCGACGCCTGGGCGGCGATCGACCACGCCAACTCCGCGGGTACGTCGATCACCTGATAGTGCTTGACGCCCGCCGCCGTCGCCGCGATCAGCGTGGCCACCCCCGCGCGGCGTTGCATCAGCGTCTGGCGCACGGTCCAGCCGATGATGCCCGACGCCTCGATGCAGTCGCGGCGCCGCTGCAGGCTGCCGGTGCGCGCGACCAACCAGCCGTCCCCGACCCGGTGCCCCAGCGACCGGGACCGGTCGTGGGCCAGCAGCGCGCAGCACACCGCGAACATCGCCCACAACACCCAGGCCCATATCGGCGCCGCGGCGACGGCCAGCACGACCGCGAGCACCACCGGGGCCACCATCGCCCGCGTCCACCGCCGCCGCGTGGCCGCCGAGCCGTGCGCGCGCAGCGGACCGCTCACCACCTCGGGGCGCTCGATCAAATCCGACAGCACCGTTTCGGCCGTCGGCCTGGGACACGGCGGCAGCAGCAACGACGCCTCCCCCTCACCGCCGACACCGGTCATCACCGCATCCAGCCGCGCACCACCGAACAACCGCACCAACAACGGCTCCCGCAGCGTGCCTCCGCGCAGCCGCCGCATGTCGAAGGTGTGCTCGCGCACCCGCACCAGGCCCAGCCGCAAGTGCAGCACTTCGGCGTCGCGCCGCAGAACCAGGTTCGCGTAGCTCAGCAGCGACTGCAGCACCGACAGCACAACCGACGCGATCAGCACGACGACGACCGTCACCGCGACCGTGGCCACCACACCCCACTGCGCGACAGTGTCCAGGCCGGAGCGGGCGGCCTCCGAATCCTGCAGCGCCGCACCGGCTCCCATCTGATAGATCAGGCCGGCGGCCGCGGCGATCATCGCCAGGCCGGTGAAACTCAGCGGGCTGTAGCGCAACCAGGACGGGTCCCACCGCGCCAGCACCCGGCCCGCGGGCCCCTGTTCCTCGTCGGCGACAGCCAACGACTCGGCCAGCAGGACAGCGCGTAGCCGCGGCACCTCCTCGGCTTCGACGGCGTCGAGCGCGAACACCGTGTCACCCCTGGCCTCCTGTCCGGTGCTCACCCGCAGCACCGTCAACCCCAGCAGCCGGTGCAGCAGCCGGGCCTCAGTGGACACCGACCGAATTCGGTTGCGCGGCACCGCCAGGACCTTGCGTTGCAGTACGCCGGTGCGCAGTTGTACATCGCTGGGCCCGATCCGGTAGGTCGTGGTGAACCACCGCGCCACGCCGAACGCGACCGTCGCCGCGACGACCATCACCACCACGGTCGGGTTACCGGTCGCCGAGCCGAGCACCAGCGACCCGACGATCACCGGGATCTGGCGCATCACCTCGTGCACCGGATGCACCAGCAGCATGCGCGGGCTGAGCCGGTGCCACACCTCGTTGCGGGCGGCGGGCGGCGCGCTCATGTGGCGTCCTCCGCGCCGAGCGCCGCGACGTCGGTGAGTTGGGCGACGATCAGGTCGGCCACCTCGGCGTCCAGCGCCACGATGCGCACCGCACCCGCCGACGACGCCGTCGTCACCGTGACAGTGGACAGGCCGAACAGCCGGTCCAGCGGCCCGCGTTCGGTGTCGACGGTCTGCACCCGCGATATCGGCGCGATCCGGCGCTCCTGCACCAGCCAACCCGACCGGGTGTACACCGCTCGGCTATCGATGTCCCAGCGGTGCACCCGATACCGCCACAGCGGCACCACGATGACGAACACCACGATGCCCACCGCCGTGAGCACGGCCGCCAACGCGTGCAGCCACCACACCCGGAAATCGACGATCAGCCACACCAGCTGGGCGAACGCCAGGCCCAGCCACGGAATCGCCGCGCCGATCGCCCAGACCAGAGGGGCTTTGCGGCTCGGCGGATGGGCGGGTTCAAGCAGATCCATGATTCGAGCATGACGCACGACGGGCGCAGTATGTTGATGCCATGACCGCCAAATGGACCGCAGCCGATGTGCCGGATCAGTCAGGGCGGGTGGCAATCGTCACCGGCGCCAACTCCGGATTGGGCTATGACACCGCGGCGGTGCTGGCCGACAAGGGTGCACATGTCGTGCTCGCCGTGCGCGATCTGGACAAGGGCCGGCAAGCCGTCGAGAGGATCAAGTCGGCCAGCCCCAACGCCGACGTCACGGTGCAAGAGCTCGATCTGTCGTCGCTGCGTAGCGTCCGCAAGGCCGCGGACGCACTTCGCGCGGCCCATCCCCGCATCGATCTGCTGATCAACAACGCCGGTGTGATGTACGTGCCGAGGCGCGAGACCACCGAAGACGGCTTCGAGATGCAGTTCGGCACCAACCACCTCGGCCACTTCGCGCTGACCGGGCTGCTGTTGGAGAACCTGCTGCCGGTCGGCGGGTCGCGGGTCGTGACGGTCAGCAGCGTGGGGCACCGCGCCTTGGCGCGCATCCATTTCGAGGATCCGCATCTGCAGCGCAAGTACAACCGGGTGGCGGCCTACGGCCAGTCCAAGCTGGCCAACCTGCTGTTCACCTACGAGTTGGCGCGCCGGCTGAAGGCCAAGGCGGCCCCCACCATCGCGGCGGCCGCCCATCCCGGGTTCTCGGACACTGAACTCATGCGGCACCTGCCCGACTTCATCCCCGGCTTCATCTGGAAGTTCGTCACCCAGCCCGCCGACATGGGCGCGTTGCCGACGCTGCGCGCGGCCACCGACCCTGCCGTGCACAGCGGTCAGTACTACGGACCCGACGGTATCGGAGAATTACGCGGACATCCGAAAGTCGTTGCGTCCAGCGCACAGTCGCACAACCAGGACATCCAACGTCGGCTGTGGACCATGTCCGAAGAGCTGACCGGCGTCACCTTCCCCGTCTGATGCGTTCAGTCGAGGAGCATCAGCGCGCCGTCGCGGACCTCATCGTGCCCCGCTCGCCGGTCGCAGTGCCACTGGCCGGCGCGTTGGGACTGGTGCTGGCCGACGACGTCATCGCGCCACTGGCGTTACCGGGGTTCGACAACTCCGCCATGGACGGATACGCCGTCGTCGCCGACGACGTGGCCGCCGCGACACCCGAGCAACCCGTCGTGCTGCCCGTCGCCGAGGACATCCCGGCGGGCCGCACCGACGTGCTGACGCTCAAACCCGGTACCGCACACCGGATCATGACCGGGGCACCGGTGCCCTCCGGCGCGACGGCCGTCGTACCGGTGGAGGCGACCGACGGCGGCGTCGACACCGTCACCGTGCGCGCCACCGCGACGCCCGGCAAGCACATCCGCCGCGCGGGCGAGGACGTCACGGCGGGCACCACGGTGCTGCGCCGTGGACATCTGGTCACCCCGGCAGCGCTGGGTCTGGCGGCGGCGCTCGGACTCGGTGAGCTCACCGTGATTCCGCGACAACGGGTGCTGGTGATGTCGACGGGCACCGAACTGGTCGCACCGGGCACACCGCTGCAGCCCGGCCAGATCTATGAGTCCAACGCGGTGATGCTGGCGGCCGCCCTGCGCGACGCCGGCGTCGAGGTGGTGGCCTCGGCGATGTCCGGCGACGACGTCGACTCGTTCCGCGACACACTGGCCCGCCACGTCGGCGACGCCGATCTGATCGTCACCACCGGCGGGGTCAGCGCGGGCGCCTACGAGGTCGTCAAGGAGGCGTTCGGAGTCGGGCCGCCGACGACATCCGGCCGGGGCGGCTCCGTCGATTTCGTCAAGGTCGCGATGCAGCCGGGGATGCCGCAGGGCTGCGGGCGGGTCGCCGGAGCAGGCTTGCCTGCGACATCAGACACCGGAGCAGGCTTGCCTGCGATATCAGACACCGGCACGCCGATCGTCACGCTGCCGGGCAACCCGGTCAGCGCGCTGGTGTCGTTCGAGGTGTTCCTGCGTGCGCCGCTGCGCGCTGCGATGGGCCTGCCGCACCCGGAGCGTCCGCGCCGCACCGCGGTGTTGACCGAGGATCTGACCTCGCCGCGCGGTAAGCGGCAGTTTCGCCGCGGCGTGTTCGACGCCGACGCGGGCACGGTCACCAGCTACGGCCCGCCCGCCTCGCACCATCTGCGCTGGCTGGCGTCGGCGAACTGTCTGCTCGAGATCGACGAGGACGTCACGGAGGTAGCTGAGGGCACGCAGGTGCGGGTGTGGGACCTGGCATAGCCGTCTAGGCCGCACCGCCCGCCCGTAGAATCGCGGGACAATGGCCAGACGCCCCGACCTCACATCAGGCCCCGAGCGGCTCGCGGCGCTGGTGCGCACCACGATTCCGCCGATGCACCGCGCCGGGCTGCCCTTCGTGGGCGCCAGCCTCGCGGTCGCCGCGCTCGGCTGGAAAAACCCGTGGTTGCGCCGGGCTGGGCTGTCGTCGGCAGCCGCCAACGCAGCGTTCTTCCGGCATCCGCCCCGGGTGGCGCCGACCCGTCCTGGTCTTGTCGTGGCACCGGCCGACGGGCTGATCTGCCTCATCGAGGAGAAATCGCCGCCGGCCGAACTCGGTTTGCCGCCAACACCTTTGCCGCGCATCAGTATCTTCCTTTCGGTGTTCGACGCGCACGTGCAGCGCGCACCGATCGGGGGCCAGGTGACCGCCGTCGTACACCGGCCCGGGTTGTTCGGTTCGGCCGAACTCGAGGCCGCCAGCGAGGACAACGAACGCAACAGCATGGTGATCCGCGACCCCGCGGGGGTGGAGGTGATCGCCGTACAGATCGCCGGGCTGATCGCACGCCGCATCGTCTGCGACGCCAAGGTCGGCGACACGCTGGCCATGGGCCAGACCTACGGGTTGATCCGCTACGGCTCGCGGCTGGACACCTACCTGCCCGCCGATGCGAACGTCCTGGTGACCACCGGGCAACGCGCGCTGGCCGGCGAAACGGTATTGGCCGAGCTGCGATCCGATGTCGCCGCCGGAGCGGCTCCGTGATCAAACCTCGGGTCAAGCCCGGCGTGGTCAGCCTGCGCATCCTGCCCAGCGGTATGACCGTGGCCGCGATCTGCCTGGGCCTGTCCGCGGTCAAAATGGCGCTGGACGACCGGCCCACCGAGGCGATGGCGTTTCTCGCGGTCGCGGCCATTCTCGACGCGCTCGACGGGCGCATGGCCCGCGCGCTCAAGGCGACCTCGCGGATGGGCGAGGAGATCGACTCGCTGGCCGACGCGGTCAACTTCGGGGTGGCACCGGCGTTCATCGTGTACGCCACGCTGCTGTCACAGTCGCGGATCGGCTGGATGGTGGTGCTGCTGTACGCGGTGTGCATCGTGTTGCGGTTGGCGCGCTACAACGCGATGCTCGAGATCGACCAGCCCGCCTACGAAAAAAAGTACTTCGTCGGGATGCCCGCCCCGGCCGGCGCGATCGGATCGATCGGGCCGCTTGCCGCCAAGATGCAGTTCGGGGAGGGCTGGTGGACGTCGGAGTGGGCGGTGGTCATCTGGATGATCGGCGTGTCACTTTTGGTGGTCAGCACCATCCCGATGCGCAAGATCCACACCTTCTCGGTCTCGCCCAACATGGTCGCGCCGCTGCTTGCGCTGCTGGCGATGGGTGTGGCGGCCGCGATCTTTTTCGGCTACCTGGTGATCCTGCTGATCATCGCCGCCTACGTCATCCACATCCCGTTCGCCGTGCGAACCAAACGGTTCCTGGCGCAGCACCCCGAGGTATGGGACGAGCGGCCACGTCAACAGCGCGCGGCGCGCCGGGCCATCCGCCGCGCCCAGCCGCACCGACGCTCGATGCTGCGGCTCGGACTACGCAGGCCCGGCTCCTGACGTGGCGGACCAGCAACTCAGCCTGACCGCCCGGCTGAACACGTCCGCGCTGGACTCCCGGCGCGGCGTGGTCCGGCTGCATCCCGAAGCGATTGCGGCGCTGGGCCTCCGGGAATGGGATGCGGTGTCGTTGACCGGCTCTCGGACCACTGCAGCGGTCGTGGGTGCGGCGCCGTCGGGCACCCCGGCGGGCACGGCGCTGCTCGACGACGTCACGTTGTCCAACGCCGGGTTACGCGAAGACACCTCGGTGCTGGTCGCTCCGGTGACCGTTTACGGCGCACGGTCGGTGACGGTGACGGGCTCCAAGCTCACGTCGCAGTCGATTTCACCGCAGACGCTACGACAAGCGTTGCTGGGCAAGGTGATGACGGTCGGCGATACGGTGTCGCTGCTGCCCCGCGAACTCGGGCCCGACATCCCCACCTCGCGGGCCACCGCGGCGCTGGCGTCGTCGGTCGGCATCACCTGGACCTCAGAGCTGCTGACGGTGACCGGCACCGATCCCAGCGGACCGGTCAGCGTCCAGCCGAATACGGCGGTGGCATGGGCGGTGTCGACGTCGTCCTCGGCATCGACCCCGACGCCGGCGTCGACGTCGTCCCCGGCCCCATCGGATTCGACGCCGGTGCGTAGCATCGACGACCTCAAGGGTGCCCAACCCCAGGCCGAACGCCTCACCGAATGGCTCAAGCTCGCACTCGATCAACCGGAGCTGTTGGAAACACTCGGCGCCGCAGCCAATCTCGGCGTGCTGGTGTCAGGTCCCGCCGGAGTCGGTAAGGCCACCATGGTGCGTGCCGTGTGCGCCGAGCGGCGACTCATCGAACTCGATGGACCCGACGTCGGGGCGCTGGCCGCCGAAGACCGGCTCAACCGGGTGGCATCGGCGGTCAAGACCGTGCGCGACGACGGCGGCGTGCTGCTGATCACTGATATCGACGCGCTGCTGCCGTCAGCGGCGGACTCGGTGGCGTCGCTGATCCTGGCCGAACTGCGCAACGCCGTGGCGACCCGCGGGGTCGCGTTCATCGCCACCTCGGCGGTGCCTGAGAACGTCGACGCCCGGCTGCGCGCCCCCGATCTGTGCGACCGCGAGCTCGGGCTCACCCTGCCCGACGGCGCGATCCGCAAACAGCTGCTGGAAGTGCTGCTGCGCGACGTCCCCGCCGACGACCTGGAGCTCGACGAAGTCGCCGGTCGCACACCGGGTTTCGTGGTCGCCGACCTGGCCGCCCTGGTGCGCGAGGCGGCGCTGCGGGCGGCGGCACGGGCCAGCGCCGAGGACGCACCGCCGCGTTTGACCCAAGAAGACCTGATCGGCGCGACGTCGGTCATCCGCCCGCTGTCGCGGTCAGCCACCGAAGAGGTCTCGGTCGGTTCGGTGACGCTCGACGACGTCGGCGACATGGCAGCCACCAAGCAGGCGCTAACCGAGGCGGTGCTGTGGCCGCTGCAGCATCCCGACACGTTCGCCCGACTCGGGGTCGCACCGCCGCGCGGCGTGCTGCTCTACGGCCCACCCGGGTGCGGTAAGACGTTCGTGGTGCGCGCCCTGGCCAGTACGGGACGGCTGTCGGTGCATGCGGTCAAAGGCGCCGAGCTGATGGACAAATGGGTGGGCTCATCGGAAAAGGCCGTGCGCGAACTATTTCAACGCGCCCGCGACTCCGCGCCGTCGCTGGTATTCCTCGACGAGATCGACGCGCTGGCCCCTCGGCGCGGGCAGAGCTTCGACTCCGGTGTCACCGACCGGGTGGTGGCCACGCTGCTCACCGAACTCGACGGCATCGAACCGCTGCGCGAGGTGGTGGTGCTCGGCGCGACGAACCGGCCCGACCTGATCGACCCGGCCCTGTTGCGGCCCGGGCGGCTCGAGAAGCTGGTGTTCGTCGAACCGCCGGACGCCGAGGCCCGCCGCGAGATCCTGCGCACCGCAGGCAAATCGGTGCCGCTGGCTGACGATGTGGATCTCGATGCGGTGGCCCAGGAACTCGACGGCTACAGCGCCGCGGACTGTGTCGCGTTGCTGCGCGAGTCGGCGCTCACGGCGATGCGGCGCTCCATCGACGCCGCCGACGTGACGGCCGCCGATGTCGCCAAGGCCCGCGAGGCCGTGCGTCCGTCGCTGGACGCCGCCCAGGTGCAGTCGCTGCGGGCGTTCGGCACGTGATTTCGGCGCGCTAACGCCCCGTGCGGGTCCGAAAGCGCGCCGAAATCGCACGAAGGCGTGCTCGGCCACCCGCTGATGCCCAGCCCAGCTGGCCTGGGGGTACGCGGCTTCGATAGTTTTAAGCCACCTCCGCCCTAGCGACCGGGCGTGATGCTCGACCGCCCCTAGGATCCGCGTGCCCGCCGTTCAGTTCTATCCCGCTGCCCCGACGGTGCGCCGTGGCGTCCGCGACGATCTCAACGGGTTGCGCGGCATCGCGATCGTGCTCGTCGTCATCTATCACATCTGGTTCGGCCGGGTCTCCGGCGGCGTCGACGTCTTCCTGGTGCTCTCCGGCTTTTTCCTCGGCGGCCGACTGTTGCGGCAGGCCTCCGAACCCGGCGCCGACGAGCCGTTACCCCGCGCGCTGATTCGGCTGGTCCGCCGGCTGGGCCCGGCGCTGGTGGTGGTGCTGGCCGCCGCGGCCGCGCTGACGGTGCTGATCCAACCGCAGACGCGCTGGGAGGCGTTCGCCGATCAGAGCCTGGCCAGCCTCGGCTATTTCCAGAACTGGTATCTGGCCGTCACGGAGGGCGACTATCTGCGGGCCGGCCAGAGCGTCAGCCCGCTGCAACATATCTGGTCCATGTCGGTGCAGGGCCAGTTCCTGGTCGCGATGCTGCTTCTCGCCTGGTTGGTGATGATCGCCGCCGACAAGCGCGGCTGGGGCGCGCGGCGACGTCAGGTGTTGGTCACGGTCACGGCCGCCGCCACCGTCGCCTCGTTCGCCTACGCAGTGCTGGCCCACCATCTCGACCCGGCCACTGCCTACTACGACAGCTTCGCCCGGGCATGGCAGATGCTGGCCGGCGTGTTGGCGGCCGCGGCGATCTCCGCCGTGCGCCTGCCCGGCTGGTTGCGCGTCGCCGCTGCGTTGGCCGGGCTGGCCATGCTCTTCAGCTGCGGCGTCCTGCTCGACGGCGCGGCACAGTTCCCGGGACCGTGGGCCCTGGTCCCCGTCGGCGCCGCGCTGCTGCTGATCTTCAGCGGCGCCGGCGCCGAGGCCGGCTTGCCGTGGCCGAACCGGCTGATGGCCGCGGCACCGCTGGTCACGTTGGGCGCCATGGCCTATGCGCTGTACCTGTGGCACTGGCCGCTGCTGATCTTCGCGATGACGTTTCTGGACCGCGACACCGTCGGGTTGCGCGGCGGCATCCTGCTGTTCGCCGCTTCGCTGCTGCTGGCCTACCTGACGTTGCGGCTCGTCGAGGATCCGCTGCGCCAGGTGAGCGGTGCCCAAGACCGTAAGGCCCACCCGTGGCTGGGCGGCGCCGTCGTGCTGCTGGTCGTGGCGCTGTGCGTAGCGTCGTTCGGGTGGCGCAACCACATCGCGGACATCCGGGCCAACGGCAATGAGCTTGCGTCCCTGTCGCCGCGCGACTATCCCGGTGCCCGCGCGCTGCTCGACCCCGTGCGCGTGCCCGACCTGCCCATGCGGCCCACCATCCTGGAGGCCGCCGAGGATCTTCCTCCGACCACGACCGACGGCTGCATCACCGAGTTCGACAGCACCGAGGTGATCCGGTGCGTGTACGGCGACGCCGGCGCGGCGCGCACGATCGCGTTGGCAGGCGGTTCGCACTCAGAACATTGGATCGCCGCGCTCGACTTACTCGGCGTGCGCCACGGCTTCCGCGTCGTGACCTACCTCAAGATGGGCTGCCCGCTCACGAGCGACGACGATCCACGCAACGCCGTCACGCATGAGCCCTATCCCGAGTGCCGGTCGTGGGTACACAAAGCCATGGCCGCCCTGGCCGCCGACCGGCCTGACTTCGTGTTCACGACCACGACGCGGCCCCATCCCGACGGGCCCGGCGACATGGTGCCCGACGGCTATCTCGGCATTTGGGATGCCCTCGACGCCAACGGCATCGCGATCCTTGGCCTACGCGACACCCCGTGGATGTTCCGCGACGGCACGCTCTTTGCGCCGGTGGACTGTCTGGCAGAGGGCGGCGACGCGGAGTCCTGCGGGCTGCCGCGCCACGAAGCGCTGACCGAGCGCAACCCCACCCTCGACTACGCCGACCGCTACCGGTCGATGGTGCTACTGGACCTCACCGACGCGGTGTGCCGACTCGACATCTGCCGTGCCGTCGAGGGCAACGTACTCGTCTACCACGACGCCCACCACCTCTCGTCGACCTATGTGCGGACGCTGACCGACGAACTGGCACGCCAACTTTCCGACGTGACCGGATGGTGGTGACGCGGCTTCAATATCACACTGCCCACTGCACATACGGTGCGAAGGTGCGCCATCGGCCCACGTAGAATGGCCCCGACCTTAGCCAGACAAGCCCTTGACACCGGCTGACACCCCGCGTCTGCACATCGCCTGACGGCCGATGACGACCAGACGACCCGATCGGAGTGCCATGCTCGCCATCTTGCTCGCCCATGCGGTGGCAACCGCGTTGGCGCCGCTTTTGGTGTACCGGTGGGGCAGGCGCGCGTTCTATCCGCTGGCGATGGTGCCAGCGGTTTCGCTGATCTGGGTGGTACAGAATTGGCCTGGGGCCGGCCAGTCCAAGACGGTCGACGTGGCCTGGGTGCCCGAGCTGTCGATGAACGTGGCGCTGCGCTTCGATTCGTTGTCGGCAATCCTGGCCGTGCTGGTGCTCGGCATCGGTTCGCTGATCCTGTTCTACTGCGGTCCCTACTTTCACCGCCGTGACGGCCGCATGGAGAACCGGTTACCCAGCTTCGCCGCCGAGATGGTGGCGTTCTCGGGCACCATGTTCGGCCTGGTTGTCAGCGACAACATGCTGATGCTCTACGTGTTCTGGGAGCTCACCACCGTGCTGTCGTTCCTGCTGGTCGGCCACTACGCCGAACGTGCCACCAGCAGACGCGCGGCCACCCAGGCGCTGCTGGTCACAACCTTCGGCGGGCTGGCGATGCTGGTGGGCATCGTCGTGCTCGGCAACCTCGCGGGCACCTACCTGCTTTCGGAGCTGATCGCGTCGCCGCCGACCGGGATGGCCGCCTCGGTGGGCCTGGTGCTGATCCTCGTCGGCGCGTTGTCGAAGTCGGCCATCGTGCCGCTGCACTTCTGGCTGCCCGGCGCGATGGCCGCCCCCACCCCGGTGAGCGCCTATCTACACGCCGCCGCGATGGTCAAGGCCGGCGTCTATCTCATTGCGCGGATGGCGCCGGGGTTCGCGGACTTCCCGATCTGGCGTCCGGTCGTGCTCACGCTCGGCCTGCTCACCATGCTGTTGGCCGGCTGGCGCGCGGTACGCGAGTACGACCTGAAGCTGATCCTGGCGTTCGGCACGGTCAGCCAACTCGGGTTCATCACCGTGATGGTCGGCGGCGGCGGCAGCGACATGATGCTGGGCGGGCTGGCGATGCTCGTCGCGCACGCGATGTTCAAGGCGTGCCTGTTCATGGTCGTCGGAGTCATCGACCACGCCACCGGCACCCGTGACATCCGGCGGCTGGCGTGGCTGGGCGATCGTGCGAAACCGTTGCTGGCCATCGCTGTCCTCGCGACGGCGAGTATGGCGGGTCTGCCTCCGTTCTTCGGCTTCGTGGCCAAGGAAGCGGATTTCGAAACCGTGCTGCACAGCCCGTCGCTGGGCGCCGCGTCGCCGTTCGTGCTGGCGGGCATCGTGCTCGGGTCGGTGTTCACCGTCATCTACAGCCTGCGGTTCCTGTTCGGCGCGTTCGGCCGCAAGGGGCAATCGAAACCCAGCAAGCTGGTCGCCGAGATGCACCGTCCGGCGGTCAGCTTCCAGCTCCCACCGGCCATCCTCGCGGTTGCGGGGCTGACCTTGGGGCTGTGGCCGTCGCGCATCGACGACGTCCTCGACGACTACGCCGACACGGTTCCCGGCGGGGTGGACGATTACGAGCTCGCGCTGTGGCATGGCTTCGGTCTGCCGCTGTACCTGTCGATCTTGGTGCTCGCCGCCGGCACTGCCGCCTACGTCGGGCGGGAGCAGCTGCGGCGCATGCGCACCGCCCCGACACCGCTGGGCAACGCCGACCACATGTACGACGCGGTGATCCGCGCACTCGACGTGTGGTCGGTGCGCGTGACGGCCCTGACCCAGCGTGGATCGATTCCGGCGACCCAGTCGGCGATCTTGGCCACGCTCGTCGTGGTGCCGACGGTGGGGCTGACCCTGGGGGCGCGCGACCGCCCGACCTTCGCGATGTGGGACCTCCCGCTGAACACCGTGATCGGGTTCGTCATGCTGGCAGCCGCGATCGGTCTGACCGTGACGCGCAACCGGCTGGCTTCCGCCCTGCTGGTCGGCGTGACCGGCTACGGATGCGGCGCGATCTTCGCGGTGTACGGCGCCCCGGATCTGGCGCTGACGCAGTTCCTGGTCGAGACGCTCACGTTGGTCGTCTTCGTCCTCGTGTTGCGGACCCTGCCCGCGGAGGCCGACCGGGCCCACGTCAACGCGCGCCGGTTGCCACGCGCCGTGCTCGCGCTGGCGGTGGGCGCCACCGTCGTCACGCTGGCGAGTTTCGCAGCCGCCGCGCGCACCGGGGTTTCGGTTTCCGAACTGCTGCCCGACGCCGCCTACTTCCGCGGCCACGGCTCCAACACCGTCAACGTACTTCTGGTCGACATCCGCGCCTGGGACACCATGGGCGAGATCATGGTGCTCTTGGTGGCGGCCACCGGGGTGACGTCGATGGTGTTCCGGCACCGGCGTTTTGGCACACCACCGCGCGTCGCCGACGCAGGCCAGCCCGACATCGGCCGGATCGCGTCGTTCATCAACATCAGCCCGGCCGTCGGCGACATCACCTGGCTGCGCGGCAGCGACCTGCGCGACCCGCAACACCGGTCCCTGGTGCTGGAAGTGGCGACCCGCATCATCTTCCCGCTGATCATGGTGTTGTCGGTGTACTTCTTCTTCGCGGGCCACAACACTCCCGGCGGCGGCTTCGCGGGCGGTCTGACCGCGGGGCTCGCCGTGGTGTTGCGCTATATCGCCGGTGGCCGTTACGAACTCGGCGAAACGCTGCCATTCGACGCCGGTAAGGTGCTCGGTGCGGGCCTCACCCTGGCGGCGGGCACCGCGGTCGGCTCGCTGCTACTCGGCGCGCCCGCATTGTCCTCGGCGGTGCTCGAATTCGACGTGCCGGTGTTGGGCACCGTCAAGCTCGTCACATCACTGTTCTTCGATGCGGGGGTCTACCTGATCGTGCTCGGCCTGGTTCTCGACGTGTTACGCAGCCTGGGCGCGCGCCTTGACGTCGAGTTGGCCGAGTCGAGTTCGGCTCGAAGCACACAGGCGCGGGTCGGATGACCTCTTACACCGTTCAGCTCCTGGTGATCGGCGGGGTCACCAGCGCCGGAGTGTACCTGCTGCTGGAACGCAGTCTGGTCCGGATGCTGATGGGGCTGTTGCTGATCAGCAACGCCGTCAACCTGCTCCTTCTGACCGCGGGCGGCAAGGCGGGCAGCCCGCCGATCCGCGGCGCCACCAGCAACGCCTCCGAGAACATGGCCGACCCGCTGCGCCACGCGATGATCCTGACGGCAATCGTCATCACCATGGGCATCGCGTCGTTCGTCCTGGCGCTGGCCTACCGCTCCTATCGGTTGACCACGGTCGATGAAGTCAGCGACGACCCCGAGGACACCAGGGTTTCGCAGCTGTCCGACGAGGAAGCCACCACCATCGACGCCGACCGCCCGTCCACACCCGGGATATACAAGGACACCGACGCGCCCGACGAGATCGACGCGTTGCCCGGACACGAGGGGTCGCGATGACCCTCGCGGGCGTACTGACGCCGCTGCCGGTGCTGATTCCCACGCTCGGCGCTGCCGCAACCCTGCTGGCCGGACGGCGGGTCCGGCTGCAACGCCTGATCACCACCGTCGCGTTGTCGGCGGTGGTGGTGGTGTGTTCGGTCTTGCTCGGGTTGTCCGACGGCGGCGGCACCATGGCGCTACACGTCGGCGGTTGGGGCCCCACGGTCGCCGGTATCGGTCCGCTGGGCATCACGCTGGTGGTCGACCGGCTGTCGGCGCTGATGCTCGTCGTGTCCTCGATCGTGCTGCTCGCCGTCATGCTCTACGCGATCGGGCAGGGTATCCGCGACGGCGACGAACGCCAACCGGTGTCGATCTTCCTGCCCACCTATCTGGTGCTGTCGGCGGGCGTGTGCATGGCGTTCCTCGCCGGTGACCTGTTCAACCTGTATGTCGGCTTCGAGGTGCTGCTCGCGGCCAGCTTCGTGCTGTTGACCATCGGCGGCAGCGAAGACCGGGTACGGGCAGGCGCCTCCTACGTCATGGTGTCGATGGTCTCGTCGATGATCTTTTTGTTCGGCATCGCGTTCGTCTACGCGGCCACCGGAACGCTGAACCTGGCCGAACTGGCTGTGCGCCTCGACCATGTCAGCGGTGGCACCCGCACCGCGATGTTCGCCGTGCTGCTCGTGGCGTTCGGCATCAAAGCCGCGGTGTTCCCCCTTTCGGCGTGGCTACCGGACTCCTACCCCACCGCGCCCGCACCGGTCACCGCGGTGTTCGCCGGCCTGCTGACCAAAGTCGGTGTCTACGCGATCATCCGGGCCCACACGTTGCTGTTCCCCAACGGCGGCCTCGACCCGGTGCTGCTGGTAGCCGCGCTGGTGACCATGCTGGTCGGAATTCTGGGCGCGATCGCCCAAAGCGACATCAAACGACTGCTGTCGTTCACGCTCGTCAGCCACATCGGGTACATGGTGTTCGGCATCGCGCTGTCCAGTGATCTGGGCACCGCGGGTGCGATCTACTACGTCGCCCACCACATCGTCGTGCAGACGACGCTGTTTTTGGTCGTCGGCCTGATCGAGCGGCAAGGGGGCGCGTCGACACTTCAGCGGCTGGGCGGGTTGGCCGCGGCCAGCCCGTTGCTCGCGTTCGTCTTTGTGGTGCCCGCACTCAATCTCGGTGGTATTCCACCGTTTTCCGGCTTCATCGGCAAGGTCGCCCTGATGCAGGCCGGTGCTGACAACGGATCGGTACTGGCCTGGATGCTGGTAGGTGGCAGCGTGGTCACCAGCCTGCTCACCCTGTACGTGGTGACGCGGGTGTGGACGAAGGCGTTCTGGCGGACCCGGTCCGACGCTCCCGAGGGGCACCTCGCGGCCGCGACGCCTGCGGTGCTGCTCGACGACTCCGAGGACGTCGAGTTCGCCGACCGGCTCCACGTCGGCCGTATGCCGGTCGGCATGCTGGTGCCCACCGCCGGCCTCATCCTGGTCGGGTTGGCCCTGACCATCTTCGCCGGCCCGATCATCGCCTACAGCGACCGCGCCGCCGATCAGGTGCTGAACCGTGACCAGTACATCTCCGCCGTGTTGGTGGTGGACCGATGAGGGCCACGCTGCTGCGGCTGAGCGTGCTGGCCGGACTGACCCTGGTGTGGATGCTGTTGTGGGGCAGCGTTTCTGTGGCGAACTTCCTCGGTGGTCTCGGGGTCGCGCTGGTGATCACGCTGCTGCTACCGCTGCCGGTGGTGCCTGTCGAAGGCAAACTGCACCCGTTGTCGTTGCTTCGGCTGGTGATCCAGATGGTCTATTGGTTGGTGAAGTCCTCGATCGAGGTGGCCTGGCTATCCGTCAAGCCGGGCCCGCCGCCGGTCAGCTCGGTGCTGCGTGCGCAGTTCGCACTGAAATCCGACCTGGTGCTGGCGATGGCGGTGAACCTGATCAACCTCACCCCGGGGACCATCGCACTCGAGGTGGACCAGGCGCGCCGGGTCGTCTACGTCCATGTGCTCAACGCACACACTGAGCGACGCGTCCAAGACTTCCACGACCAGATGGCAACGCTGGAGCGAATGCTGAAGGCGGCGCTGGAACGCGACGAGGACTGGCGTCCGGCGGCCGACAAGGAGTCCGCGTGAGCTACGTGTGGATGATCGCCGGCGTGCTGCTCAGCGCTGCCGCCGGCGTCACGATGTATCGGATGCTGGCAGGTCCGAGCACGCTGGACCGGTTGGTGTCACTGGACACCCTGACGGCGGTGACGATGTGCGGCATCGGTACGTGGGCTGCGTACAGCCAAGACTCCACCGTCACCTACTCCCTTGCCGCCATGGCGTTGGTCTCGTTCGTCGGCACGATCAGCGTCGCGCGTTTCCGTGTTCCAGATGTCGAGAAACCACGCGGTGGACGGGGGGCGCGATGAACGTCGCGGACATCATCACCGCGGTGCTGATCCTCAGCGGCTCGACGCTGGCGCTGACGGCGGCTATCGGGATCGTCCGATTCCCAGACACCTTGACGCGCATGCATTCTGCGACCAAACCTCAGACCCTTGGGTTGCTGCTGGTGCTCACCGGGGCGGTGATTCGGCTACGGGGTAACGCCGATGTCGGGATGCTGATCCTGACAGGTTTGTTCGCCGTGATCACTGCGCCGGTGATCGCGAACCGGGTGGGACAGCTGGCCTACCGCGAACACAGCTTCCGTGACGATCTGCTCTCCCGAGACGAAATGCGTGAAGCTGTCGCGGAAAGGGAACTCGACCAGAATGGCGAGAACTGACGACGACCATTGGGATGTCACCGAGGGCGTAGGCGCGACGGCGCTGGGGGTGGCGTGGTCGCGCGCCCAGGAGAACGCCTCGGAGTGCCCGCTGTTCACCGATCCGTACGCGCAGATGTTCATCGACGCCGCCATGGCGCGCGGCTGGCAGTTGCCGCCCGCGTACGTGGTGAAGCGGATCCGCTCCATCGCGGACTATGCGGCGTCGCGCACGAAGTGGTTCGACGAGTTCTTCATCGCCGCGGGCGCCAACGGTATCGAGCAGGTGGTGATCCTGGCCGCCGGGCTGGACTCGCGGGCGTGGCGGCTACCGTGGGTAGACGAGACCGTCGTCTACGAGATCGATCAGCCGAAAGTCTTGGCGTTCAAGGCCGAGACGCTGCGGGCCAACGATGTCCGGCCGGCAGCCCGGTATGTGCAGGTGGCCATCGATCTGCGGCAGGACTGGCCGAAGGCGTTGCTGGACGCCGGATTCGACGACGCTGAACCGGCCGCCTGGGCGGCAGAAGGGCTATTGCCCTACCTACCGGCCGACGGCCAGGATCTGCTGTTCGACCGCATCCATGAACTCAGCGCGAGCGGCAGCCGCATCGCCGTGGAAGCGTTCGGGACCGGCTTCTTCGATGCGGATTACCTGGCCGGCCGGCGTGAACAGATGCGCAAGCTACGGGAAGAATCCGGTACCGACGACGAGAACGTCTTCGATGTCGAGGACCTGTGGTACGTCGAGGAGCGCACCGACGTGGTTAAGTGGCTGACGGAACAGGGGTGGGAGGTCGCAACAACCTCCGCGGCCGAACTCATGGATCGCTACGGCCGCTGCGGTTCCGACGAATCAGCGGAGAACACGCCGCGCACCGAGTTCATTGACGCCCGGCTGGTCTGCTGAGGCGAGGTTCGACCGAAAATTAGCGCGCGGGACGAGCGCTGACGTCGGGTAGCTTCAACTCCATGGAGGTCGATCCCGAAATCTTGCGAGCCTTCGCCGGTCAAGTCGACGTGGCGGGTGCAGCGCTCCGAGAGGCAGATGCTGGGAACAAGGTCCGCACTGCTGCTGATGGACTCAACGGATCAAGCACGCAGTGGGCCGCGCGACTGGTCGGCGCGCACGTGGCCGAGCAGGTCGACGCCATCGCCGCGAATGTCGCCACGATGGGCGAGGCAGTCCGCGGTGCGGGCAACACGTACGAGGCGACCGACTCGGCCCTCGCAGAACGCTTCGGCAGGATCTGATCCCGCATGCTGCCGTCACGCACCCGGCTGGAAGGCTGGAAACCAGACTCGTTGTCGTTCACCGGTCCCGCGGTCGAATCCGCCGGAGCAAACGTGGCGCAGGCCGTCACCAGAATCCACAACAGTCTCGATGTCATGCCGGAAACCAAGGTGTGGTCCGGGCAGGCGCATGACGCGGCGGCGGAGATGCTCGAGCGCGCGCGCCATCATGCAGATCGCTTTTCCGAATACACCACCGCAATCGGCTACGCCCTCAAGGAGGGCGCGAGTTGGATCGTCGACACACGGTCGGCGCTCCTCAACAAGGCGGACGAGATAGATCAGGGTCGGCTGCATGTCTCGGACAACTGGGTTGTACTGATCAAGCCCGCGCCGATGTCTGCCGACGATGTCGCAGAATTGATGGAACAGGCGGCTGTCCAGCAAGGCGTCATCAACGGTCTGCTGCAAGCGGTGGGCGAGGCCGACGACGGCACCGCCGCCAAAGTCAGCGCGGCGGCTCAACCGTTCGGGTTCACCGCGCCGACTTCGGACGGGTTGGGCGGCATGATGATTCCCGGTGTCAAAAAGCCTGATGACGACGTACCCGATCCTGGTGACCACATCGGTTTGTTCCAACAGGCCACCATCCGCGGCGAAGACATGGCGACCTCCGTGCGAGAGACAAAGGAGGAGATCGTCAACGACGACGAGTACCGAAAGACCTTGACGATGCAAGACGGCAGCAAGCACGTGCTCTGGGAATTCGGCGGTCCGTTGGTCCCCAAAGTGACCGACAGCCATTACGACGCCAGCGGCAACATCATCTCGAGCACGACGTCGTGGACCAATCCACTCGATGACATCAAGCACACCGACATCGAATGGGCCGACGGCACCGTCTTCAACGCGACCGAAACACCAGATGGCCACCGCACCGCGGCATTCACACTGCCTGACGGCCGTCACGGCGTCCTGCCTCCCGATAATCCGTTCTTCACGGGCGCAGGTCCAAAAGCCGTCGGACACTCCTTGACAGGTTTGGAGGCGCATATCGGTCGTGGAGGCAAGCTGCCGATGTTGTCCATGGACGCGGTAGACAAGGTCGGAGCCGGCGCGAAGTTTGGTGGACCCGCGCTAGGCATCTTATCTACGGTGTACGAGATGGGCTCGGCGCAAACACCGTACGACCGCTGTGTTGCGGGATTCGCCGGCGGGTTCGAGGTCGTGGGAGACGTGGCAGGCGGCGCATTTGGCGCGGGTCTCGGCACTATCGTTGCGCCGCCGGGGGCACAACTTGCGACGGTTCCCTTGGGTGCTATCACTTTCTCCTATACGGCTGGGGAATGGATGAAGGATGTCGGCGCGAAGGTCGGTGCGGCGATTTGCCAGTAAACGAGCTTCCGCAGCCCGAGAATTGGCGCGACCGCAACGTCCTAATTACGCTCGGGATACTCCTCGGCGCCGCGTCAGCGGTGGCGGCCGTCGTGTTGACTTTTGACAAATTGCAACACGCCGAGTACCTAACGGCGGCAATCACGCTCGGCGCCGCGGTCTTATGCTCTTGCTTCACCGTCTTGGGTTTGCGTGCTCAGTTCATGACGCTGCCACTGCGGGCAACGTTCGATCCGTCGGGGACCGTTCTGCTGTCCGACTTAGTCGGAGTTTGGCTGGTCACCATCGCATTCGTCGCGGCCGTTGTGAGCGGTACGCTTTTCGTGATCTTCGTTCCCCAAGGCGCAGTGGACCTTCCATTGACCAGCGCGGATCGAATATTCGACCCGGTACTTATCGGCACCATGGTTATCATCGCGGCGGCCGGATTGATCGGCATTGCTCACCGGCGTGGAGCCGGCCACCTGCGGCTAGGGCCCAAGGGAGTGGAAAACGTCGACATTGTGTTCATCCGGCAGAGTTCTTGGGACGACATCATCGACATCACGGACGAATCAGCGAACAAGCAGGACCGACACCCGATTGTCTTCGTCATCAAGAACGACAAGCCTATCGTCGTCAAGAACGCCAGTGGATACGCGCCCAGCGGCGCCGCGCTGTATTGGATGGTCCGGCACTACTGGAAGCATCCAGAGAGGCGCGACGAACTCACCGACGGACGAGCACTCGAGCGTCTTCGCAACGAGCAGTTCGACGTCTCCTGATCCGCCGAGCGTGCGCTTGGGGATTAGGCGCTACTCCTCGGACGACAGTTGAAACTCCACCATCGCCGTCAATGTCTCGACCGCGTCGCCGAGCGCCGCCAACCGTGCCGACGCACTCGGTGCCGCCAGCACCGCATACCGGTCGGCCGGCCCGATCGGAAGCCGAGACGTCAACGCGTACAACCACATCCCCGCGTCCCCTGAGGAGTCGGCGCCGACCACGATGTCACGGCCGTTGACCTCGGCACCGCGGGCAGCGGCGATCCTCTCGAACAACGCCACCATGCGATCCTCGACGTCACGGATCGCGTCGACACCGACCGGCTCACCAGGCTCATCAGGCCACGGCTCGACGGCCGCCCGCGGGTAGGGGTCGTCGGGCTGCCATTCGAGTACCCTGATCCGCTCACCCATCACGCAGCGCAACCGGTAGCGCCCGTCGCCGTGGTCGGCGTACTCCACGATGCGGGCCAACGCCCCGACGTCGGTGCGAACGTCGCCCCCGCCGACCTCACGACCCGCCTCGATCAGCACCACGCCGAACGACGGGTCATCGGTAGCCAAGCAGTCCGAAACCAGTGCGGTATAGCGCGGTTCGAAGATCCGCAGCGGCAACTCCTCGCCGGGTAGCATCGCCACCTGAAGCGGAAACATCGGCATCGCGGGCATGACTAGATGTCCAACTCGGCGACCAGCGCATCGACCACCGCACGCAGATCGCCGTCGTGCTCCTCGGCGACCCGGCGCTGCCGTTGGTAGGACGCACCCCTCTGGTAGATGTCGGCGACACGGGCCAACTCGTCGCTGCAGTGCAGCAGCCTGGCCACCGGTTCGAGCCGGTTCAGCAGCTCGTCGATATCCTCGGTGACCAACCGCTCATTGCTCTCGGCATCCAAGATGATCACTGCATCCAGGCCGTAACGCGCTGCGCGCCACTTGTTCTCCTGCACATGCCACGGCGGCATCGTCGGCAGCCGCTCGCCGGCGTCGAGGCGCCGGTCCAAATCGACCACCAGACAGTGGGTCAGCGCGACCAGTGCGCTCAGCTCGCGAAGGTTGGAAACACCGTCGAAGACTCGGATCTCCACGGTACCGATATGCGGTGAAGGCCGGATGTCCCAACGGATTTCGTTCATGTGGTCGATGATGCCGGTCTTCTTCTGGTCATGGACGAAGCGTTCCCACTCCGCCCACGTCTGGAAGTGAAAGGGCAACCCGGCCGTCGGCAGCTGCTGAAACATCATCGCCCGGTTCGACGCGTAGCCGGTGTCCTCGCCGTCCCAGAACGGCGACGACGAGGACAGCGCAAGCAGGTGCGGATAGTGGTTCAGCAGCGAGGTGATGATGGGCATGGCCTTGTGCGCCGAGGAAATGCCGACGTGAACATGCACACCCCAGATCAGCATCTGCCTACCCCACCACTGGGTGCGCTTGATCAGCTCGGCGTAGCGCGGCGCGTCGGTCAGGCTGCCCGCCGACCATTTCGCGAACGGATGCGTACCCGCGCAGAACAGCTCCATCCCGCGGTCGCGCACGATTCTGCGGGCAGCCACCAGTGTTTCGCGCAAGTCCTCCATCGCATCCGGCACGCAATCACAGATGCCGGTGACGATCTCCACGGTGTTGCGCAGCAGTTCCTTGTGCACGCGCGGGTTGTTCTCGCCGAGCTCCTCGATGACGTGGGTGGCCTCGTTGCTCACATCGCGGGATTCGGCGTCGACGAGCGCGAACTCCCATTCCACCCCGACGGTCGGCCGGGGCGATCCGGCGAAATCTATGTGGCTGCTAGCCGGTACCGATAACACCGCACGCCACGCGCTTTCCGGCATCGCCGGTAGCCAAGGTGGTTTCGTCGGGTGGCGGGTTCCCGTTGACCTGCTGGTAGCGCTCCGGCGGGATGTTGGCGAAGTTATCGGATTGCTCGTGGATGATGATCGCGGTCTTCTCGTCCGCCAGCAGGTCCTCTGCGGTGAACGTGTCGGTCGTCGTCACGAGGAGCGCTGAACCGTCCTCACGGACCTGCAGCGAGGTGAGGTCACCGCTGGCCGGATGTCCGGTGTGACCGGGCACCTGAAAATGTCCACCCGCGGAATTGAAGTCGTCGGGCGCGCCACCGGTGGGGGCGACCGAGTTCGCCTCGCACTTACCGATTGAGTGGATGTGCATACCGTGGAACCCGGGGTTCAACTTGCCCGCTTGGGTGGTCTGCACGGTGATGGTGGCGTACCCGTTGGCGAACTCGAAGTCCGCCGTGGCCACGGTGCTGCCGTCGGCCATCTTCAGATCGGCGGTCAACGTCTCACTACCGCCTTCGCCGCCCTGACCCTCCTGCTGCGCGCCGGGCGCGGCAGTCGGCGAGGGCGAACCGGTCCAGATCGACGGCGTGGTGCCCGGCGTTTCGCTGGGTTGTTCGGGTGCGGCACATGCGCTCAGCGCAAGAGCGGGAACGGCGAACAAGGCGGCGGCAGCTGCGGTCTTGAGCATGGGCAAGAGCCTAGCCGGTGACCACCACAACCACGCCCGGCGGTTGCTCAATCAGTTCGGGTAGCCGCGGTTCCACGGGCGCTTCCAACAGTCTGCCCACTTCATCGGCGGCCTCTTGCTCACCGGGCGCGTCGCTGAAATACACCGTGGTGACCGGCACCTCCGGCAGTGTCAGGTTGCCCGTCTCGGTGACGTCCCAGCCGGCGTCGCGCAGCTGGGTGGCGGTGGCTTCGGCAGCCCCTTGGACCTCTGAGACGTTGTATACGCGCACGTCGGCCCTGGCCGCTTCCGGCGATTCCGTCGGACTTCTCGGGGTCGTGGTGATGGTGCTCGTGGCGATCGTCGACTGCTCGGCGTCTTCGTCGTCGTCAGAACCCATCGCCTGAAAACCGACCAGAAGAAACACCACGCCGAGAAACAGCAGCACCATCACCATGGCGCGCAGCGGTAGGCGGGATGAGTTTCGCTGGTTCATTGCGCCCACTGTATCGGCCCGTCCGGCCCCTCAAGATCAGGTGACGTCGAAACCCAGCCGACGCGCCGCACGCGCCTTCTGCCTGCTGGCCCGCAACCGGCGCAGCCTTTTGACCAGCATCGGATCGGCTGCCAGCGCCTCGGGACGGTCGACCAGCGCGTTCAGCACCTGGTAGTAGCGGGTGGCCGACATCGAAAACAGCTCTTTGATGGCGTCTTCTTTGGAGCCGGCGTACTTCCACCACTGGCGCTCGAACGCCAAAATATCGTGCTCTCGGCGGGTCAGCCCGTCACCGCGATCAGAGTCGTCCCCGGATTGCTCAGTCCGCGCGATCGCGCCGTCCATCTCGCCCTTGGACCCTTCCGACAATCGAAATTACATCGCTGTGGTTCGGCGCTCATTCAATCACGGGTTCGTAGTGTGATGCGTCAGATACGCCCGCGAGTCGGGGGTTAAGGGTTGCCGCCTTAAGCTTTCCCCGTGGCCGTCGTACCGATCTGCATCGTAGGAGATCCCGTCCTGCACACCGCTACCGAACCTGTGATCGTCAACGACGACGGTTCATTGCCGGCCGATGTCGTGGAACTGATCCAGGATCTGTACGACACCATGGACGCTGCCAACGGCGTTGGCTTGGCGGCCAACCAGATCGGTGTCGCCAAGCGGGTGTTCGTCTACGACTGCGCCGATGCACGGGGCAAGACCACCCGCCGCCGCGGTGTGGTGGTCAACCCGGTGCTGGAGACATCGGAGGTGCCCGAGACCATGCCGGATCCGGATGACGACGACGAAGGTTGCCTCTCGGTGCCCGGTGAGTCGTTTCCGACCGGCCGCGCCGACTGGGCGCGGGTGACCGGCCTCGACGCCGACGGCAACCCGATCACCGTGGAGGGCACCGCGTTGTTCGCCCGCATGCTGCAGCACGAGACCGGCCATCTGGACGGGTATTTGTATCTGGACCGGTTGGTCGGCAGGCATGCCCGCGCCGCCAAACGCGCGGTGAAGTCGAACGGTTGGGGTGTGCCGGGGCTGACGTGGATGCCCGGCGAGGATCCGGACCCGTTCGGGCACTGATGCAGATTCCGCCGGTCGGGGCTCGTGTCGTGATCCGCTATCGGCTGCCTGCCGGTTCCGAACCGCCGCTGAGCGACGTGATCGGCCAGCTACTCGAGGTCGGCCCGACGCTGACCGTGCGCACCAAAACCGGCGACGTCGTGGCCGTTCCGGCCGACGACGTGATGGTGCTTCGAGAACTGCCCCCCGCAACGGTGCGCACCGCCGATATCCGCAAGCTCGAGCACGCAGCCGCGATGGCGTGGCCCGGCGTCGAACAACGGTGGATCGAAGGCTGGTTCCTGCGGGCCGCAAACGGTCACACCCACCGCGGCAATTCGGCTGTGCCGCTGGGGTTCGACGCCACCGCCTCGGCGCTGCCGGAGATCCTCGAGTGGTACGCCGCGCGGGAACTCACGCCGTGGCTTTCGATTCCGGACCGGCTGTTCCGGCTCGCCGATGCGGAGCCGCATCTCGAAACCGTGGTGTTCGCACGCGAACTCGGCCCCTCCGAAGAACACGACCCGGCGGTGCTGCTCGCCGCGGATCCAAGCGACGAATGGCGTCGGCTCTATGAGCGCGACGTGCCAGTCGACGTACTGACCTCCGTCGTGGACGGCGAGGCCGTGTTCGCCACGGTCTCCGGTGCGGCCGTCGCCCGTGCCGCGGTGACGACGACGATCGACCGCGGCCGGTGGGTGGGCATCTCGGCCCTGCGGGTGGTCGAGGCCGCGCTTCGACGCGGATACGCCCGGCGCCTGTGCTCGACCGTGTTGTCCTGGGGCCACTACCGCGGTGCTTCCCACGCGTACGCCCAGGTGCTGGTTGACAACGCGCCCGGCAGAAGGCTGTTCGAGTCGATGGGTTTCATCGAGCACCATCGCTCGCGGTATATGCGCGCTGACGCCCTGAGACTGTAGTCAGCCGGGAATATGCGTTGGCGGGTCGGCGAACGCGAGGTCCGCGTGCTGCTGGCCGGGGCCCATCAGACCACAGTGCTTTACGGGCACGAGGTGGGTACTGAAGCCGCTGTGCACCACCCGGGGCACTCCGACGCACCGTTCCCAGGTGCCGTCCGGCTGGATGGGGCCGTCGCACTTGCTGATGAAGGCTCCCCCGTAGTGACAGCCGGCAGCCACCGGCGGCGCCAACGCCATCGAGCCCGCCGCCGTCAGCATCGCGACCACCGTGGCGACGACGCAGCGCTTCATAGCCACGAACGCTACCGCTGTTCGCCATGTCTTCGCGGGCCTTTCGTAGCCTGTAGCCATGCGACTGGCGACCTGGAACGTCAACTCGATCCGTGCACGGGTCGACCGCGTCGTGAACTGGCTGGAACACGACAACGTCGATGTGCTCGCCATGCAGGAGACCAAGTGCTCCGACGAGCAGTTCCCGGTCATGCCGTTCCTGGCCGCCGGTTACGAAGTGGTGCATTGCGGGTTCAACCAATGGAACGGCGTTGCGATCGCGTCGCGCGTCGGCCTCGACGACGTACAGGTCGGGTTCGAGGGTCAGCCGACATGGAGCGATAAACCCGACGTGGAGGCGGCCGCCGAAGCGCGTGCGCTCGGGGCGACGTGTGGCGGCGTGCGGGTGTGGAGCCTGTACGTGCCCAACGGACGCGTCATCGCCTCGCCGCACTACGTCTACAAGCTGGAATGGCTTGCCGCGCTGCGTGACGCTGCAGCCGGTTGGCTGGCCGAGGATCCGACCGCCCAGATCGCGCTGACCGGGGACTGGAACATCGCGCCCACCGACGAGGATGTGTGGAGTGTCGAGTTCTACCAGGGCAGCACCCACGTCACCGAACCCGAACGGGCAGCCTTCAACGCCATCGTCGATGGCCAATTCACCGATGTGGTAAGGCCTTTCACGCCCGGACCCGGCGTTTACACCTACTGGGACTACACGCAGCTGCGGTTTCCCAAGAACCGCGGTATGCGCATCGACTTCATCCTCGGCTCACCCGCGCTGACGCAACGGGTGACCCACGCCGAGATCGTGCGCGAACAACGCAAGGGTAAGTCACCCAGCGACCACGCGCCGGTGCTGGTGGAGCTGTCCTGAAAATTTCTGTGGACGACCGCCGAACTTGTCGGTGGGCCGTGGCATCATCGAGACATGCTGATCGAACAACTGTTCGAATACCCGAGCGCCGACGTGCTGATCGCGGAGATCGAGTCGACCCACCGCGAAGAATCGATGCTGATGGCGCGCCGGATGGCCAGCATCGGGGACCTGTTGTCGGTGCGCACCGAAGAAGCCGAGGGCGCTGACCCCGACCCGGGCTACGCCGTGATCACCGGGTTCGCCCGCACTTGCGCCGAGGTGGGCGCCGCGATGAACATGGCGCCGATGGCCGCCAGTCGACTGGTCTCGCAGGCAGAGGCGCTGGACACCCGGCTGCCCATGATCGCCGAGTTGCTCGAGGACGCCGACATCGATTGGCCGACGACGCAGTTGATCATCACCCGCACCGAGTTAGTCGAGGACTACCTGATCGAACAGGTCGACCAACGCCTGGCTGCCCGGCTGATCGAGTGGTCGAGCTGGTCGCGCCGGCGGCTCATCAACGCGGTCGACAAGCTGGTGCGGGAGATAGATCCCGACGCCGCCAAGGAGCGGCGCGAATCGGCCGAGAGACGCCGCTACGTCAGCACGACCGCGCGGCCCGACGGCACCGCAGACCTCAATGGGCGCATCAGCGCCACCGCGGCCGCCGCGTTCGAACAACGGATCTCACAGCTGGCGATGTCAGTGTGCGCCAAGGATTCCCGGACAATGGACCAGCGGCGCGCCGATGCCGTACTTGCGCTAAGCGAAGGCCGCGGGCTGCCATGCGACTGCGGTCGACCGGAGTGCCCGGCACGCGGCGCCGACGGCGCCGACAACGGTCCTCGGACGGTCATCAACGTGATCGCCAGCGAGGACACCGTCACCGGTGAGGGCGAAGAACCTGGTTACCTGGAGGGTTTCGGCGTGATCGACGCCGCCCACGTGCGCGAACTCGCCGATACCGCCGCGGCGGTGCGGTTGATCGAGCCGCCCACCGTCACCGAAGAGGAGGCGACGCGGTATCAGCCGTCGGCCGAGGTGGCGCGCTGGGTCCGGCTGCGCGACCTGACGTGCCGATTCCCCGGTTGTGACCGGCCGGCGGCCCGCTGCGACACCGACCACACCACACCGTTCAACCACGCCAACCCCACCGTAGGCGGTTTGACGGTGCCGTCCGGTTTGGCGGACTACTGCCGACAACACCACCGGCTCAAGACTTTCCATGGCGGACCGGGCGGCTGGAAGGACGAACAGCTGGCCGACGGCACCATCGTGTGGACCTCCCCGACCGGACGGACCTACCGCACCACGCCGGGCGGAGCCGAACTGTTTCCCCAGATGCGGCCGGCTTGCGCGGCACCCACGGCGCGCAAGGCCAGTCGCGCACGCGACAAAGCGGCCCGAATCAAGCGAATCCGCAACAAACTTCGAGAAGAGCGGCCAATCAACGCCGCCATTCGCTACCGCGATCGAGCCCGCAGACAAGAGATCGAACTTCGCAAGTGGCGGAACAGGTCGCGGAAATATCTCCTGCTGTTCAAGGGCGGCAAACCCAGTACCAGTCCGTGGTGCCCGTGGATCAACGAGCCGATGGAACCGGAAGAGCTTCCACCTGACTGGGAGCCGCCACCAAAGCCGCCGTCGCTGCCCGACGACGCCGACCCACCGTTCTAGCGGTCTCCCGTTTGGTTGACCTCTGCGCTACCGTGGGCAGCGTCCATACACGGGAGTGCACGCCCAGTGCGCTGAGAGGACGGGTGGGCCCGTCGACCGTACGAACCTGACCGGGTAATGCCGGCGTAGGGAGAGGATTTCCATGGCGCTGTCGGATACTTCCGTGGCAACTCCGTCCATCACCACCGGCCCCATCGCGGGCAGCACCAAGAGCTACCGGGAACTCGAGGACGGCGCCCGGGTCCCGTTTCGGAGAGTGAACCTGTCCAACGGCGAACATTTCGACCTGTACGACACGTCGGGGCCGTACACCGACCCGGCCGCGGACCTCGACCTGCAGCGCGGGCTTGCGCCGCGGCCGGGCGTCGAACGCGACCGCGGCACCCAACTGCAGCGCGCCCGCGCCGGTGAGACCACCGCGGAAATGGCATTCATCGCCGCGCGCGAAGGTGTTCCTGCGGAGTTAGTGCGCGACGAGGTGGCCCGCGGACGCGCGGTGATACCCGCCAACCACAACCACCCTGAGACCGAGCCGATGATCATCGGCAAGGCGTTCGCGGTGAAAGTCAATGCCAACATCGGTAACTCGGCCGTGACCAGTTCGATCGCCGAAGAGGTCGACAAAATGGTGTGGGCCACCCGCTGGGGCGCCGACACCATCATGGACCTGTCCACCGGCCGCGACATCCACACCACGCGCGAGTGGATCCTGCGCAACTCCCCGGTGCCGGTCGGCACCGTGCCGATCTACCAGGCGTTGGAGAAAGTCAATGGCGACCCGACCGCGCTGACGTGGGAGCTGTACCGCGACACCGTGATCGAGCAGTGCGAACAGGGCGTCGACTACATGACCGTGCACGCCGGTGTGCTGCTGCGCTACGTTCCGCTGACCGCCAAACGGGTCACCGGCATCGTCAGCCGCGGCGGCTCGATCATGGCCGCCTGGTGTCTGGCCCATCATCGGGAATCATTCCTCTACACCCACTTCGAGGAGCTGTGCGAGATCCTGGCCCGCTACGACGTGACGTTCTCGCTCGGCGACGGGCTGCGCCCCGGGTCGATCGCCGACGCCAACGACGCCGCCCAGTTCGCCGAACTGCGCACGCTCGGTGAACTGACGAAGATCGCGAAATCCCATGGCGTGCAGGTGATGATCGAGGGACCCGGCCACGTGCCGATGCACAAGATCGTCGAGAACGTGCGGTTGGAAGAGGAACTGTGCGAAGAGGCGCCGTTCTATACGCTGGGTCCACTGGCCACCGACATCGCACCGGCCTACGACCACATCACCTCGGCCATCGGCGCGGCGATCATCGCGCAGGCCGGCACCGCGATGCTGTGCTACGTCACGCCCAAGGAGCATCTGGGCCTGCCCGACCGTAAGGACGTCAAGGACGGCGTCATCGCCTACAAGATCGCCGCACACGCCGCCGACCTGGCCAAGGGGCATCCGCATGCACAGGACCGCGACGACGCCCTGTCGCGCGCACGGTTCGAGTTCCGGTGGAACGACCAGTTCGCGTTGTCACTCGACCCGGACACCGCGCGGGAGTTCCACGACGAGACGCTGCCTGCCGAACCGGCCAAGACCGCCCACTTCTGTTCGATGTGCGGTCCGAAGTTCTGCTCCATGCGCATCAGCCAGGACGTCCGCGACTACGCCGCCAGGCAAGCCGGCATGGCCGAGAAGTCCCGGGAGTTCGCCGAGCACGGCAACCGCGTCTACCTTCCGCTGGCATGAACCAACCGTTTCTGCCCGTCCCAAAACCCGGCGCCACCCCGGTGCGGGTGATGACGATCGCGGGTTCCGACTCCGGCGGCGGCGCCGGCATCCAGGCCGACATGCGCACGTTCGCTCTGCTGGGCGTGCACGGCCTCGTTGCCGTCACCGCGGTGACCGTGCAGAACTCGTTGGGCGTCAAGGGTTTTCACGAGGTTCCCCTCGATGTGATCGCGGGTCAGATCGAAGCGGTGACCTCCGACATCGGGGTGCAGGCGGCCAAGACGGGCATGCTGGCGTCGTCGGCGATCATCGACACCGTGGCTGACGTCTGGCGCCGGCAGGGCCTCGTCGGAAACGTCCCGTTGGTGGTCGACCCGGTGTGCGCATCGATGCACGGCGACCCACTGCTGCATCCCAGCGCGTTGGATTCCCTTAGGCACCAACTGTTTCCACTGGCCACGTTGGTGACACCCAATTTGGACGAGGTTCGGCTGCTCACCGGTATCGAGGTCGTCGACGCCGAGACCCAGCACGACGCCGCGCGTGCCCTGCACGCGCTCGGGCCGCAGTGGGCGCTGGTCAAGGGTGGCCATCTGCGGACGTCATCGCACAGCCCGGACCTGCTGTTCAACGGCACGGACTTCTTCGAGTTCGACGCCACGCGCATCGACACCGGCCACGACCACGGGGCGGGTGACACGCTGGCCGCCGCGACCGCCAGCGCGCTGGCCCACGGCTACTCGGTGCCCGATGCCGTCGCGTTCGCAAAGCGCTGGGTCACCGAATGTCTCAACGCGGCCTACCCGTTGGGACAAGGCCATGGACCGGTCTCACCGCTGTTCAGGCTCACCAGATGAACCTCGATCAGATCGCAGGCATCGCCCACGAACCCGCCACGGCGCCGACGGGGGTGGTCGTACTCACCCACGGTGCCGGTGGCAGCAGGGACTCACCGCTGCTGACGCGGATTTGCGACCAGTGGGCGCGACGCGGTTGGCTGGCGGTGCGCTACAACATGCCGTACCGGCGCCGCCGGCCCAAGGGCCCTCCGTCCGGATCGGCCAACGCGGATCAAGCCGGCGTCGCAGAGGCCATCGCCGTGGCCCGCACGCTGGCCGACGGCCCGATGGTCGCCGGAGGGCATTCGTACGGCGGCCGGATGACCTCCATTGTGGTCGCCGACCAGGCGGTCGACATCGACGTGCTGACGCTGTTCTCCTATCCGCTGCACCCGCCCGGCAAACCGGAACGCCTGCGCACCGAGCACCTGCCGCGCATCACCACGCCGACGGTGTTCACCCACGGCACCTCTGACGCGTTCGGCACCATCGCCGAGCTGGGTACCGCGGCGGCGCTCATCGCCGCGCGCACCGAGATCGTCGAGGTCACCGGAGCCCGCCATGACCTGGGGTCCAAGTCGCTCGATGTATCCGCCATGGCGGTCGATGCCGCACTACGCTTGCTCGCGTGACCACCCCGCCGGGCCAACCGCCGCCGTACGGACCGCCTCCGCCGCCGTACGGTGGGCAGCAGTACCCGCCGCCTCCTCCCCCGCCGTACTCGGCGCCGCCGCCGGGTGGTTATTACTACCCGCCCCCGCAGAACCCGAAGTCAAACCGCACCAAGGTGCTGTTGATCGTCCTCGGCGTCATCGTCGGGGTCATCGTGCTCGTGGTCGGCGCCATCATCGCGTTGTTCCTGATCGTGGGTAAGGACACCGTCACCGCGACCGACGTGAAGGTCGGCGACTGCCTCAAGGAGATTCCCAGCGGTACCCGGGTGCTGACGGTGCAGACCACCGGATGCGACGAGCCGCATGCCGGTGAGGTGTTCGCCGTGTTGCTGATGCCCGACGGCGATTTCCCGGGCCAGGATGCCATTGACGACTACGCGGATAAGTGCGGTCCCGAATTGGCCAGTTACTCGCCCGCCGCAATGGAAGACGACACAATTCAGATGTATGTGCTCTATCCCACTGCCGAAACTTGGGCCGAGGGCGACCGGGCCGTGACCTGCATCGCAACCCTCGATCCGCCGCGCACAGGCACGATAAAGGGATGATCACGACGCCGAGGCGCGCGTAGAATTAGTCGGTACCTGGGGTACCTTTTTCACATGCTTTCCGAGCAGTTTGACGCCGTCATCGTGGGCGCCGGTTTCGCCGGAATCGGTGCGGCCATCCAACTCAAGCGCTTGGGCTACGAGAACTTCCTCATCGTCGACCGTGAGGACGACCTGGGCGGCACCTGGCATGTCAACCGCTACCCCGGGCTTGCCGTCGACGTCCCGACGACCACATACTCGTACTTCTTCGAGCCGAACCCGAACTGGTCGCGGCTGTTCTCCACCGGTGACGAGATCAAGCAGTACGCCAATGACGTCGCCGACAAATACGACGTGCGCCGACACATGCGCTTCCGCACCACCGTGGAAGGCGCGCGCTGGGACGAAGAAGCCGAGGTCTGGCGGATCGCGCTGGCCGGCGGCGAGACGCTGACTGCGCGCTATCTGATCACCGCCACGGGGTTTCTCTCCCAGCCGAATACTCCGGACATCCCAGGCCTCAGCGGCTTTGCCGGCAAGATCATCCACAGCACCGCCTGGGACGACGGCTACGAGCTGGACGGTAAACGGGTCGCGATCATCGGCACCGGCGCCACCGCGGTACAGCTGATACCCGAGCTCGCCAAGAAGGCGGCCGACCTGACCGTCTACCAGCGGACCCCGATCTGGGTGGTGCCCAAGCTCGACCTCCGGTTCTCACCGCGCGCGAAGCGGCTGTTCGCCCGGGTTCCGTTGGCGCAGCGTGCTCTCCGCGCCGTCACCGACTCGCTCTACGAGTTCTTCATCTACGTCGTGCTCCATCACCGGCAGTTGCTGTTCCGTCGTCTCAACGTCGCGGCATCCGATCTAGCCAAGATGCACCGGTTCTTCTCGGTGCGCGATCCCGAGTTGCGCAAGAAGCTGACGCCGGATTACGACTTCGGTTGCAAGCGGCCGTCCTTCTCCAACGACTACTACCGGATCTTCACCAAACCGCATGTGCACTTGCAGGCCGACGGCATCGAACACATCGAGGCCGACGGCATCGTCGCCAACGACGGCACCAAGACCGTCATCGACACGTTGGTGCTGGCCACCGGATTCGACCTGTGGGAGGCCAACTTCCCCGCGATCGAGATTGTCGGACGCAACGGGCGAAACCTCGGAAAGTGGTGGCGCGACAACCGGTTCCAGGCCTACCAGGGCATGGCGGTACCGTGTTTCCCCAACTATCTGAGCCTGGCCAGCCCCTACGCATTCCTCGGGTTGAACTTCTTCAACACCATGGAATACCAGATGCGGCACATGGACCGACTGCTCGGAGAGATGAAGCGCCGCAACGCGAAAACGTTCGAAGTCACCGAACACGCCAACACCCGCTACCTGGACCGGATGACCGAACTCATCGGGGATTCGGTGCTCACGCTCGGTAACTGCGCGCCGTCGCGCTCCTACTACTTCGACCCGGCTGGGGAGGCGTCACTGCTCCGGCCGATGTCGACGCGCACCGCTCTCAAAGAGGCGGCACAGTTTCCGTTGAGCGACTATCAGATTGCGTGATCAGAGAGGACACCCGCTGTGCCCCAAGACGAATCAGGAACAAACTCGCGTGCCGCAACCCTTGCCGGTTTAGCTCTCGCTGGGACCGGGTTGGCACACTTCGCCAAGCCTGAGCTGTTCGAGTCGATCACCGAACAGGCGTTCGCGACCAAGAGCCGCCAGCAGATCTACATCAACGGTGCCATCGAGACCGCGCTGGGCCTCGGCCTGGCCGCCCGCAAGACCCGCAAACTGGCCATCGCCGGCACCGTCGGCTACCTGATCTACCTCGCGGGCAACGTCGCACGTAACCGGTAGCGGCCCAACAACGTCAGATCCAGTACCCGTTGTATCACCAGGTGGCTTTGTGGCGAATTGTCGTAGCGGGTCAGCCTGCCCAGATCGATCACCAACGACATCGCAGCGTGTACGGCGAACCGCGCCTGACCGGGCGTCCATTCCGGGCGGACCGCGACCACCAGGTGAACCCACGCCTCCACGGTGGCGCGCTGCATGTTGCGCAGGATCTTCTGGTCAGCGGCGGTCATGTTGAGCCGCTCGGCGTAGTAGACGTAGTCCAGCTCGGGCTGGTTGAAGGACCGCTCGACGTAGGCGTCGATAACCGCGGTCAGCGCGTCCTCAGGGTCGGGGATGGTACTGGTGATCGTCGCCAGCTCGGCCGACAACCGGTCGGCTGCCCGCCGGAACGCGGCGGCGAGGATGTCGCTCTTACCCGAGAAGTACCGGTAGATGCCTGACGCGGGCATGCCCACCGCCGCTGCGATGTCCTCCATGCTGGTCTCGCGGTAGCCGTTGATGTGGAACAACCACATCGACTCGGTCAACAGCGCCTCGTACTTCGACGAGTCGGCAGGCGTGCGCACCCGCGGCGCAGGTTCGGCCTCGACGAGGTCGGGCAGATCGGTGGTGAGCACCGCCCCGGCCAGGTCGGCCAGCAGCGCCCGGACCTGGACGGCGGGCAGCTTGGCCCGGTGATCAACGATGCTGCCGATCACCGACAGTACCGCGCTGGACAGCGTCCATCGCTGCCGTGAGGTGAGGCTCGGACGAATTGCGCGCAGCGGCCGTTGGATTCGGTGGTTGACGACGCGCATCTGCGCAATCAGCGACGCTTGATCGTCACCGCGCAGGTACCGGCCCTCCCACCGATACAGCCCGCCGGATGTCCGGTTTCGCATCGCGGTGTCGATGAGCGCCGCGACCAACTGGTCGAGCAGGGCCTGCGGATCGTCGAGTTCGACCCCGTCGGCGAACGCCGTACAGTCCACCAACTGCTGGCCCAGGCTCAACACCGCATCACGGAACAGCTCGTACTTGCTCGCGTAATGGCGGTACAGCGCGGCCGCGGAGATGCCGACGCGCGACGCGATAGCCTCCATGCTTACGCCGTAATATCCGACCCCGCTGAAGGCCTCGGCCGACGCCTGCGCAATCTGGGCCTTGCGGTCCTTCGGCCGACGTCGCACCGTGTCCGGGTTGGATGACCCGCTGGGCGACATGGCATTCACGATAACGGACCTTATGGACACATATCGGCCGGGTTCGCCTACAGATCATGAGCAAATCTTTGGCAGTCGGAAGAATAGTCATTAACATAATGGGGGTGTTGGGCGCGCTGCGGAAGGTCCTGGGCTTCCGGGTGACGGTCGGCGAGCTCATCGTGCTCGCCCTGGTCATCGGCACCCCCTACCTGGTCATCGGGGTCTTCTGGTCCAGCACGCACACCGAGCATCTGCAGCACATGAGCGGCATCGACCTGGCGGTTTCCTATCTCGGATCGATTGCGTCGTGGCCCGTGCTGCTCTTCTCTGACGTTTGTATGACTTGACGGGGGGACACTTGAGCCAACGGCATCACCGCCTTGCCTACACCGGAATCGTGGCCTCCATTCTCTTGGGCGTCGCCCTGCTCGCGATGAACTTCCCGGTCTACCTCGACACCTATGACCAGTGGGGGTTCCAGATCAACTGCGGCACCGGGTACATCTCGGATCTGACCCAGGCCGCCGAAGCGGTCGGGGAATCCGACTACGTCGACGAGTGCCACAGCGCGCTGCTATCCCGCCGCCTGTGGACCATTCCGCTGGCGGTGCTCTCCGGTGTCGTGCTGCTGACCGTCGTCCTCGCGTCGGCGACGACGTCGGTGCGTGAATCGCTGGTGGGGCACGGCGACGCAGCCTGAATTAGCATTTCGGCGTGAGCACGCCGGAGCGTCCCGGATTGCATCGGCGGCTGGGAACCTTCGACGCCGTCACCATCGGGCTGGGCTCGATGATGGGTGCCGGCGTCTTCGTCGCGTTCGCTCCCGCGGCCGCCGCGGCGGGTTCCGGCCTGCTGGTCGGGTTGGTGATCGCCGCTTTCGTCGCCTACTGCAACGCGACCTCGTCGGCTCGGCTGGCCGCGCTGTACCCGCAGTCCGGCGGCACCTACGTCTACGCCAAGGAGCGGCTCAGCTCGTTTTGGGGCAACGTCGCCGGCTGGAGCTTCATCGGCGGTAAGACCGCGTCGTGCGCTGCGATGGCGTTGACGGTTGGCTACTACGTGTGGCCGGGCGCGGCGCACGCCGTCGCGGTCGGCGCGGTCGTGGTGCTCACGGCGGTGAACTACGCGGGCATTCAGAAGTCGGCGCTGCTGACCCGCGCCCTGGTCGCGGTGGTGCTCGCGGTGTTGGCCGCGGTGGTCGTGCTCGTGCTGGGCTTCGGCGGCGTCGACGCGGCGCGGCTGACGTTCGGCGATGACGTCTCGGCAGGCGGTGTGCTGCAGGCAGCCGGGCTGCTGTTCTTCGCGTTCGCCGGCTATGCGCGGATCGCCACGCTCGGCGAGGAGGTGCGCGAACCCGCAAGGACGATCCCGCGTGCCATCCCGATCGCCCTGGCGATCACGTTGGTGGTGTACGCCGCAGTCGCGGTCGCCGTGCTGTCCGAATTGGGTAGCCAGACACTGGCTTCGGCGACGGCACCGCTGGCCGATGCGGTGACGGCGGCTGGTTTTGGCGGGTTCGAGCCGGTGGTCCGTGCGGGTGCCGCGGTGGCGGCGCTCGGTTCGCTGCTGGCGCTCATCCTCGGGGTATCGCGTACGACGCTGGCGATGGCGCGTGACGGGGTCTTGCCCCGCCCCCTTGCCGCGGTGCACCCGCGCTTCGGCGGCCCCCACCGCGCCGAGGTCGCCGTCGGCGCCGTGGTGGCCGTGCTGGCGGCGGTGGTCGATGTGCGTAGCGTGATCGCCGTATCCTCGTTCGCCGTGCTGGTGTACTACGCGATCGCCAACGCCGCGGCGTTCACGCTGGGGCGCAGGGCGATTCCGACCGCGGGAATCATCGGTTGTCTGGTGTTGGCGTTCTCACTTGTGGCTCCGCTGGCATAGCGTCTTACACCAGGCTCGAGTTTCGCGGTGATCGCCCCGGTGACCGCGGCAGTGGGCGCACAGGGAACCGGCAGCGCGTTGGGTGGTCTGGTCGCGGTCGGCGTCGCGCTCATCCTGATCGGGATGGTCGTGCACATCGTCGGCACCCACTGGATCGACGTGACGTTGCCGCCGGTGGTCACCGGAGCGGTCGTCGCGCTGATCGGCTTCAACCTGGCGCCGGCGGCCAGTCGCCCACATTCAGCTTGGCTGTGCTGCCGATGCTTCTGCCCGCGGTGATCGCGCTGGTCGCCGAAAACCTCGGACACGTCAAGTTGGTCGGCCAGATGACCGCCGCCATACCGTTGGTCGTGGGTATCGCCGACTTCACCTGGCACGCCCGCGGTTTGACGTTCACCGGCATCGCGCTCGGCTCGATCGCCGCGCTGTTGGTGTACCACGGGATGCGGCTGTTCGGGTTTCGCAACGCTAACGAGCGCCGCGATTTCGCTGCGCCAGAGCCGGTACCCCGTTGACCCCTTCGATGGACTGCGCGTAGGTCGCGACCGCGAACGCGGCTGCCGAACCCATCACCGAAAGCGCATCGCGGTTGATGTTGTCGATGGTGTCGCGTCTGGTGTGGTAATTCGGATCGAACGCGACACCGGACTGCCCGCCCCAAAGACGAGCTTGCGCTTCGGATTTGCGCTGCGAGGACCCTGCGGTCAAGCCGCCGATCGGCACGCCCACGGTCAGAAATGCGTTGTAGTCGGTGACCCGGCTCAGCGGCATGTCGGCAGGCCGCGCACCCGCCGAGTAGAGATACCCGGCGAGGGTGCGCTCGATCGCAGCCGACCCTTCCGGCACGGAGTCCACCGGAATATCGGGGTTGAGTTGCGCCGACTGATCGCCGTCGAAGGTGAAGTAGCCGGCGTTTGACGACCCAAGCATGTCGAAGTCGAGGTACAGCGCGATCTGGTTGAGTTCTTCGGCGGACAGACCTTGCAGGTAGCTCGTCGCGCCGGCGAGCCCGTTCTTCTCCGAGCCCCAGAATGCGAACCGCACCGCGTTGGCCGTCCGCGGTTGGGCTCCCAGTGCCGACGCGGTTTCCAACAGCGCAGCGACCCCCGAGCCGTTGTCGTTGATGCCGGGGCTGGCCGCCGAGCTGTCCAGGTGGGCCCCGGCCACCACGATGTTGTCGATATTGCCGGTCTTGGTCTGCGCCACCACGTTTCGGCCCTTGGCCATCACCGGCTTGCTATCCAGCACCAGCGACACCTGTGCGGTGGTGCGACGCAGCGCCGCGTTGGTGCCCGTGTCGATGATCCCCACGGGGACGGTCAGCTCACGGTAGTAGCCCGCGGGAAACAGGTCGGGCGGGCTGCCGCGCTGACCCGGGTCGCTGACGACGAGCAGCCCGACGGCGCCCTCCGAAACCGCCACATTCTGCTTGTCGACCACGGAGCATCCGGTGTCGTCGACAACCGAAATCGCCCCTTTGACCGAGACCCCGTCGTAGTCGGCGGTACGACACCCGGAAGGTTTCCCGGGTCGCAGGGTGACGGCTTTGAGACCGCCCGGCGGTGTTGTGATCAGCAGCGAAGCTTGATCGACGCTGTGCTCACGACCGTTGACGGTCATCGACGGGTCGCCGCCCGCCATCCGGTCGAGCCGCTCGTACTCCGGTGTTTCGACGTCAAAACCCTTATCCCGCAGGACCTGCGCGACGTAGTCCACGCTGGCCTGCAGACCCGCGCTGCCCTGACCCCGGTTGCCGTCGTTGGCGTCGGCGATCTCCTGCAGTTTCTGCAGGTGGGTGTACATCCCGTCGGCGGTGACCGCCTCGGCCAACCCACGGGCGAACTCCGGCGCGGATACCTGGTCATCGGCCGTCGAGCATGACGTCAGCACCGCGGCCGCCGCGAGGAGTGCCGCCCACCTCATCATGATTCGAGGGCGTGCCGGGTGCGGTCGTCACGGATCGGCACACCGTTGCGGCCGCCCTGGTCCTGCGCGTAGATCCCGACGGCGTACGCAACGCCTTTTCCGTTGATCTCCAGCGCCATCCGGTTGACGTTCTCCAGCGTGTCGGATGCCTTGTGGTAGTTCGGGTCGAAGGGTTCGTCCGCTTGACCTCCCCACTTCTTAGCCTGCTCGGCAGACTTCTCTGCTTCCGCGCCGGTGAACAGGCCGCCCGCCGGAATGCCTGCGATGGTGAAGCTGCTGTAGTCGGAGCGGCCTTCGAAGTTGATGTCGGCGGGCGGTTTTCCGGCGTTCTCCAGATACGACACCAGCGTGCGCTCGATACCCGCCGAACCCTCGGGCACCCGGGGAACGGGTTGGCTCGGGTCGGGCGGCGCGGACTGATCACCGTCGATGGTGAAGTAGCCCGGGTTAGGTGATGCGATCATGTCAAAGTTCAAGTACAGCGCAATGTTTTTGAGCTCATCGACGCTCAACGATGACACGTAGTCGCTGGAGCCGAGCAAACCGAGTTCCTCGGCGCCCCAGAAGCCGAACCGCACTGCGTAGTTCACGTCCGGTGAGCTGCCCAACTGCAGCGCGGTTTCCAGAACCGCCGACACCCCGGAACCGTTGTCGTTGATCCCGGGTCCCTCCGGGACGCTGTCCAGATGGGCGCCGAGCATCACCACGTTGTCGGTGGAGCCGGTCTCGGTCTGGGCGATGACGTTTCGGGTGCGTTCGGTGCGCACGCCGGCGTTGAGTTTTATGGTGGTGTTGGCCGGGTCGGCGCGCAACCGCTCACCGGCGGCCTTGGTGACGCTGATGACCGGGATCTTCACCTCGGTGTGCTCTCCGAGCGTGCCGCCCATCTCGTCACCGTCCTCGTTGTTGGCGACGATCAACGCCACCGCGCCTCGCTCGGCGGCGGCGCTCTCCTTCTCGGAGAACGGGCAGGTGCCGCGGTCGACGAGCACGACGGCACCTGCGACGGGTAGTCCGTCGTAGTCAGCGGGAGTGCACCCCGGCGAGTCCTCGACACGGGCGGGTACGAGCGGCCCGGATACGCCTTCGGGCGGGGTGCCGATGGTGAAGTTCAGCGGCTTGGCGGCGATGGTGGCGTCGCCCACGGTGAGCGCCGGCTCCTCAGCGAACGGGATGCGCACCTCGAATTCTGGGGTCTGCACATCGAAACCCTTGTCCTGCAGCGCGTTAACGACATAGTCCATGCTGGCGTCGTAGCCGGGGGTGCCCAACGCACGGTTGCCGTCGTGCTCGTCGGCGATCTCTTGCAGCTTGATCAGATGCGCCGACAGCGCATCACCCGTCACCCGCTGCCTCAGGGTCTCGGCGAAGTCCGTGGCGGCCTTACTGGGCCCGGGCGGTGTGGACGGCGCCGGGTCCTCGGGCGCTTCGCGGCCGCAACCGGCCAACACCAAAAGAGCTGCAGCCGCCAGCGCGACCAGTTTCGACGACAGTGTGTGCTTCATCGACGACCACGTTAGCGCCGACTGGCACCTTGGCGGCCGAACACGTGTTCAGCCCGGGGGCACGGCTAGTCGGTGGACGGGTTCCTCGCCCTCGTCTGGGCAGTGCGGGCGTGGCGGCCGGCTGGTCCGTCGTCGGCGCCAAGCTGAGGTACCGACACAGGGCTGGGAGCCGGATTGGCGGCGCGATGCGAGCCGTTCAGCCGTCGATCCGGGTGGCCAGCGTCGAGACGTTGGCGGCTGGCTCGCGCCCCGATCGGGGTATCGCCATTGCGCGCGGACGGCCCGCTGCTTTCGCGGTCATCAGTGCTTGCATCGAGATCCTCGAGGACGGCCACGTCGTCTTGGCCGGGCGCGCTCGCGTCGTCTCCGACTAGGGCGAGGCCTCGCCGCTTCAACCGCACGGCGATTCGGTCGAGCGCGTCGCTCAGCTTGTCGGCCATCGCCTTGACACGTTCGGGCGGTATGAACGCGAGGTACAGCACGAACATCGCGAAGCTGAAGAGGCCGACCGCAATGGTCAACATGATCGACACGTGCAGCACAACGCCGGCGGCGAGTACCCATGGGCGGCATCGTCGATTCCAAACCAGGAGACCGATGGCCAATTCGATCACCAGGGTGCCCCACGTCATTGCGTTTGCCACCACCAGGTTCTCGGTCACCCAGGCCGGTGTCGGCATCATCAACATGTCGTACTGCCGTAGCGAATACAACACCGCCGTACCGTTCTGCCACGTCTCACCGCGCAGCTTCGCAATGACCGTGGAGACGTAGATGATTGAGACCTGGATCTGAATCAGGCGCAGTGCCCAAACGGTGCGGTGCTGAGCCGACCAGAATGATCCCGTTCGGCGCCGCTGATCAAAAGACAATGCCGCTCCACTTGGGGCCAGAGCGAGGAAAAGCGCCTCGATGCGAATGAGCATATCCCCCGCATTGAAAACCCATGGATTGCGACGCTCGAACGAAACGATCAGGATAAAGACCAGTATGGCGGCGATTCTGCTGTGCCAACCGACTGTCAATGCGATGGCCGCGACAATCAGCACGATCCACCCGACAAGCAGTGCGGTGTCGGTGGAATACCGCTCGAAGATACTCCAGGTATACGCCGAAGAAGGCGGCCGTGGGAGCACGCCTTCGGTGCCGAATCGGATGTAAAGGTTGGTCTTGAGTTCGAGCGCCCACAGAATTACCAACGCGCCAAAGGCGATTCGGATCAAGCCGATTGTGTACGCGGGTTCGACGCGAAACCAAAATCCGCGCCAGGCTTCGATTACCGTTTGGCCGCGCCGGCGAGCGTCGAGCTTCTGGAGCATTATTTCGCCCTCGCCACCTTGCCGTTGTACAGCAACTTCCTTACTTTCTTTGGCTCGCCCTTACCGGGCAGCGGCAAGGTCTCTGTCTGCATGATGATGAGTACCTGGGCCGGCCGCACTTTGTCGGTCTTGTTGGTCACCTGGCTAACCACCCATTGCGCGAATCCGCGGCGAAGCCCTTTGTGCTTGATTACCGCCTCTTTCAACTTGCGCCAGCGATACTCGGGGAGCGAACGGTCGGCATCGAGTCGCCACAGTCGGTCTTCACCGTCGCTCATCACGACGTGGACTTCCAACTCAGTCACTATTCTTGGCGGATTCGGCGAGAACACGCCCCAACTCTGATCCAGGCCTGATGCACGCGCGATTGGGGTGACAACCGGTGCGGCAGTGCTCTTTATCGCTGACTTTGGAAGTGATCCGACGACGCCGACCAACACGATGACGATCACCAAAGCACTGATCAGCACTTCACTGGCACGTGTCCATTTCGTGCGAGCCTTCGACTTCGGCGCTGCGGCGTCTTGCGGGGGACGGACCTCTCGCTTTGTGGCCATCGGTTACAGATCCCACCAGCCGTTGCCGGACGGCCCGCCGAAGATTACTTCGATGACCTGTCCAACGAGATTGACAACAAACATGATTGCGCCCCAGAAGAGGTCCCAGAGGGATTTGAAGAACCGCGCTATGGGACCCGGATCATGGGAACCGTCTGTGCTGTCGACGGAGTCCAGGTCTGCCGAATCAATAATGTCGGTGACCGCATCCACAACGTCGGTCTGATCCACCAAGTCCGTTACCGCATCGACAACGTCAGTCTGATCCACCAGATCCGTGACGGCGTCTACCACATCAGATTCATCGACCAGGTCGGTCACGGTGTCGACCACATCGGTCTGATCCACCAGATCCGTCACCGCATCAACCGCGTCCGTCTGGTCAACCAGGTCCGTCACCGTGTCCACCACGTCGGTGACCGCGTCGACGGCATCGGTTTGGTCAACCACGTCCGTCACCGTGTCAACGAGATCGGTCTGATCCACCAGATCCGTCACCGCATCAACCGCGTCGGACTGATCCACCAGATCCGTCACCGCATCAACCGCGTCGGACTGATCCACC